>CAZPSA010000041.1:0-11311 GCA_964589375.1 uncultured Clostridium sp.
CGACCTCACGCTTATCAGGCGTGCGCTCTAACCAGCTGAGCTACAAGCCCATTTGTAAATATAATAATAAATGGTGCCCAGTTAGGGATTCGAACCCTAGACCCACTGATTAAGAGTCAGTTGCTCTACCAACTGAGCTAACTGGGCAAAACTGAGTACTTATTCATTATAACACAAAAAATTAAAAATACTAGTATAAATTTAAGTAAAATCTAACTTTTCGCCAAATAATAAAATGGCGGAGCAGGAGAGATTTGAACTCTCGCGCCGGTTACCCGACCTACACCCTTAGCAGGGGCGCCTCTTCAGCCTCTTGAGTACTACTCCATGCCAACAAATAGATTGTACTATAAATTTGCTACTCTTGTCAATTGTTGTTAATTTAAAAAATAAAATTTCTCTAAAATTTTAAAAGAGGCTTACTATAAAACCTCTTTTTTTATTGCTTCAATAAAATCCTTAATATAAGAAATATAATCATAATTGTTTTTATTTTCTTCTTCAGTTAAAGTTAAAAGGCGTGAGATAGTTTGTTTACTAGCGCCGCTATCAACTAATTTTTTAATTGTTTCATTATCTTCCGTATTATCTAAAATAAATAAATAACTATTTTCTTTAGCAGAAAAATACTTTTCTCCCCGACTAATATTTGTATTTGAATTCTCATCTTCTGAACTAATACTAATTACTTCAAACCCATACTTTTCTAAAAATTTAAAAGCATTACTTGCTACAATAATTTTCTTATTACTAGCACTATCACCAATGAGGAAAAGTTCAGCTTCAACTTCAGAAATCTGCACCTTCAATTCATCATATTTATTATCTATACTATCTAATATTGACTTATTTGTAATATAATCTTTTAAATGATTTTTAATATTTGTCATCATCATTAAAAAATTAGAAGGACTAAGCCATAATTCACATACATCACTTTTTACATCTAAACCTTGGGCAACATCAATTATTTCCATCTTTTTATTTTTATCAAGTAATTCAGCAGCAATATCTTTTTCATTAGATAAACCATTATAAATAAATAAATCGCCTTTACTAAAATCATTTAATTTTTTATTAGAAATAGTATATTCACTAGGATTTGTTCCGTTAGGATAAATACTATTTATTTCTGAATAATCATCATATAAATATTTAGTTATATAATATATTGGATAAACAGTTGTATTAATATTAATATTTTCGTAATTATCTTTTTTTATACAACCAGTTAAACTTAATAGCATAATTCCTAATATAAATAATTTTATAGTATTTTTCATAAATTCTCCTTTAATGGGTCATATCCATATTTACCAAATGGACGACATTTTAATAATCTTTTTATTCCTAATTTTAAGCCTTTTAAAGTCCCATATGTTAATATTGCTTCTTTCATGTATTGAGAGCACGTTGGTGTAAATCGACAATAATTATGACATTTAAGAGGCATTTTTTGATATAACTCAATTAATTTAATTAATACATTTTTCATATATCATCATAACTAATTCTACTACAAATCATTTAATTTTAAAAGAACTTTTAAAAAAACTAGAATTAACCTAGGTTTTCATGTATAATTGTTAAAGGTACAAGGTGATATCATGGATTTAACTAAATATAATATTAATGCTGATAATAAGATTTTACAAGTCGCTCTTACTCATACATCATATGCGAATGAGCACCACTGTGAAAGTTATGAGAGATTAGAATTTTTAGGTGATGCGGTTTTAGAACTTGTTACTAGTGAATATTTTTATAAGAATACTAAATTATCTGAAGGCGAAATGACGAAGAAAAGAGCTCGTTTTGTTTGTGAAAAAGCTTTATTTGAATATGCTAAGAAAATCAATTTAGAAAAATATATTAAACTTGGTCATGGATTAGAAAATACCATTAATGAAACAATTATAGCAGATGTATTTGAAGCTGTTATTGCCGCGATATATTTAAATAATGGCTTATCTAAAGCTAGAGAATTTATTTTAGATAGTATTTTACCTTTTATTGATCAAGACACTATGTTTTTAAGTGATTATAAATCATATTTACAAGAATTAGTCCAAACGACCCAAAAAAGTGTAGTGTATCGTTTAATTAAAGAAATGGGGCCTGCTCATGATCGAGTATTTGAAGTCCAAGTTTTAGTTGAGGATATGGTTTATGGAACCGGCATTGGTAAAAGTAAAAAAGAAGCCGAGCAAAATGCCGCTAAAGATGCTATATTAAAAAGTGCAGGTGGAATACTTAAATGAAATTATTAAAAATAAGCTTACATGGTTTTAAAAGTTTTGCTGATAAAACTACAATTGATATAAAAGATGGTATAACTGGTATTGTTGGTCCCAATGGTTCCGGTAAAAGTAATATTGTTGATGCAATTAGATGGGTTTTAGGAGAACAATCTTTAAAAGACATCAGAGGAGGCAATTCTTCAAAAGATGTCATTTTTAGTGGTTCTAAATCTCGTAATGCCTTAACTAGATGTTGGGTCGCTCTTACCTTTGATAATTCCGATCACTACTTAAATAGTGATTTAACCGAACTAGAGATCAAAAGAGTAGTATATGCAACAGGAGAAAATGAATACTTTATTAATAATGATGAAGTAAGATTAAAAGATATAACTAATTTATTTTTAGACTCTGGTTCTTCAGTTAATTCTCTATCAATTATTTCTCAAGGTAAAATTACAGAAATAATTAATGGTAGTGCCCAAGAAAAAAGAAAAATAATCGAAGAAACCGCAGGTGTATTAAAATATAAAAAAAGAAAAGAAGAAGCTTTAAGAAAACTAGAGAAAACTAGTGATAATCTTTCTAAAATAAATTTAGTTATAGATGAACTTGCTATTAATGTTGAACCCTTAAAAGCCCAAGCAGAAGTTGCCAATAAATATCTTTCTTATAAGAAAGAATTAACTAATACTGAAATAGCGTTATTAAAAGAAGATATAACGTCTTTAAATATGGTGGTTAAAGATAATAATAAAATTAAAGAAAAACTTAGTAGTGAACTTCAAATTTTAGATAATTCTAAAACCATAGATACAACCAAAACAGATACTTTAAAACACAAATTAGCTTCTCTAGAAGAAACTATTAATAGTAAAAGTGAAGAATTATATAAATTAACTAAGAAATTATCTGATTTAAATAGTGAAAAACAAATCATGATTGAAAGACAAAAATATGAGGTAGATGATGTTAAACTTCAAAATAATATTATTGTACTTAAAGAAAATATTTTAAGAACACAAAATAATATAGAAGTTTTAAAGAATGAAATTATCTCTAAAAATAAAAATAAAGATGAGCTAAGTTTAAATATTAAAGATAATGAAAACGAAAAACGTTCTTTAATGATTAATAAAGATTTAATTCTTAATAAACTATCAATGTTAAATAAGGAAGAAGCATCTTTAAAAAATCAAATTGAAATATTAAAAGATACTATAGAAAATGATAGTAAACTTCCATATGCAGTTAAATGTGTTTTAAATAATACAAGATTAAGTGGTATTCATAATGTTTTAGGTAAACTAATTGAGACTGAAGAAGAGTACGCTACCGCGATTGATATTTCTTTAGGTTTTAATGCTAGTGTTATTATTGTTGATAATGAAAATAATGCTAAAGAAGCAATAAATTATTTAAGACAAAATGGAATTGGCCGCGCAACTTTTTTTCCTTTAAGTACAATTAAACCTAGAGGGATAGACAATATTACTTTAAATAAGTGTGTTAATAGCCCAGGATTTATTGGGACAGCAGCATCTTTAGTTAAATATAATCAAATATATCGCAGTGCTGTATTAAATGCGCTTGGTAATACTATAATTGTTAAAGATTTAATAAGTGCTAATTCTATAAGTAAACTAATAAATCATACTTACCGAATTGTAACTCTAGAAGGTGATGTAGTCGCAGCAGGTGGTAGTATAACCGGTGGAGCTAGTAAGAATGCCGCTGGTTTAGTTAATCAAAAATTTGAACTTGAAAGCAAAATTAAACTTCTAAAAGAAAAGACCAATGATTTAAAACTAGAAGAAGAAAAAGTAAATGAATTAGATCATAATTTAAAAATATTAGAAAACAAAATATATAATCTTAATAATGAATTTAATAATTGTAAAGAAAGTATTATTCGCAAAGAAAATGAATTAAATACTTTAAATAATGATCTATCTTCTTTAAATAATGAATTATCTGGTACTAGTAGTTTAATAAATGATACTGCTTCATTAAAAATAGAAGAAATATTAAATGAATACTATAAAGTAGAAGCTCAAAAAGTTAATATTGAAAGTCTACTTAATGATTTAAAAAATAGTAAAAATGATCTTCAAAGTGAAATAAATGAAATTGAATTAAATAATAAAAAACAAAATAATGATTATAATAAAAAATATAATGAGTTAAAGAATCTTGAACTAGCTTTAAGTAAAGATGAATATAAACTTGATAATTATTTACTAAGATTAAATGAAGAGTATGGAATGACTTATGAAAAAGCTTCTAGTTATGAATTAGAAGAAGATATTGAAGAAGCTCGAAGTAAAGTATCATCCCTAAAAAGAGCTATTAAAAACTTAGGTGAAGTAAATACTGGTTCTATTAGTGAATACGAAAGAGTAAGAACCCGTTATGACTTTTTAGTTTCGCAAAGAACTGATTTGAATACCTCAATTGAAGATCTATTATCAATTATTAATGAATTAGATAGTACAATGGAAGATAAATTAACAAATGCTTATAATTCTTTAAATAACGAATTTAAAAATGTCTTTAAGAAACTATTTAGAGGTGGTAATGCAGAACTTATTTTAACTAATCCTGATGATATTTTAAACACTGGTTTAGAAATAAAAGCAGTTCCTCCAGGGAAAGATATTAAAAACCCTAAATCTTTATCAGGTGGAGAATTAACTTTAACGGCAATTGCTTTATTATTTAGCATGTTAAATATAAGAGTAGTTCCATTTTGTATTCTAGATGAAGTTGAAGCTGCTCTAGATGAAGTGAATGTTGATATGTTTGGTAGTTATTTAAATGAATTAAATACTAATACTCAGTTTATAATTATTACCCATAAAAAAAGAACTATGGAATATACTAATACACTATATGGAATAACTATGCAAGAATCAGGAGTTTCTAAACTAGTAAGTGTAAAACTAGATTAAAAGTGATTGAATAAATCGCTTTTTATTTATTTAAAACAAAATATGACATAAATTTTATTTTAGTAATAATATATTAGTACTAGGTGATTTTATGCCCAAAATGTTTATTGCGAAAAAACGGAAAAATTATAATAATTTAATTAAAGTGATTTTATGTATTGTTCTTGTTATTTTATCATTTATTATTACTATAAAATACTTATTTAAAGACTTTACTTTTAAAAATAATAATCAAAAAGTTAATGAACTATTAGCTATTAGTACTAATAATTTAATTGGTGATTTAACTTTATATGATATTATTAATTTTAATTTAAAAGAACCAGAAACAATTTTAAAAATGTCATTTAGTGGGGCTAAAATAGAAAATGATAATCTAAAGGTTGAAAATAATTTAAATAAGCCAGAACAAAATGCTAGTAATCTAAATAGTGCGCCTACAATCTATATTTATAATACTCACCAAACCGAAGAATATAGTGCAGGATCTTTAAAAAATTATAATATTACTCCAACTGTTTATATGGCCGCAAATATGTTAAAAAAAGGTTTGGATAATTATGGTATTTCCTCTCTTGTTGAAGATGAAAATATAAAAGATGTCTTAAGAGAAAATAATTGGTCTTATAATGAGTCTTATTACGCTAGTAAACTTTGGTTAGAAAGAGCAAAGCAAAATAATTCTTCTCTCAAGTATTTTATTGATCTTCACCGTGACAGTGTTTCTTTAACAACTACGATTAATGATAAAAAGTACGCTAAGATGATGTTTGTAATTGGCATGAATCATGATAATTATGAAAAAAATGAAGAACTAGTTTTAAAGCTTAATGAGTATTTAAAAAATAATTATGATGGTTTAATGCGTGATATTTTTTATGGTAAAAGAAGTCAGTATAATCAAGACTTTAATGAAAATACGTTTCTAGTAGAAATTGGTGGGCCTGAAAATACAATAGATGAAATTAATAATAGTACTTTAGCTTTAGCAGATGCTTTAGCTCATGTTATTGGAGGTATCTAATGGAAATAAAACCAAATAAGTCTAGTAAAAGATTTAAAATTATTTTTGGCTTTCTTTTTACAATATTTATCTTTTTGTATTTTACTTCATTAAGTGGATACTATGAGAAAAAGGTATCAAATGATACAACTCTAACTAAAGAAGCAATAAAAGCCTTTGAAGATGATGTCGCCCAAGGAAAAGCCGTTGATATTAAAGACTATATTATAAAAGATAATAATGATTATAAAAGTTTATCATCTAAAGTAGGGTATACTATTTCCAACACTATTGATACTATTTTAAATGATGGAGTAAGATATATAGTAAAATTTTTAAAAACTTTATTTAGCTAAATATTTATGATAATATTATGAAGGTGATACCATGAATAAAGTAAAGTATATTTTACGTTGTTTAAAATCTTTAAATATTAAAAATATGTTTAAAGTAGCTTTAAATATCGCTAAAAAAGAGAATAAATTATTTATTTTAATCTTAATAGATATTATTTATTGTGGAATTAAGTATGGGGCTGGTTATTACGATTATCAAGAGTTTGAATTTTATAATCTTAAACGTAATGAAAGAAAAACTTATTTAACTAGAACTAAAAATAATCAAATTATTAAAAAGTATAATAATAGTAAAGAATTTAATAAATTTGATAATAAAGTTATATTTAATAATCTTTTTAAAATGTATCTTAAAAGAGATTATATGGTTTTAAATGATCATAATCTAGCTGAATTTAAAAAATTTATTGCTAAAAATAAGACTATAATTTGTAAGCCAATTGATGGTTCTGGTGGTAAAGGTATTTTAAAATATGAAATTACAAAACAAAGTAAGATTGATACTATTTATCAAGAAATATTACAAAATAATAGTAATTTAATTGAACAGTGTATTAGTCAGCATGATGAAATTAATAAGTTATATGATGGAGCGGTTAATACGATGCGAATTTTTACTTTCGTTACGGATAATAATGATGTTGTAGTTTTAAATAGTATTTTTAAAATTGGTAATGGGGGAGTAACAGACAACTTTAGTAGTGGTAGCATGTATACATTTTTAGATGATAATGGCATAATTTTAACTCCAGCCATTGATCAAAAAGATAACTATTTTACTGAGCATCCAATTAGTAAGATAAAGATAACGGGATTTAAAGTTCCAATGTATAAAGAGGCTTGTCAAATGGTAAAGGAAGCTGCTTTAATTATACCCAGCGTAAGATATGTTGGATGGGATATTGCTATTACTAACGATGGACCGGTAATTATTGAAGGAAACTCATATCCTGGCATTTTTCAGATGAAGCCATCTTTTACTAAAGAACATATTGGCCTTATTAGTAAGTATCAAAAATATATGGATATTGAATAGTAATTTTAAGAAAAATACTGAAAAATTGAGAAAAAGCTAAAAAATGATTGAAATGGCTAAAAAAATATTATATAATCAATTTGTTCAGTTAGATGTCTCCGTAGCTCAGCTGGATAGAGCATACGCCTTCTAAGCGTAGGGTCACGTGTTCGAATCACGTCGGGGACACCATAGGAAATCCACTCGAACTTTTATAAGTATCGAGAATAAATAGACAATCAATTCTAAATTAGGATTGATTTTTTCTTGTTTAGAAAAAAGTCTTTCAAAGAAAGGATTGATTAAAACGATAAATATTATCAAAAAGGAGATTAGAAATTATATGTGATTTTTGTAATACTACTCCAACTATTATAAATAGTAGTATTAGAAACCTATATAAAAAGTGAAGCAGTGTTTTTTGATAGTAGCAATAATTTGTACTATTATTAGTATGAAAGTTAGAAAACTCGCATAAAACAAAAAGAGAAATATTCAATTTTGCCAGTGAATGTCGTCTCTATAAATAGGGTTGATACTAAGTACTTAAGAGTGTCTATTTTTTAATTGCTAACACCAGTAAAATAGAAAGTAACAAAATGATAACAGTGTTCTTTAGAACTTTATTATAAGTTTTCATCCTTAGCAACCTCATTTCTTTCTCAAGATAGTATTACGACACTCCCACTATTTAGTATTTTAACTCCGTACTTACGGGGTTTTATTTTGCCAAACTTTAATATTAATATCTAAGATATGTTTACAACTATTTTGCCAAAAATTGTCAAATTCATCTTATAATAAAGAAAAAAATCCAATTTATGATATAATTTGCATATAAGGTGGTATGTAATTTATGGAATTTATAGAATTCAAAGACACTTATAAAGTATATAAAAATGGAGTTACAGCGCTAGCTGGCGTAAACTTGCGAATAAAGAAAGGTGACTTTGTTTTTGTTATTGGTCATACAGCAAGTGGGAAATCAACATTAATAAAACTACTATATCGAGAAGAAAAACCTACTAAAGGTAGTGTTACAGTCGGAGGAATAAACGTTGTAAAACTTAAAAATAGTAAAATATATAAACTAAGAAGAAAAATAGGTATTGTATTTCAAGACTACAAACTATTACCTAAATTAACGGCATATGAAAATGTTGCTTATCCTCTAGAAAGTTATGGATTATCGTCAAAAGAAATAAAACCTTTAGTGCTTTCAGCTCTAGAACAAGTTGGCTTATCAGACAAAACTAGAAGCTTTCCTTACGAATTATCTGGCGGTGAACAACAAAGAGTATGTATTGCAAGAGCAATAGTAAATAAACCAAAATTATTACTATGTGATGAACCAACTGGTAACTTAGATCCTGATACATCAAAAGAAATAATGGAAGTAATTGATAAAATCAATAAAGAACTAGGTACTACAGTAGTAATGGCAACTCATGATAAAGATATCGTCAATAGAATGAAAAAAAGAGTTGTAGTAGTTAAAGATGGTATAATTGATGGTGACTACTTGAAAGGAAGTTATAAAGTAAATGAAAGTAATTAGAATAATTGGGCGAAGCATTTGTAATGCTGGTAAAAGTATAGTTCGTAATTTATCATTATCAATGGCTTCTATTACTTGTACAATCATAACCCTAGTATTAGTCGCAATTGGCTTTTTAGTATCATATAATGTTAATAATATTACGAAAGATATTGAAGAAGAAATGACTATTTCTGTTTTTATGGATAAAGATATAACCCTTGAAGAATTAAATACAACCTATGAAAATATTAAAAAAATAGATAACATTAAAAATGTAGTATTTAAATCTAAAGAAGAAATAAAAACTGAAATGAAAAATGAAAATGATGATTTTTCTAAGTTAATTGGAGCATTTGGTGATGATGAAAATCCATTTCAAGATTCATATATAATTGAAGTAGACGATATAAAAGATATTAATGAAACAGCAACTACAATTAAAAATTTAGATAAAGTTGACAAAGTAAAATATGGTGAAGATAGTGTTAACTATATGATTAAAGTATTTGATGTTATTCGTAAAGGTACGATTGTATTAGTTATTGGCTTAATTTTAGTAACTACCTTTTTAATAAACAATACAATTAAAATAACTATTTTTAGTCGTAAAAATGAAATTGATATTATGCGTTTAGTTGGAACAAGTAATACAGTTATTAAATTGCCATTCTTAATTGAAGGTTTTCTAATTGGATTATTTGGCTCTATAGTCCCAATTTTAATTACAATTTTTGGTTATACCTTAGCTTATAATGAGCTTACTTTAGCGTCATCAGCTGGATTTATGGGCTTAATAAAATTATCTGATCCTACTAGTATTATTTATAGAGTATCATTATATTTAGCAATTATTGGCACGGTCGTTGGAATGTTTGCTAGTGTAAAAGCTGTTAGAAAGTATTTAACAATATGAGAAAGTTTAATATATTTATTTTAATATTAATGGCATTTTTATCCTTTAATTTATCTGTTAGTGCTTCTAGTGATGCTAAAACTTTAGCGGAGCTTAGAAAAGAACTTAGTAATTTAAAGAGTAAAAAAACGGCACAAGATAATAAAAAAAGTAATACCAAAGAACAAATTAATAGTGCTAAAAATGATATATATAATAATAAAAACGCTATAGATGAAGGTAGAACTAAAATTGAAGAAGCAAAAAAAGAAATAGAAGAACTTAATTATGATATATCTAAAGGTAAAGACTTAATTAAAGAATTATTAAGCCAATATCAACAATCTAAAAGTGATAATATTTATTTAGAATATGTTTTTGCAGCTACTAGTTATGCTGATTTAATTTATCGTTATGAGGTAGTAGAACAATTATTGGATTTTAAAGATGAACAAATTGAATCTTGGCAAAATAAAATAACTCAAAATGAAGAATTACAAGTTGAACTTACCAAAAAAGAAGAAGAACTTAATAATAATATTGCTTCTTTAGAAAAAAGTATTACATCATTAAATGCAGATTTATCTGAAATAACAGAAATTACAATGGATATTCAAGATGAAATTGATGCTACAAACGAATTAATTAAGTATTATGAAAAATTAGGATGTAAAGAAAATGAGAATTTAGATGACTGTGTTAAGATTAAAGGGGATACTGGATTTAGTAAACCTTTAACTAAGGGGACAATTACTAGTTACTTTGGTTATCGTATTCACCCAATCTATGGTTATAGTAAATTTCACTCGGGAGTAGATATTGGAGGTAATAGTGAAGGAACAAGTGTTTATTCTACCGCAAATGGTAAAGTAGGTATGATCATTAATAATACTAGTAAAAAGACTTGTGGTGGCAAACAAGTATATATTTATCATACTATTAATGGTAAGAAATATACTTCGGCTTATTTACATTTACTTAGTATAAATGTTAAAGTCGGTGATTCTGTTACAAGTAATACTGTAATTGGGACAGTTGGAGGAGGAAGCAAGACTAGATCATGGGAAAGCTGTTCAACTGGAGCTCACTTACACTTTACAATAGCAGAAGGTTGGTATGGGAGTACTTATACAAGTTATAGTACCTTCCTAGCTAAGACATTAGATCCTCAAAAACTATTAAATTTACCTAATAAAAATATATTTTGGTATTCAAGATAGCTCACATTAAAGTGTGAGTTTTTTTGGACATGGATTAACATGTCAATAATTTAGGAAAATGTCTCAAAAAAATTTAAACATTAGCGGGAAAATT
>CAZPSA010000042.1:0-11174 GCA_964589375.1 uncultured Clostridium sp.
TACCACCTTATTTTCATGTTAATAGTATCATAAAATACCCCCCCCGCAAGCGAACGGAGGTTCGCTATTTTGATTTTTATTGACAAAATCGCTTAAAGTACTATATAATACATACGTATTTAGGCAGATTTCTAAGTATATTATTAAATTTTGTGTTTACTTGAAATAACTTTAGTAACTTAAACTGCCTAAGGGAAAAAGATAGCAAACACACTTAATAATCTTAGGATTTCTTTCTTTTTACTTAGAAAGGAGAAAAATTATGGCAAAATATACTGGTCCTATCTATAAGAAGGCACGTAGATTAAACTTTTCTGTTTTAGAAAATGGTAAGGAACTTGCTAAAAAACCTTATGCACCTGGTATTCATGGAACAAGCAAAAGAAAAAAATTAAGTGAATATGGTATTCAGCTTGAAGAAAAACAAAAAGTAAGATTTATGTATGGTTTAACTGAAAAACAATTCCATAGAACTTTTGAAAAAGCTTCAAAAATGAAAGGAATTGCTGGTGAAAACTTACTTAAACTTCTTGAAAGTAGATTAGATAATGTTGTTTATCGTATGGGATTAGCCAATACAAGAAGAGGCGCTAGACAATTAGTTAACCATGGACATATTTTAGTAAATGGTAAATCAGTGAATATTCCTTCTTATAACGTTAAACCAGGAAGTTCTATATCAATTAAAGAAAAATCTTTAAATCATCCTGCTATGAAGGCTGCTTTAGAAAATACTTTAAATCGCCCTGCATATGTGGAATTTGATGATAAGAAAATGACTGGTACTTATATTAGACTTCCAGAAAGAAGCGAACTTAACGCTGATATCAACGAATCATTAATTGTTGAATTCTACAATAGATAATATCGGACTATCCGGTATTATTTTTTTATTAATTACGCTTTTTAAACTGATAGGCAGAAACACCCCCTTACAAAGCGCACAGAAAACAGCTTGATTTCCCTCAAAAATTGTGTTATTATAACTTCCTGTAAAAAAAGGGGGGTTTTTATTATGCCTGCGAAACATTCATATTCAAATGGTATGCTAACAGCATTAAATGATGCTTGCAAGTATGGTAGTATGATCATTGATACTTATAAAGCTTTAGTTGAAGCAGAAAGTTTGCAAGATGACGAGTATAATGAAAGAAAACAAGAACTAATCGAAAGATTGACGAACCTATCTGCCTTAGAAAGTATTGAGTATCTTTATCTTGAAACAAATGCTGATTATTTAACAAGTGCTACCAACTTTATTATTAAATCACATACACCTAAAAAAAATGGTAAAACAGATGATGATATTGTTAGAAGAAGAATATACAATTACCTTTTTGTATTGCTAGGTGAAAAATATTTAAAAAGTGGTAGTTTTGAAGAAAGAAAAGATGCTGAGATAGAAGTTATTACACAAATTCAAAAAGCTGTTCAATTTAAAAAAATTGATTTACTTCTTGAATTAATTGCCGAAGGAAAAATAACAAATGTTAAAAATTACCGAATAAAATTTTATGAATTTGCAATGTTAAATAAAGATGCCGAGCTACTTCTATTAAAAACCAATTTTAGAAAATTACCATACACTATGCCAGTACTTCATCAGCAAAATTGTAATTTACCAGATGAAGAAATAAAAAGATTAATAGATGATTATTTAAATACGAGCATCAAATCATTACTTTATATTTTAAAGGTTCTTCAAGCTGCTTATTGTCCAGATGTAGTTTTAGAACAAATAGCATTATTTAAAGCTCATATATTCTATCTTTCCCCTATTAGAATTAAAGAATTAGAGCAAAAAATTGTGTTTGATGAAGAATTTAAAGATGCTAGCATCAAAAAAGAAATACTTGATATAATTGCCGAAGAACAAAATCCAAGACTGCTTTCAGCTAATAAAAATTTAAAACTTAAAGGAGATAAATAATATGACGTTATCAAATAGTTGTGCAAATGTTCTAGAAAGAATAACAAAAATTGAATTTGACATTTACAGTGTTTATGAAGAGTTATGTATGTTAGAAATTAGTAAGGAAACAGAAGTAAAATATCAAGAAAAGAAGAAAGCTTTAATTGATAGATTAAGTGCCTTAAAAATTGTCGAAGATGATGAATTTAGTTATTTTGATAATAATCAACATGATTTAGGAATGGCATGTGACCTTTTTGAATTATCAGATTCTGAACTTACAATTTTTGCTGATGAAACTGCGGGCAAAAATAGGATGATTAAACAAAGGGTTTATGAAATTTTAATTGGCTATGTTCGACGTTCTAATTTAGGTAATCTCAGTGAAGAAGAAAAGAAAAATTTACTTACATCATGCTTTGATGCTAAATTCACAAGCTCAATAAGAACTAGATATGTTTTAAGCTTATTGGCAGAAAGAAAAAAAGATGATTTTAATCAATCAATTATTAGCTTTTTAATTACACTATTTTATAAAAATATATATTTAAGTAAAGAAGTTGAAGACAATCTGATTTCTAAGAGCTTTGAAGATGCTGATCAAAGTTTTAAACAAGAATATAATAATATGTTTGATTTACTTAATGCAAAAGAAAAAAAAGAAATGAATGAATATATGTTGACATCTGTGCTTTTAAATATATCAGAAATATTAGCTGAGCTTTTATTTGCTGTTCCTGGTATCTTAACCACAAATTGTATATTAAAATTTAAAACTTGGCTATTATATATTTCAGACCGAGATATATTAAATGTAAAAGAATTGGTAATGCTTTCACCATTTTCTAGTGAAGCTGTTAAAGGCTACATATTGATTAATATTAGCGATGTTCTTGAAGAAAAACAAAAGGAAAAATCAGAAAGTTCAACCGAATTTAGTTTTTAATTTAAATCCATTTTAAAAGGAAACAACCCATTATGTTTCCTTTTTTCTTTTTACTAAATTAATTATTATCTTTTAAGATATTAGCACATCTAGGACAAATATCTCCAACAAGCTCATCAACATAATTCCAACAGCGATTACACTTGTGTCCTTCACTTTTATTGACTAATACACCTATAAATTCGCCTTTTGGTAAGTCCTCAGTTGTTAAAGTTACTTTTGAAACGATTAATAGTTGATGGAGAACAGAACCTAATTTATCGGCCACATCTTGATATTTAGCATTTAAATTAATTTTAACTTCAGCTTCTAAAGAAGAACCAATAATCTTTTCATTACGAGCTTCTTCTAAAGCTTTAAATACATCTGATTTAATATTAAAGAATAAATTCCATAGATCTTCATCAAATGTATATTCTTTAACAGCTGGCATATCGCATAAATGAACGCTTTCTAGTTTTTCACCTGGAATATATTTATAAGCTTCTTCTGATGTGTAAGGTAAAATCGGAGCAAGAAGAACTACTAAATTATTAATTATGTTATAAAGAACAGTTTGAACACTTCTTCTAGTAAATGAGTTTTCCTTTTCAATATATAAAATATCTTTTGTAAAATCTAGATAAAAATTAGATAATGTAAAGGTAATAAAGTTATTAGTTAATTTGTATACATTTTGATATTCATACTTTTCATAAGAACTTATTACATTTTTAGTATAATTATTTAATTCATTCATCATATATTGATCATATAAAGGCATATCTTCAAAACTTACTAAGTCATTATTAGGAGCAAAATTATTTAAGTTTCCTAAGATAAATTTATATGTGTTTCTAATTTTACGATAGCTTTCTTGAACTTGTTTAAGGATTTCATCACCAATTCTTACATCTTCAGTATAATCAGTACTTGCTGCCCATAATCTTAATACATCAGCACCTCTTTTATTGATTTCAACTAAAGGATCAACTCCATTACCCAAGCTCTTAGACATCTTATTGCCTTTACCATCTAAAGTAAATCCATGAGATACACAAGTTTTATATGGGGATTTACCATGCATTGCTACTCCACAAATTAATGATGAATTAAACCAACCGCGATATTGATCAGAACCTTCTAAATACATATCAGCAGGATAATCTAAGCCTCTTGCACATAATACTCCTGTATGAGTAGTTCCAGAATCAAACCATACGTCCATTATATCTTGTTCTTTAGTAAACTTGCCATTAGGACTTGCAGGATTAGTATAACCTTCTGGTAGTAAATCCTTAGCATCTTTCATAAACCAATAATTAGAACCATGTTCTCTAAATAAGTCTGCTACGTGCATCATAACATCATAATCTAAGATTGGACTACCATCTTCATTATAAAATATTGGAAGTGGTACTCCCCAAACTCTTTGACGAGAAATACACCAATCGCCACGACCTTCAATCATGTTTTTAAGCCTTACTTTCCCCCACTCTGGGTGCCATGTTATATTGTTTTCAATTTCATTAATTATTTCATCTTTTATGCTTTCAATTGAACAGAACCATTGAGCAGTTGCTCTAAAGACTACAGGTTTTTTAGTACGCCAATCATGAGGATAAGAGTGAGTAATGTTTTTTACGCTAAGTAAAACACCTAATTCGTTTAATTTTGTAATTACAGCTTTGTTAGCATCTTCAAAATATAGTCCAGCAAATTCTCCTGACTCTTTATTAAGTTTTCCATCATCATCAATACCAAAAACCATTTCTAAGTTATACTTTTTGCCAAGAATAAAGTCTGCATCACCATAACTAGGCGCCGTATGAACAAGCCCAGTTCCAGCATCAAGTGTAACTTCATCACCCATAACGACAGGACTAACTCTATCCATAAAGACATGTTTATATGTTACGCCTTCTAAATTATTGCCATAAAAAGTATTTATTTCTTCAACATTTTCCCAATTAAATTCTTTTTGTAAATCGCCTAATAAAGATGTAGCAACTACATAATTTTTACCATCAACTAATACTTTTGAATATTCAAAATCAGGTCCAACTGCGATGGCTGTATTTCCTGGTAATGTCCAAGGGGTAGTTGTCCAAATAACTAAGTTATCACCAGAATTAACATAATCATTTCCTTCTAATACTGGAAATGCAACAAAAATTGAGGCATCTGTTCTATCTTTATACTCAATTTCAGCTTCGGCTAAAGCTGACTCTGAAGATGGTGACCAATAAACAGGTTTCATTCCTTTAAAGATTAACCCTTTTTTGGCCATAGTAGCAAAAACTTCAATTTGTCTTGCTTCTAATTCATGCTGGAAAGTTGCATAGTAGTTATCCCAATCAGCTAATACATTTAAAGCTTTAAAGCCTTCCATCTGTTTCTTTATTTGTTCTTTAGCGTACTTTTCACATATATCTCTAAATTCTGATTTACTAAGACTTTTACGATCAACACCACTATTTGTTACTGCTTGTTCAATTGGAAGTCCATGTGTATCCCAACCGGGAATATAAATCATATCCTTACCACTCATTGCGGCAAATCTATTAACAAAATCTTTAAGAATTTTATTCATAGCATGACCAATGTGAATAGACCCATTCGCGTAAGGTGGGCCATCATGTAAAACAAAAGGCTCCCTTCCTTTATTTTTTTCTCTTATTTTATTATATAGGTCCATTTCTTCCCATTTTTGCCTTTGAATTTTCTCATTTTCTGGTAAATTACCTTTCATTTGAAATTCTGTTTTAGGCATTAAAAGTGTTTCTTTATAATCCATTTTTTCTCCTCCTAACAAAAAAATTCATATTCTAAGGACGATCTAACACCGTGGTACCACCTTAGTTTATGAATTATTCATACACTTAAATCATTAACGCCGATCTGCGTACTATCTTCATAGTAACATCAGAAGTGATCTATAATATTTCCAGCATACTTATTTTCACCAATACATAAGCTCTCTAAATGCCTTTCATATTACCGTCTTCCTCATTTGCTTTATGTCTTAAATTATAATAATTTGTTTAGATTTTGTCAATTAAAATTTAGCTTAAAATCTAATTTACAACGAAGGGACTTGAGGCAGTACCATTACCAGAGGAAATTGTGGTGCTACTTTTAAGGGCGAGACTAGGACGAATATTACTTGTATTTTTTTCGACCGGATAATTCGATATACTACCACCCGCACCGAACATAAAGAACACGTATGCATGGTTTTCATAATTTACGGCTGGGGATAGAAGCCATTGCCAATATCCATCACTTACATTACCTTTTAAATAAGTATAATCTTGATTAGAACCACTTAGTTTCAAACCGGCAAATAGTATTTCATCAAGCGTTAACAAACCAATTTTTTTATCAAGATTGCCATTGCCATTGGTTGTATCATTTACGGTGAATTTAGAAAGTTTCCCGCCATTATTATCATTTGGACATATTAGGCTTGGGGTTCCACTATTTGCTCTATTATGAGCACCATAGAATGTGTTTGTAGTTCCTATACCGGTTCCGGACCATGTACTTTTGTCATTACACCATATTACATCAGCTAGTTTACTTTCGTAAGTAGCGATATTATTTGTATACCAAGTTTCTAAATTGGTTAAAAGAACACTTTTATGGATATTGGCATGAGTTTGGGCATATGTGCTTGAACCAGGTGTTCCGTACATTAATCCAATATAAGCATTATCATTATAATTTGTATTAAATAAAGTTGTATAAATTGTATCATTGTTTCTTATAAGACCTAAATTTGTTCCAGTTAAAGTACAATCTGGGCTTGAATAATTATAAAGAACTAGCTTGATTGAGCCATCGCCCGTTATTCTTACAATCCGCCAGCACATATTTGCAAACGCAACATAATTGTTTTCGACATTACCTCTGAAATAGTAGCTTGTTCCATAATCATCTTCAGTGGCGGCTAAAATAGCTTCATTTTGTAAAGATGTAGCTTCCCCCGGTGTAGTCAAAGGCTCAGAAGTAACGTTATAATTCATTTTAATTCCCGCAAGTAACGTTCCGCTTGCGGCAGTATGCCATCCAGCAGGTGCTTCGACTTCAATATCAATGGTGCCACCTTCATTGCCACCTTCGTTTTTATTTTCATTTTCATTTTCGTTTTCGCTTGTCTCGCCAAAGCTTATATCATTCAATTTATCAATCAAATTTTGATTAAAATTATAGTTATTTACTACACTTATTAAAAGAGCACAGAAAAGCAAGAAAAAAGTAAGTATCAAAGATGTTGCAATGAACCCATTTTTATTCTTCAACTTTATCACTCCTATTCTACTTAATTATATAATAAAACTCAAATTAAAAAAAGACCTAAAAGTCTTTGAAATTTGCTAAAAAATCTTTGCCAGTATTCCATAAGAAACTAACATCATTATAATACTAGCCATTATGACGCCTAAAATTGCTGCTAAAAATGCTTTTTTCTTATTCATTCTAAGAATAGTTGCGATTAAACAACCTGTCCAAGCTCCAGTTCCAGGAAGAGGTATTCCAATAAAAATTACGAGACCCCAAAAACCATATTTTTCAATGCTATCTTTTTTCTCATTACCTTTTTTCTCACAATATAAAACAAACTTCTTTAATATATTGTGTTTCTTCATGAAATCAAAAACATAATCTAAAAACCATAAAATAAGAGGAATAGGAATTAAATTACCAATTATACAAATAATATAAGCTGGAAGCGGTTCTATTCCAAGTAACGCGGCGGCAATTAATCCTCCTCGTAATTCTAAAATTGGTAAGAGTGATATTCCAAAAACAATTAAATATTTTGCTAGTAAAGAGCCACTTGCCCCACCAAAAATACCAATAATCCACTTAACTAGTTTATTTGCCATATATTATTTCACCTTTCTCATTTTAACATATCTTCAATTGCTCTAGCAACTACTATCTTACCATATTCATATGTCAGTGCGCCTTGCTGATAAGCAATATAAGGCTCTCTAATAGGAGCATCACATGATAATTCTATGCTTGAGCCATCAGTAAATGAACCACTTGCCATAATAATTTTACTGTCATAACCGGCCATATCAGATTTTTCAGGAGTAAATGCCGCATCTATAGGACTATTATTTTGAATATTTTGGACATATTTAATTAGTTTTTCTTCATCATTAAAAATAATTCCTAAAACGATATCATCTAAGTTTTCATTTACAAGCTGATAACCTAAGTTTTTAAATAATTCTCTCGTAATAAGTTTAGTTTTTAAAGCACTTGATACTACGCTAGGAGCTAAATATAATCCTAGTAAAAATTGCTTATTTTGATTTAGACTTGGGCCAACTTCAAAACCTAGTCCCGGAGCGGTTAATCTTTCTGCGGCTAAACTAACGTACTTTTCTTTACCGACAATATATGCGCCATTATTGGCAATGCCAGCTCCTAAATTTTTGATTAGGGAACCAACAACTAAGTCAGCGCCAACTTCCGCGGGTTCTTTTTTATTGCAAAATTCACAATAACAATTATCTACTAAAATTATTAAATCTTTATTTATATTCTTTAAATAATTTATCACTTTTTCTAACTTATCAATACTCAAAGTATTACGATTTCCATATCCAATTGAACGCTGAATATGTATTACTTTAATTGTTTGATCAACTAAAGCCATTTTTATTTTATCATAATCAAAATCATCATTTATTAAATCAATATACTTAAAATTGATGCCAAATGCTTTTAAAGAGCTTTTATTTTCATTTAGACCAATAACACTGTGAAGTGAATCGTATGGAAGTCCGCTGATTGAAAGCATGGTATCCCCTGGTCTTAAACAAGCAAAAAAAGCAATATTTAGAGCATGAGTTCCAGATATAAACTGGCTTCTAACTAAAGCTCTTTCACATTTAAATATATCTTGATAAACTTTTTCAATTTTATCTCTACCTTGATCTCCAATACCATAACCAGTTGTACTGTTAAAATCACTACTTTGAATATTTTCTTTAATAAATGCAGCAATTACTTTTTTACTATTATATAATGACAATTCATCGATTTTTTGAAATTCTTCTTTTTTGGTTTCTTCAATTATTTTTATCTTATTTAACATCATTTGCACCTACTTTAATAATTTGATCATTTAAGTTTTCATTAGTAGAAATTTTAAATATCATTTTTGCTAAATCTTCCTTTTTTATAAATTTAATTTGTTTCTTATACTCTTCATCCATTTCTTTATTCATATCAGTATCAACCCAATCGGGACAAATACAATTTACTCTAGCGTTTGCTAAATAATTTGAAAAATTATGTGTTAAGGAAATTATCCCACTTTTAGAAGCATCATAATCCATACTTTCGGGATAATACGTATCAATTGCGTTAGTGGATGATATATTTAAAATTGAACCATTTTCCATTTTAGAACAGGCATATTTAATACATAAAAAAGTTCCTATTAAGTTAACATTTAGTACTTTATTAAAATCATTGGCGGTTTTTTCTAAGGGGTCTTTATCTAAAGCAATTGCCGCATTATTTATTAAAATATCTAATTTATCAATTTTATTAAACATAGTTTTAACTTCTTCTTCGTTAGATACATCAGCTTTAATAAGTGTTACTTTTATTTTATATTTTTGCAAGTTTTCTTTTAAATTTAAAGCTTCATTTTCGCTTTTGTTATAGTTAATTATAATATCAAAGTTGTTTTTAGCAAATTCTATGGCTAAAGCTTTTCCAAGCCCTCTAGCAGCTCCGGTTATTAGTACATTCATATTATCAGCTCTTTCGTTAACGCAATATCATTTTACTATAATTGGAATTATTTTTAAAGCAGAATTTAAAAAAATACATACCCTAAAAGTATATATTTATGAGATATATGTTATTATGGCATAACCATTTCCTTTTTTGGCGCAATTAGATGTAGCCGTTTCTTCCGTGCAAGTGGTTGACATGGTTTTAGTATTTGTTTCTGTTGATGAAGTACAGTTATAACAGTACATTACTTTGTTGGTTAAAAGCGGATTACCGATATAACCTGAGCCGCCACCAGCTCCGGCTTGATTAGAAGCACCGCCACCATAATATCCTCCTCCACCACCTCCAGAGTAATACTGTCCGTTGCCACCTTGCCCAAAGGAACCAGAAAGTCCTCTTGCGGAACCGTTTTCAGTACCGCCGCCGCTGGAACCGCCAGCACTTTGAGTTCCACCAGCTCCATAAAGATAACCTGACTGCGTGTTGGTACCATTTGCTCCGGTATAGCCGCCGCCTGAACCACCTATTCCAGAATATGGGCCAGATTGAAAAGAGGTTCCGCCGCCACCACCCGCTACTATTAAAATATCACTTATATATGAAGATAAACTTGAAAGAAGGCCAGATTTTTTAGCAATATGACTGGCGCCACCACCACTTGATGAATATACTGAATTGCCACCAGCACCAGTGCCGCCACCATTGTAACCACCTAAATTACTGCTTGAAGCATTCATTGATGCATTTGTTCCAGCTCCACCAACATTTATATATAGTTTTTCTTTAGCAGATAGGCTTACAGTTCCAGATGAATATCCCCCATAACCACCTATATAAGTGGAATTATAGTTTCCGCCTTGGGCTCCCCAAGCCTCTATTTTATATACGCCTTCAACTGGAGCCATAAATGTTTGCTCGCTACCAGTATAATTAAATACATATTCTGTTTTAGGAATAGTCCACAAGGCCTTTACTACATTGCTTTCTTTTCCGATGGTTAAAGTATTATCATTTATGATGCCATCACCACTTACTACTTTCCAGCCAAGAAAAATATGTTCGGTTTTTACTGGTTCTTCAAGGGTTATTTTATCTTCTTCATAATATAATGAATTAAATACTTGATTAGAACTACCACCATCTAAATCTAGAGTTACGGTTATTCCTACTTTGTAGGTGGCTTTAATTGTGATATCTTCCCTTCCAACTGTTAAGGTATTTCCTTCAACTGTTCCATCGCCACTTACTATTTCCCACGCTTTAAATGAGTGGCCTTCTTTAGCCGGTATTGGTAATTTTACTTTGTCTCCTTCCCGGTATACTTCATTTAATTCTTGGTATAAATGTCCGCCATCTAAGTCAGCACTAATTATTATTTTGCCTTCTTCACTTTTAGGATAAGCATTTATGATAATCTTACTATTAAAACTTTTATTTGCAACTGTTTCAGCTGTTCCACTACCATCTACCCATAATCTTAATTTATATTCTTTGCTTGTTCCATTAGCTAATCCATCTCTTCTAAAAAGATATGTTTTATTATCATTATATACTTTTCCTTCTTCT
>CAZPSA010000043.1:0-11077 GCA_964589375.1 uncultured Clostridium sp.
TTGATGATTATGCGGGAATAACCGAAATGAATTATGATAATTTTACGCTTGAAGCTGTAATTGAGCCAAATTCAATATCGGAAGGTGAAATCGATCTAGTTGCTAATTGGGAATATGGTGGATATGGTTTAGAACTTTATTCTGGGCAGCCATCAGTTGATATTTATGTATCTGGTTATAAAAGTGCAAGAGCTGATTATTCACTTGTGTCAAAAACAAAGTATTATATATCTGCAACATATGCTGCAAATAAATTATGTTTATATGTAAATGGCCAGCTAGATACAACTACTACTATATCCGGGACAACGAGCCATACAACAGCAAATACAATAATGATGATTGGTGCAAATCCAAGTGGGTTAATTGCTCAAGGAGCATTCTTTTCCGGAAAAATATACGCAGTTCGAATATATAATAGGGCTTTAAGTGCAAATGAGATAACTGCCAATTATAATATTGATAAAGTAAAGTATAATCTCCCATAATCAGCTAGCGAAAGATTGTACGCATTTTACTTCACTAAATATAAAAAGAGATTTTTATACAATATTATTGTTTATTATCATCTATTCATTGATCGCTTTACTTTTTATTAATAAATAGTAAGGAAAAATAAAAGCACTCAATCTAATAAAAGCATAGATTGATGTGCGAACCAAATTTATATGGCGAGTACTCAAGCATGCGAACGTTAAGTATTCCCTTTTTTATTTTATTCAAGTTTCCTTGACAAATACATCATAACATATTTTATGGTTATACTTCAAGGTTGAATTATGAAGTCTATGGTTAATACCATAGATTTTTTAAGATATAAAAATTAACTTGACACGGGGGGGGTCATTTATATAATTAGATAGAAAATAGAATTATATAGGTGATGTTGAATATGATAAAAACTAGAAAAAAAGTAATATGTTTAATAAGCTTTAGTATTTTGATTTGTTTATCTTCTGTTACGTATGCTTATTTGCGTAATAAAAAAACTCAAACTAATACTAACACTATAACTGTTGCTAAGTGTTTGGATATCATTCTTCAAAATGAACTAAATGATATTGCCTTAAATAGTGCTTATGCAATAAGCGATGAAGAAGGAAAAGCACTTACTCCATATAAATTTACTGTTACAAATACTTGTGATATATCACTTAAAATTGTAATAAGTTTAGAAGATTTATTAGTAACCAGCCAGTTGGAAGATATGTACATAAAAGCATATTTAACTGCGGGGACATATAGTACTTTAGATAAATTGTCAAATTATAGTTTAAGTGCAATAACATTAGATAATGGAGTGCTGTCTCACGAGTTACTTAGCCATAATTTACCGCCTAATGAAAGTTTGGAATATAGTTTAAGATTGTGGATAGATGAAGAAACGACTTGGCAACAAGCTAAGAATAAATCTTATCAAGGGAAAGTGGTCGTAAATGCCACACCTGATCCTGTAAAGGTATATGCATTTGAATATACAGGAACGTATCAAGAATTCGTAGCTCCAGAAACTGGATTGTATATGATTGAGTTGTGGGGAGCAAGTGGGGGGAACAGCATCTGATAGTAAAGAAATATACCATGAAGATCGTTATGGTTACGGTGGTTATGCTAAAGGAACAATAAAACTAAATAAGGGCGAAAAGTTATATGTATACGTGGGTGAAGGCGGTATAGGGGGAAGCCGAGGCATTGATGCAACTAAAACTCAAGGTCAAGGTGGGACGGCCACTTTTAATGGCGGCGGCGCGGGTGGCAATGGTGATGGTGGGTATAAAAACTACCCTTATTCGAACTATCGTGGTGGCCATTCAGGAGGCGGCGCTACAGATATAAGATATTATGGTTCATCTTCATTAACTGAAAGTGATTTACTTTGGAATTCAGCAATTGGCCTAAAGTCAAGAATAATGGTTGCTGGCGGTGGTGGCGGAGGAGGAATATTTTATTCTGAAACTGAAGATGGGCGCACGTTTTCCACTTATCATTGCTCTTCTGGTGGATTAAGCGCTAGTAATGGGCAAACTTTAACTTATACTGGTGGTACGAATGGCAAAAATTTTAGTAGTGTCGCTGGCATTGCTGCTACTCAAACTACTGGCAACTCATTTGGTACAGGTGGAAAGGGAAGCAATACAGGTTATGCTGGTTATTGTAATGGTCACTCGGGCGGCGGTGGCGGATATTATGGTGGCGGTGGAGCTGGTAATACTGGTGAAAATTGCTGGATAATTGGTGGCGGCGGCGGTTCATCATATATATCTGGTCATACCGGTTGTTTAGCTATTACAAGTAGTACAAGCTTGTCTCCACGTACTGGAACTAATCAAAATACGTGTGCTGAAGGAACAACAGACAACTTATGCAGCATTCATTATAGTGGCAAATACTTTACAAGTACCTTAATGATAGATGGAGATGGTTACACTTGGACAAATATAAAATCTGGTGATGTAGGAACAAATTTAATGCCAAATCCGTTTGGTGGGTATTATGAAAGTGGCGTTGGTCATACTGGAAATGGTTATGCTAAAATTACTGACTTAAGAATTTTCGATTAACATAGTTAATAGTTATCAAAATTTAGAATAAATCTTAAAATTATTGCGTTCGAAGATTAAAATTACCACTTTTTCTAAACCCGTGTTATAATGACTATAGAGGAGGTTTATGAAAAAGAATAATATTATAATATTAGTTGTATCTATAATTCTAACTGGTATCTTTGTTTATTCATTATTTTTTGCTACCCCAAAATTTAATGTAACATACAATACTGATGGTGGAAGTAAAGTATCCGCTGAACAAGTGAAAAAGAATAGTACTGCTACTAAGCCAGCAGATCCAACTAAAGAAGGTTATACTTTTAAAGAATGGCAAGTAAATGGTGTTACTTATAACTTTACTACGCCAATAACTAAGGATACCGAAATAACGGCAATTTGGGAAAAAGTTCCTGAAAAGACAGAAGATAAAAAAACAACTAAAAAGACTACAACTAAAAAAACCACGACAACCAAAAAAAGTTCATAATTCGACAAAATTTGTGGGAAAAAAGTAATATATTAAGTTCGGGTGATAATATGCGAACTTTTTATATTTTTAAGGTAAATAAAGAATATTATAAATTAACCAAAAATTTACCATTTAATCTTTATAGTGCTTACTTAAATATTAGAATGAGCACTAAAGATAACCTTAGCTATCTTTATAATGAATTTTTTTCTTTTTCTGAAGGATTTAACTCAAAGCTGTTAAGTAAAAATATTTATAATAGGATGAATAGATTTGATGGTTATAGTGTTTATAATAATATTCATCAGTATTCTAATTATTATACTGATGAGGTAAGTAAATTAACTATTTATAATACATATATGATTTTAAAGAGTAATGTAAGTAATCCTTCTTTTTTATCAGAACTTAGTTCTATTCCCAATTTATTTGTAGTTGATTTTGATTGTGAAGATTATTTTTGGCTTTCAAGTTTAAAAAATTTAAGGCTTGTTAACAGCTAAAGATATATTGTATAATATAGAAGCAAGGAGTGATAATATGTGGCATGATATTTTAATGATTGTAATAGGAATTGTAATAGGGGCAATAATCGGTTTCTTTGTATGTCGTTTCTATATGAAAAAGTATTTAAAGAAAAATCCGCCGATTAATGAAAAAATGATTGAAGCCCTTATGAGTGGAATGGGAAGAAAACCAAGTTCCAAGCAAGTTAAACAATTAATGGCTCAAATGAATAAAATGATGTAATATGAGAATAGATTTAAGAAAACTTTATGGGTTAAAACGACTTAATATTGATGAATATGTTGAAATTCCCGTAGAATATTATGAAAAAATGGGAGTTAAAACAATGGATAAAGTTCATGTTCAAGGTGAAGCTTTAATTAATTATGAAAATAATATCGAGTTAAGTCTTAAACTTGAGGGAATATTTATTATTCCTTGTCAAATAAGCTTTGAAGATGTAGAATGTCCTTTTACAACATCAATTGAAGAAGAAATATTAGAAAATAACTTAAAAGATGAATTTTATCTTGATTTATTGGATATTTTATGGGAAAATATTGTCTTGGAAATTCCCATGAAAGTTGTTAAAGAGGGAGTTAAAATTGAAAATCTTCAAGGCGAGGGTTGGATATTATTTGAAGAAAATTAACCTAGATGGAAGGAGTGATTACTTATGGCAGTTCCTTTTAGAAGAACTAGTAAAACTAAAAAAAGAATGCGTCGTACTCATTTAAAAAAAGTTGCCGCTGGATTAGTAACTTGTCCAAATTGTAAAGAAGCAATTAGACCTCATCGTGCTTGTCCAAATTGTGGTTTTTATAAGGGTAAAGAAGTTAACAAAGTTAGTGAAACAAAAGAAGACTAGCTTTTTTTCTATAATTTTATAAAGAAAGAGGTATTAAAATATGGAATTTATAAATAATTTAGGAATTTTTTCAGCAATTTTAGGAATTTTATTTGTTTTTCTTTGTGTTATATTAGGAGTTTGTGCAATTGTTACAATTATTGGTAAGTGGAAAGTCTATAAGAAATGTGGTAAACAAGGTTGGGAAGCAATTGTTCCATTTTATACTGATTATGTTTTATGTGAAATTACATCTCTTGAATGGTGGTTTTTCCTAATTATGAATGCAGTTATAATATGTAATATACTATTTTTAGGGGTTTTATCGGGATTAGCTGGAATTGCTGCATTAGGAGCAAGTTTCTTTGCGAATTATAATTTAGCTAAAAAATTTGGTAAAGATCCGGTTGGTTATGGAATTGGATTAACTATTGTACCATTTATCTTCTATCCAATATTAGGTTTTGGTAGTAGTATGCCAAATGATGAAGAAAACTTATCTGCATTTGGACCATTTACTGATACAAGAGATAAAGCGAAAACTAAAAAGAATACTACTAAAGAAATGAAATGCCCAAATTGTAAAACTAGTATTCAAAAGAATACAAAATTTTGTCCTAATTGTGGAACGAAAATAAATTAAGTAAACTAAGTTTAATAAATAGTTTATGATTAAATTGATAAACTTAAAAATGCATTTTGTATGGCGAGAACTTTATTTGGAATAAAGTTCTTTTTTAATGAATTGGTTTATGTATTGATAATTAGGTAAATAAATAACGAGGCATATATTCAATTTAAAGTATAGTAAATAATTTTTCTTTATGATATAATTTTATGGAGATAGGAGAGTGGAAAATGAATAAGAATAAAATGATTTTAACCCATTGTCCCAATTTTTATAAAATAATTAATTTTGAATTTTTGGAGAGTGATAAATTAACGGCAATGCTTATCGAAATATATCGAAATTATATTTTTAGTATTGATCCATCTTCAGCAATTGATATAAAAAAAGTTGAAAAACTTGATGATATTTTAATGAAATATTTAGATGATTATTTTTTTCAAAAGGAAATGAAAAATGGTCTTATGAATATTAAGGTAGGTAAAACACCAGATATTTTAGCAATATTAGTAGAAAAAATCTTAGAATTATTTGATAATTATGAGACAGGTTATACAAGGAATATTTATTTTGCGAGGTGGATTTAATGGATCAAGATTTTTATATTGAAGAAACTCACCCCCTAAAAGTTGTTCTTTTAATAATTGTTATTTTAGGATTATTAGGGTATGGAATATATTGGTATTATCAGCATTATTTAGTTGATAAAATATATTTAAATAAGGTTACTGTTGAGCTTGGTGAAAAAGTGCCGACTGATATTAACTTATATATTAAAGGAAAAAATATAACAGATTATAAATTAGATATATCGTCAGTAATGGTTGATGAGAATAACTTAACAAATAGCGTTGGTGAATATTCTTATAAAGTTGTAAATAATAATCATACTTTAAAAGGTAAAATATATGTAAAAGATACAACGGAACCGGTAGTTGAAGTAAAAACTTTAACTGTTGGGGTTAATGAAGAATTTTCTCCATCTGAATTTGTTACAAAATGTGAAGATTTATCGCTTCCATGTACTATTAAATATAAAAAACCAAGTGATGAAAACTTAAATGAAAAAGAAGGAACTTATAATTTAAAAATTGTTGTTAAAGATAATGAAGATAATGAAGTAGTAAAAGATGTTACTTTAATTGTTACTAAAGATAATAGTCTAAAAGAAATAAAAGAAAAAGATTTGGAATATGATCATCTTAGTATAGATGAGGCTTTATGGAATAAAACTTATACTTTGAAACTAGAAAAAGCCATTGACAGTGAAACTACTGATTATGAAAAACTTATTTCAGATATTTCAATTAAGGAATATGCGTTTGATAAAAGTGTTACTAATAAAGAAATAATTGTTGCTTATAATAAATATGATTATGTAATTGGTTTTAGCTTGAAATATACTTTTGATGATGGTAGCAATGTATTTATAACAAATGAAGAACCAATAAGTGAGACAACTGCTGAAGAAAGTACAGAAAATTAGCGAAATTTAAATAAACTGAAAAAAAGTTCTTGATAATAACTTTATTATTTGATAATATAGTTTTGTTAAGAAATTTTTTATGGCGGTGTAGCTCAGTTGGCTAGAGCGTCCGGTTCATACCCGGCAGGTCGGGAGTTCAAATCTCTCCGCCGCTACCATTTTGTAATATTTACTCATGTTTTTGAGTTTTAATTATTGACTAATTCCGAGATGAATTGGTTTTTTTATTGTTTTATTTTAGATTGGGTTTGAAAGTTAATGATTTTTGAAAAGTAATAGTGTTCTTGATATGCTAATAGTTATAATACAACTGAAATTTTAATTTATTTCTTTATTTTTATAATAGATTTTTTTGTGACTTATTGAAAATAATATATAGAGTGTCGCTAAAAACTTACTTATGTCTTATTGTATTTTACCTAGTTCTATGCTAAAATTTTTATTAGAATAAGGGTGTGTGAAATGAAGAAAATAAGGTATATATTATTAATGTTACTCTTGTTACCAGAGATAGTATCAGCTGCTAGTATAGGATTAACTTGTCCAACTACAAAGATTAAGAGTGGGGATACTTTTACTTGTACAATTTTTGGACCAGAGTACTGCTCAGTATTAGAAGCAGATCTTATTTTGCCGGAAGGATTTACTTATAATAGTTTAAGTGCCGGTGATAATTATACATTTACAAAAAATGAAAATGCATTGGTTTTTACCGGTTCAGGGCTTCATAGCCGCGTAGTAAGTGTGATTTCTATTACAGCTCCAAAGCTAACTTCTGAAAAAAAGTTTGATATTAAATTAGACAATATTAAATTTAAATATATGCAAAATGAAACATCATATACTGTGCAGAATGCTTTAACTAGAAATGTAACTATTCAAAGAGGAGCGGTAGTACCTAGTTCTACGACCACATTAGCACCAACAACTACGGCTTTAATTAAACATACTCTTACTTTAAATTCTAATGGATCAATAGATGATGATAAAATGCTTTTTTGTGAAAGTAAATCAGATAAATGTTCAATTGATTTAAAAGAGATAGTATCTACGCCGAAAGAGGGCTATACTTTTACTAATTGGTCTTATGATAAAGAATGTCAGAAACTGGTTGATAGTGAAATAATTCTTAGTGAAGATAGAACTATATATGCTTGCTTTAATGAAATAAAAGAAGAAAAACTATACTTAGAAAGTATAACCATTAATAATGAAGTAGTTGAAGATTTTAGTAAATTTAAAGATGAATATAATATTAATTATCCTAAAGATAAATTACCAATTGTAATTGATGCGATTGCTGTAGATCAAAATGTTAAAGTTGAAATAAAAAATCCGGAAAACTTTATAGATGGTAAAAATGAAGTTAATATAGTTTTAACTAAAGATGATGTAACATCAATATACAAAATAATTATAAATATAACTAATGAAATAATGCCAACTAAAGAAACTACTCAGTTAAAAAATATAGTTTTAGATAATTATGATATTAATTTTAATCCTGAAACTTATAGCTATGATTTAACAGTTAACTATAATACCGAAAGTATAGATGTTATGGTTGAAACAAATTCGCCTGATGATATTTATGCGGTAAATGGCAATAATTTTATAAATGATGGTACGATTATAAAGATTACTGTAATGGATAGTGAAACTAGTAAAATTGGGGAATATCAAATAACTATTCATAAAAAGACTTTTATAGAACAATATCAAAATTATTTAATTGCCTCTGGTGTAGTTGTATTTTGTCTAATTGTTTATTTTATTGTAGGTATCAAAAAGAATATCTTTAAAAAACGCCTTCATAAAATGAAAAATGGGAAACCTAATAAAGCTAAAAAAGAAAAAGCTAAGAAATTAAAAAAGAAAAAAGATGATAGTTCTAAATTAGAGACGCTTGATTAGTTTGGCGTTCTTTTTTATGTGATTTTGGTTTATAATATATACGTGATAGAAAATGAAAGATGCAATAAATGAGTTTTTAGATTATATTTACTATGAAAAAAAATATTCTGATAATACAGAAACTGGTTATGAAATAGATTTATATAAATATAAAGCATATTTAGAAAAATGTCATAGAGATTATTTGAAGATAAAATATGAAGATGTTAGTAATTTTGTTATGGACCTAAAAAAAGCGGGTTATAAGCCAACTACAATTAATCGTTCTATTAGTACACTTCGTTCTTTTTATACTTACTTAGAAAAAATAGGTAAAATTAGTAGTAATCCTTTTAAAATGACATCTAATGTAAAAATGGAAAAGAGATTACCTAATTATTTTAAATATAATGAGTTTGAAATGATGATTAATACTTTAGATGATAGTCCCTTAGGTATTAGAAATAGACTTATTTTAGAACTTTTACTAGCAACAGGAATGAGAGTAAGTGAATTATCTAATGTTCAGATTAAGTCAATAAATTTTGCTGATTATGAAATAAAAATAATTGGTAAAGGTAATAAGGAAAGAGTAGTTTTTTATGGAAAGTATGCTCATGAGGCTTTAACTAGCTATCTTAATAATTCCCGAAAAATATTGCTTGCGGGAAAAGAAAGCGATTATCTTTTAATTAATAATGGAGGAACAAAATTAACTGCTAGAGGAATAAGATTGATTATTGAGAATATTGTAAAAAAAGCGGCTATTTCATCAAAAGTAACACCACATACCTTTAGACATACTTTTGCAACTATAATGCTTAATGAAGGATGTAACATTAAAAGTGTTCAAGAATTATTAGGACATGCATCTTTAAGTACAACTGGAATATATACTCATCTAACTAATGAAGAAATACGTAAAGTTTACCTTAATATGCATCCTAGAGCTAAAAGATAGTAGAAAAAAAGATAATTAATTGGTATAATTTTTCTGTTAGGGTTGATTATATGAAAGAGGATAAAAATATTATTTTATTAAGTAGAATTTTAGTAAGTGTAATTTTAATTATTTTCATATTTGTTAGTATTGTATTAGTAAATCATTTTTTTCTAATTGATAAGGGTGATTATAATAATCCTACCTCAAGTAAAAAGGATGATTTTTATCAAATTGTTAATATAAATGATCGGCAAAAATATAATAGTAAATTGAATGATAAAAGAGTTTTAAATGCCTTAAATAATGTTTTAAAAGATAAAATTAATTATTTAAATGTTGAGTTATTACAAAATGTTGAATTAAGATTTAGATTTTTATATAGTTATGCTTTAAATGATGGTAATGATATTATTACTAAAGATATATTAAATAATTATTCTAAGAAATTATTTGGTCGAAAATTAGATGCTGATTATGATGTTTATTTTACTAATGATATTGTAGTAAACTATGAGATAAGTCAAGATAATGCTTATTGCACTAAAATATATAAAATAAAAAAAGATGGGGATCTTTTAGCACTTAAGCTGGGAATTATTCCAATAGAAAAGGAAATTTGCAATAGCAATATAAGTAATTATGATGATGAAGATTTTATAAATGAGGCAATACTTATTATCGAGCAAAAAGATAATAATTATTATATAAATAAATTTACATTGATAGAAAAGGAAAGTGATTAACATGGCAAAATTTGTATATTTATTTGAAGAAGGAAATGCTAATATGCGTAATTTACTAGGTGGTAAGGGGGCTAACTTAGCTGAAATGACTAATTTAGGTTTACCTATACCGCAAGGGTTTACAGTTACAACTGAAGCGTGTACTTCATATTATGATAATGGAAAGGAAATTTCGGCGGAAATTGAAAGTCAAATTTATGAAGCATTAACATCTTTAGAAGAAAAACAAGGAAAAAAATTTGGCGATATTAACAATCCTTTATTAGTTTCTGTTCGTAGTGGAGCTAGAGCATCTATGCCAGGAATGATGGACACAATTTTAAATTTAGGCTTAAATGATGAGTCTGTTGAAGGATTTGCTCAAAAGACTGGTAATCCTCGTTTTGCATATGACTCTTATCGTCGTTTTATTCAGATGTATTCTGATGTTGTAATGGAAGTAAATAAGTCATTTTTTGAAAAAATTATTGATGAATTAAAAGCAGAGAAATGGATTAAATTTGATACTGAGTTAACTGTTGATGATTTAAAAGAATTAGTAAATAGATTTAAAAAAGTTTATCGTGATCATATGAATGGCGAGGAATTTCCGCAAGATGTTAAAGTTCAATTAATGGGAGCTGTAAAAGCCGTATTTAGATCATGGGATAATCCTAGAGCAATCGTTTATCGCCGAATGAATGATATTCCTGGTTCTTGGGGAACTGCAGTTAATATTCAAGCGATGGTTTTTGGTAATATGGGTGAAACAAGTGGTACTGGGGTTGCCTTTACTCGTAATCCATCTACTGGGGAAAAGGGTATCTATGGAGAGTATTTAATTAATGCTCAAGGTGAAGATGTTGTGGCAGGTGTTAGAACTCCGGAACCAATTACAAAACTTGCAGAGGATATGCCCGATGTTTATGATGAATTTATTAAAATTGCTAATAAATTAGAAAATCATTATCGCGATATGCAAGATATGGAATTTACAATTGAAGAAGGCAAGTTATATTTCTTACAAACTAGAAAT
>CAZPSA010000044.1:0-10777 GCA_964589375.1 uncultured Clostridium sp.
ATTGAGACATTTTCGCAAGTTAATACTTAAGACATTATCACAAATTAATCATACTTTAAAGAAAAATTAAAGAAAAAAATTTGACAAAGTAAAATTATTGTAGTATGATACATTTCGCTTAAAAAAAGGGGGAATTATTATGTTAAAGTTAAGCAAAATGGAAGTTTTACAATTAATAGACTATTTAAAAGAAAGAATAGAAGAAAACAAGAGTGATTTAGCAAATGCCCGATTAACAATTAAAGATGTAAGTACTTTAGAACAATTAGTATTTGATGATACTACCTTAGAAAGTAAAGGTTATAAAGTTATCAGAGAGGAAATAGTGCCTATACTTTGCTATTTGGATTTAAGTGCTTTAAGTTTTAGCAGTGTTTGTTTAAATGGTCAAATTAGTTTTGCTGATTTGAGTGGGACTAACGCTAATGTCGATCCTCAATTAGTATATAATTTAGATATGAGATACGGGGTTTTTCCTTTAGACTTTACGGGGAAAAGTTTCAACGGTGTTCAAGTTTCAAATTCTAATTTTGCTGGTTCACTTGGGGTTAGATTTTATCTTTCAATGCTTAATGGTGATTTAAAGGATGGAATTTATCCGGTAGAAATAATAAATGATATCAAAGAACCAAACCATAAGCATATTTGCTGTGATTTATCTGATTTTATTGGTTCAACAGGGGATATTGATTTATTCTTACATAACCAGCATAAGGATGAAGATGATATTAAAAAACAAGCAACTTCTCTTTATGAAAAATATAATATTAGAACGCCACTTTCATCATCACTTGGTTTAGATTATAATTACAAATTAGCTAAATTTAACCATATGAAAGATAAGTGTAACGATAGTAATAATGTTATTATTGCTAAGATTATAATTGATAATAGTATTAATGCATTACAAAAAGTTTCTACACCTTCAGCGGCCATTAATTTCTAATTGACATTTTATTTAAAAAAGTTATAATAAAAATGTAATTATTGATTTAGAAGAGTAGTTATAAATAGATTTATAGAGAGCTTAGATTTGGTGAAACTAAGTATGATATTTATATCGAAGATACTAAATCTTAAATAAATCGTTGTTGCGCGTTAAGCATTGAGGGCTAGTAATAGAACAAAGGTGGTACCGCGGAAGATAAGAGTGCTTTCGTCCTTTAAGGACAGGCACTCTTTTATTATAGAAAGAAGGAATTAAAATGAAAGGTAATATTTATAGAGAACTATATATTGGGGAATTAAACCATGACTTAGAAGGTAAAAAGGTAAGAATTGCCGGTTGGATCGAACAAATTCGTAATTTAGGAGCTAATTTAATGTTTTTAGTTATTAGAGATGAAACTGGTATAGTTCAAGTAATAAGCAATAAACCAGAAGAATTTAATGGTATAACTAAAGAAAGTACAATTACTTTAGAAGGAACTATTAAGAAAAGAACTCCTGATATGATTAATCCTAATATGAAAACTGGAGATATTGAAATAGAACTGCTAAACTTTGAAATACTTGGAAAATGTGCTCCTAGTTTACCATTTGAAATAAACCACCCTGAAAATTCAAGTGAAGAAACAAGACTAAAATATCGTTATCTAGATTTAAGAAATGAAAAAAATCATAATATGGTATTATTTAGATCTAAAGTTATCGACTACATTAGAACTCTAATGAAAGAAATGTCTTTTACCGAAATAACAACGCCAATTATTACAACAAGTAGTCCTGAAGGAGCTCGAGACTTTGTAATTCCATCTCGTAATTATAAAGGAAAATTTTATGCTTTACCTCAAGCACCTCAAATATACAAACAACTTTTAATGGTAAGTGGTTTTAATAAATACTTTCAAATTGCCCCATGCTTTAGAGATGAAGATTGTAGGGCCGATCGTACTTTAGAATTTTATCAGTTGGATTTTGAAATGAGTTTTGCTACTGAAGAAGATGTTTATGCTGTTGGGGAAAAGATTTTTTATAATGTTTTTAAAAACTTTGGAACTAAAGAAGTATCAAAACCCCCATTTAGAAGAATACCTTACAATGAAGCAATGTTAAAATATGGAAGTGATAAACCTGATTTAAGAAATCCATTAATTATTGAAGATATAACGGATATTTTTGCTCATACAACTTTTAAAGCCTTTGAAAATAATTGCATTAGAGCTATAAAAGTCTCTAACTTAGAAAAATCTAATTCTTGGTTTAAAGAAATTGAAGCTTATATTAAAGAAAAAGGCGCTCAAGGTTTAGCTTATATTAAAGTAAATGAAGATGGTTCTTTTAAATCTGCGATTGATAAGTTTTTAAGTGATGAAGAAAGAAATAATTTAATTACAAATTTAAACTTAAATTCTAAAGATACTTTATTTATATTAGCGGATAGTTTTAAAAAGTGTCCAAAACTTGCTGGTATTTTAAGAACTAAATTAGGTGATGAATTGAATTTGCTAAAAGATAATACTTATGAATTTTGTATTATTAATGATTTTCCAATGTTTGAAGAAAATGAAGAAACAAACGCTTTAGATTTTGGTCATAATCCATTTAGTATGCCTAAAGGTGGACTTAATGCTTTAGAAAATGAAGATCCTCTTAAAATAACCGCTATTCAATATGATTTTGTTTGTAATGGCTATGAAATGAGTAGTGGAGCAGTTCGTAATCATGATATTGAGATTATGAAAAAAGCCTTTGCCTTAGTAGGATATGATGAAGAGGTCATAAAAAATAAATTCAGATCTCTATACACTGCATTTCAATATGGAGCACCTCCTCATGCCGGAATGGCTCCCGGGATTGATCGAATGATAATGCTTCTTACCGGAGAAGACAACTTAAGACAAGTTCAAGTATTCCCACCAAATGTATCTGGCGTAGATTTATTAATGGGGGGACCAATCGAACTAGAAGAAAAACAATTAAGAGAACTACATTTAAAAATTAGAGATTAATAATAGAAAAACCTTTATTGTAGTCCTAAAACAAATATGTTATAATTTCACTATTAGAAAGAAGGCTTTTATGAAAAGAAAAATTTTAATTGGCGGAGCATGGCCTTATGCTAACTATTATTTACACGTTGGCCATTTAGCGGCTCTTCTTCCTGGCGATATTTTAGCTAGATACTATCGTGGTTGTAATGATGAAGTAGTATATGTTTCTGGTTCTGATTGCCATGGTACCCCAATAACTCAAAGAGCAAAAAAAGAAAATACCAATCCCTTAGAAATAGCCAAATTTTATCATGAAGAATTTAAGAAAACCTTTGAAAAACTAGGCTTTACTTATGATTTATATGCCGCTACAATGGATGAAGAACACAAAAAATACGTTCAAGAAGTTTTTTTAACTCTAGCTAATAATGGCTATATTTATGAAAAAGAAGTACCTCAAGATTATTGTGAAAAATGTAGTACCTTCCTATCAGATCGTGAAATTGTTGGTAAGTGCCCTGTATGTGGGGGGATTTCAACTGGCGATCAATGTGAAGAGTGTCTATCTTCCTTGGATAGTTCTGCTGTTTTAGATAAAAAATGTAAAAATTGTGGTAATGATACAATATCTAAAAATAATAAACATTTATACTTTAAATTATCAGCTTTTACAGATGTTTTAAAAGAACTAATTGAAAATCACAAAGACACTTGGCGCAAAAATGCCTATGGTGAGTCTAGCAAATATTTAAACATGGGGTTAATCGATCGCGCTGCCACACGCCAACTTGATTGGGGGATCGAAGTGCCTATTCAAGGCTATGAAGATAAAAGAATTTATGTTTGGATTGAAGCGGTCTTAGGCTATTTATCAGATGCCAAAAGAGTATTAGAAAAAAGAAATACCTCTTTAGATGAATTTATGAATAATGATGATAAAAACTTATTAGTATATTTTGTTCATGGTAAAGACAATATTCCTTTTCACTCAGTAATTTATCCGGCTTTAGTATCTGGAATGAATAAAAATTATCGTTTAGTTGACTATATGATAAGTAGTGCGTATGTAAATATTAATGATGAAAAAATGAGTAAGAGTAAAGGTAATTTAATAACTGCAAATGAATTATTAGAAATGTTTTCTCTAGATACTCTTAGATATTACTTTATTGCCAATGGCCCAGAAGTAAAAGATATAAACTGCTCTTTAGAAGATATGATTTTAGTTCATAATAAGTTCTTAGTAGGAGTTATTGGTAACTTTGTTAATCGTAATTTATCATTTATTAATAAGAAATTTTCTGGCGTAATAACAAATGGAAATATTGATCCTGAAATAATTAAAATAACGCAAAAAACATATAAAGAAGCCGGTGCTTTAATTGAAAAAGGTGAATTTAGAAGTGCCGTTTCATTAATTATTGATTATGCGACAAATGCCAATAAATATTATGACACTAAAGAACCATGGATATTAGCTAAAGAAAACTTAGAAGAATTTAATAATGTAACTTATACATGTACTTATATAATTGCTAATATTGCCAACTTAATAGCGCCAATTATGCCAAATGCATCTGCTAAGATCAAAGAAATGCTTAACTTAAAACCATTTGTTTGGGAAGAAGAAACTATTTCGGGTGATATTAAAATTAACGATTTATGTTTACTTTTTGAAAGAATAGATGAAAAAGAATTTAAAGAAAAACATAATATTTAAGCAAAGTCATAGTGTTGACAAAGCTTAAGGTTTAAAGTAAAATTAAATAAATTAATTGCTCAAAAGACTCTCTTTACATTAAATATTTTTAGAGAAGGTTAGTTGGTGTAAATACCTAATATTTAGTAAAGAGGGAACACTTTTGATTAAGGCAAAACGGGTAATATCACGTTAAGATATAAAGGCTGCACAAGTAAAGTAAGGTGGTACCGCGAAGATATTTCGCCCTTATATTATTTGTGTTTTTTATTTAAGGAGGAAAAAATATGATAACAAAACAAAAAGGGACTAATGATATATCAGGTGTTCTTTCTAAAAAGAGAGAATATTTAAATGATATAATAAGAAGTATATGTGAAAAATATAACTATACTTACATTGAAACCCCAGTATTTGAAGCAACCGAATTATTTCACCGTACTGTTGGGGAAAATACGGATATTGTTTCCAAAGAAACATACGATTTTTGTGATCGCGGGGAAAGAAAACTAACCTTAAGACCAGAAGGAACGGCAGGGGTAGCAAGATGGTTTATTGAAAACAAGCTATATGGCAATATGACCGAACCAGTCAAAGTTTATTATAATGAAAAGATGTATCGTTATGAAAGACCTCAATCTGGAAGAATGCGTGAATTTACTCAATTTGGAGTAGAATTAATTGGTTCTGATGATGTTTTAGCTGATTTAGAAATAATTTCTTTAGCTTATCAAACTTATGAACTTATGGGATTAAATAATGTTAAAATTAAAATAAATACTTTAGGAGATAGTAAATCTCGTCAAAATTACAAAGAAGCCCTAGTAAACTATTTGAAACCTCATATCGAAAATCTATGTGAAGATTGTCAAGCTAGAATTATGAAAAATCCCCTAAGGATATTAGATTGTAAAGTAGATAAAGATAATGATATTATTAAAAATGCTCCTAAGACAATAGACTACTTAACTTTAGAAAGTAAACAAAGATATGAAGAATTAAAAGATTATCTAGATTTATTAGAAATAAACTATGAAGAAGACTATAACTTAGTTAGAGGTTTAGATTATTATAATCATATTGTCTTTGAAATATATGCAAATATCCCTGGCTATAATGAACTTGCCCTAGGTGGTGGGGGAAGATATAATGGTCTAATTGAAACTTTAGATGGACCTAGTATTCCCGCTGTTGGCTTTGCGATGGGGTATGATCGCGTCTTATTTGCGATTGAACAATCAAATATAAATATTCCTATTTCTAACGAAATAGATGTATATGTAATGTATGTTTCACCTAATGAGAAAGAAACCGCAGCTTACTTAACCCAAAATCTGCGAATGAATGGTTTTATAGCCGAAACAGACTTAATGAATAAAGGATTAAAAGGTGAATTTAAGTCAGCTGATCGCTTAAATGCTAAATATTTAATTATTTTAAATGATGAAGACTTAAAACAAATGAAAGTTAATGTAAAAGATAATCGAACTAAAGAAGAAGAAAAAGTAGCAATTAATGATTTAATTGACTATTTAGATATGAATATGTAAGGAAAGAGGATAAACAATGGATATTAAAGATTTATATAAAAAATCATATATTGATGAAATAGTTAAAATTTCCGGTTGGATTAGAAATCATCGTGATCAATCAACTTTTGGTTTTATCGATTTATCAGATGGTACAACAATTAAAACATTGCAAGTAGTATATGATAATGAGATTGCAAACTTTATGGAAATTCGTAAACTTTTAGTTGGTAGTGCGATTGAAGTTGAAGGTATGATTATTAAATCCGAAGGAAAACAAGATTTTGAATTAAAAGCTAGTAAAATAACTCTTCTAGGAGGCTGTGATGAAACATATCCTATTCAACCTAAAAGACACACTAGAGAATTTTTACGTGAACAAGCTTATTTAAGACCAAGAACTAACTTATTTAATGCAGTTTTTAGAGTTAGAAGTGTGGCTGCAGCCGCTATTCATAAGTATTTTCAAGAAAACGGCTATGTATATTTTCATGCTCCTATTATTACCGCAAGTGATTGCGAAGGAGCTGGGGAAATGTTTCAAGTAACAACTCTTGATTTAAACCGCATTGCCAAAGAAGGTAAAATTGACTATTCTAAAGATTTTTATGGTAAAACAACTGGTCTTACTGTATCTGGACAATTAGAAGCTGAAACATTCGCAACCGCATTTAAAAAGACCTATACTTTTGGGCCTACCTTTAGAGCCGAAAATTCCAACACTAAAGTCCATGCTAGTGAATTTTGGATGATCGAACCCGAAATAGCGTTCTGCGATTTAGAAGGTGATATGGACATTATGGAAGAAATGCTTAAATACATTGTTACTTATGTCTTAGAAAACGCTAAAGATGAAATGGAATTTCTAGATAAATTTGTTCAAAATGGTTTAATTGCCAAATTAGAAAAGTTAGTTAATAGTAAATTTACAAGAATTGATCATGAAGAAGTTATTACTTTATTAAAGAATTCTGGTAAAGAATGGGAATTTACACCCGAATATGGTGAAGATATTGCAAAAGAACATGAAAAATATATTACTGAATATTTTGATGGCCCTGTATTTATTAAAAACTGGCCAAAAGATATTAAAGCCTTTTATATGAAACAAAATGCTGATGGTAAAACAGTTGCAGCAGTTGACTTAGAAGTTCCCGAAGCTGGTGAATTAATGGGTGGTTCGCAAAGAGAAGAAGATTATGATAAACTTCTTAAACGAATGGAAGAACTAAATATGGACACTAAAGAACTTGAATGGTATTTAAACCTAAGAAAATATGGAACTTGTGTTCATTCTGGTTTTGGAATGGGCTTTGAACGTTTATTAATCTATTTAACTGGAATTGACAATATTCGTGATGTAATACCATATCCAAGAACCCCAGGTAACTGTGAATATTAGGAGGCATATGAAAGAATTTACTAAAGAAGAAATAATAAAATTTGCCGAAAAATTATTAATTGGCTTAACAGATGAAGAAGCAGAAGTTATCTTTGATGAATTTGCCATTATTAATGAAAACATTGAGCAAATAAATAAACTAAATCTAGATGGAATAGAACCAGCATTTATGCCTTACGATTTATACACTGCTACTTTAAGAGAAGATAAGGCTGAGCCATCAAGTTTAATCGATGAATTACTTTCTAACGCTAAAGATATTGAAGGAAGAGAAATAAGAGTACCTAAAGTAGTAGGAGGTAATAACCAATGAAAAGTTTAATTGAAGATATTCAAAATAATATAAAAAATAATAAAATTACTAAAGAAGAACTAATTAAGAATACTATTACCAAAGCTTATGATAGTAATATTAAAACGAATTCCTTTATTACTATATTAGATAAGCCAGAAAATACGGAAAATGAAAATAGCCTTTTAAATAATATTCCTTATGCGGCTAAAGATTTATTTAGTACAAAAAATATTTTATCAACTGGGGCATCTAATGCTTTAAAAGATTATGTTCCTTATTTTGACGCTACGGTAATTAAAAAATTAAAAGAAGCTGGCGGGATTTTAATTGGTAAAACATCATGTGATGAATTTGGCCTAGGAGGAACTGGTACCACAGCTCATATTGGCCCAACTTTAAACCCTCTTGATTTAACAAGACAAGCCGGCGGTTCTTCATCCGGATCAGCCGTAGCGGTTGCCGATAATGTGGTTCCTTTTGCCCTTGGAACCGATACTGGGGATTCCGTTCGAAAACCCGCTGCATACTGCGGAATTGTTGGCTATAAACCAACTTACGGGGTAATTTCTCGTTATGGAGTATTTCCTTTTGCCTCATCTTTAGACCATGTTGGTGTATTTACAAAATACGTTAAAGATGCGGCCATTGTAACTGATATAATTAAAGGAATTGATAGTAAAGATATGACTACTATAAATATTCCTGATCTTACACCTAGATTAAATCCTAATATAAATGGTAAAAGATTATTTTATATTAAAGAACTTTGCAATATATCTTGCTATGAAAATCCTAGTTCAGAGTTAAAAGAAAGTCTTGAAAAGTTTAATAATGTCTTAAAACTACTAAAAGAATTGGGAGCTATAGTTGAAGAAGTATCTCTTGACCAAAAACTACTTGCCGCAATTTACCCTACATATGTGGTAATAAGCTGTGCTGAAGCTACTAGCAATTTATCAATGTATACGGGAATAATTTATGGTCCAAGGGGAACTGGTTCTAATATTAATGATATGATTAAAGATTATCGAAGTCATGCTTTTAGTCCATTAATTAAAAGAAGATTAGTTATTGGTAGTTATGTTCTCCAAAAAGAAAACCAAGAAAAATACTATTTAAATGCTTGCAAAGTTAGAAGAAAAATAGTTGATGAATTTAATGCTTTATTTACTAAATATGATGCCTTTATTACTATGGCTAGTGGTTCTGGAGCTCCTCTATTAGAAGAAGCATCAGAAGTATTGACAAACAAGGCTGTTTTAGAAAATCATCTTGCTATTGCAAACTTTGGGGGATTTCCTTCAATTACTATTCCAAGTGGTTACGTAAATAATATGCCAATTGGAGTAAATATAACAGGAAAGATTTTAGATGATGCCAATATTTTAAGTATTGCCGCAGCCTTAGAAGAAAAAATAGATTTTAAATTAGGAGGTAACAATGAATAAATATCAAACAGTCATTGGTTTAGAATTACACTGTGCCCTAAAAACTAATTCTAAAGTATTTTCTCCTAGTACCAACTCTTATAGTGAAATTCCTAATATTTACGCTAATGAAATTGATTTATCATTTCCTGGTATAATGCCTTCTTTAAACAAAGAAGCAGTAAGAAAAGCTTTAAAAATGAGTATGGTTTTAGGCTGTGAATTACCTGATGAATTACTTTTTGATCGTAAAAACTACTATTATCCAGACTTACCTAAAGGATATCAAATAACGCAAGTAACAAAACCAGTTGGTTTAAATGGCAAAGTAAATCTTTATGCCAAAGGGAAGGAATTTACTGTTAATATTCATGATATTCATTTAGAAGAAGATACTGCATCTTTAGATCATTATGACTTTTACTCTTTAATTAATTATAATCGATGCGGAGCCCCACTAATTGAAATTGTAACAACTCCATGCTTACATAGTGGCGAAGAAGCTGTCGCATTCTTAGAATTTTTAGCCAATAGCTTTAAATATTGTGATATATCAGAAGCAGATACTAAAAAAGGTCAAATAAGATGTGATGTTAATATTAATTTAAAGGATGAAAATGGGAATTATGTTACCCCAAAAGTTGAAATAAAAAATATAAATTCATTTTCCCATGTTTTAGCAGCTATTAATTATGAAGTAGAAAGACAAACCAAAGCCTTAGAACTAGGAATTGAAGAATTAGTCCAAGAAACTCGAAGATATGATGAAAAAACTAATACGACAATTAGAATGCGAACTAAAGTAGATAGTGTTGATTATAAATATTTTGTTGAACCAAATATTCCTCGAATTAAGATAGAAGCAAAACTATTAGAAGAAATAAAATCAGAAATACCTATTTTGCCAAATTATCGTTTATTAAAATATATAAATGATTATGAGTTATCTGAAAATGAAGCTAAAATAATCGTTAAAGATATCGAACTTAGCAACTATTTTGAAAAATTAATATCTCTTAATATTAATCCTAAGACTGCCTTTAACTGGGTTTCTTCTCAAGTACTAGGATATATTAACAAAGAGTATATTTCTTTAAAGGATTTTTATTTAACACCGGAACTATTAAAAGAAATTATTGATGCGGTTACTAACGGTGAAATATCATCTAAACAGGGAAAAGAATTATTTTATCTGTCATTAGAAGAAAAACAAGAACCTAGTATTCTGATGAAAGAGCATAATATGGTTCAAATGAGTGATGATAGTGCCCTAAAGGCTATTATATTAAAAATAATAGAAGAAAATCCCAAGCAAAGAGAAGATTATCATAACGGAAGAACTAATTTATTTGATTATTTTGTTGGTCAAACTATGAAAGAAACAAAAGGTAAGGCAAATCCTGTAAAAGTAAAAGAAATTTTAAATAATGAACTATAAAAGTCTATGGTTAATATCATAGACTTTTTTGATGGTAAAAATTAACTTGACATG
>CAZPSA010000045.1:0-10635 GCA_964589375.1 uncultured Clostridium sp.
ATAAGTCATCACCACCATTTCCTTTGTGTGATTCCTTATTATTCCTTTTTCTTCGTTTCGTCCCTCAACTCTTCCGTCAATTCTAACATTAAATTGACTAAATCCTCTCCCTCACTTGCTTTTCTTTCATAAACACTTTGTCTTGCTAATTCCTCTTTAAATAAATCCGGATAAACTTCTTTAATTAAATTTATATTTTTAGGATTTTTAGCTGTCATACCTGAACTTATCATTTTATTACCTAAGTTTTCAGCTAACTGAACTTGTGTTTTTATTTCTTGCTCATATTGGAGAGAACGAGATTCAACATATAAAGCAACTTCTCTATAAGTAGAATCCCAAAACTCGTGAGGTTTCATTCCAAATCTATAAGCTAAAGGCTCTAAATCATATATTAAATCTATATAATCTAGCCTTTGTACCCTTTGAACTCTTCCGCCACTACTTCTCCCATCACTTTTTCCGCTGTGTTGGTAATTACTTGATTGATGTCGAAATCGGCTAGTGGATTCTCCATTTGAGATATTAGTTCCTCTTTCGTCATCTTCTTCCCGAAAAAACTTTTATCATTTATTTCCTCTGCAACTAAATTGTATAGAGTTTGATAATCTCTCGGTTCTTCTTCGGTAGCCTCATTAACCCAATCTTCCATTAAGTCATATATTTTATTAACATCACCATTTAATATTTTTGATGTTTCTTCATCTGCAAATTTTTGCAACATATTAGCTAAAAAATCAAAATCAACATTATTTAATGCTCTAAAAAAAGAATCTCTTAAATTCTTTACTTTTAATTCTTTATTTATCTTAACTATTTTTTTCATAGTAGCGACAAATGAATATTCTTTATCTCTTACTTTTAAAATCATAATAAAACCTCTTTCCTTATTTTTTATTTTTCAGTAGTTTCTTCTTTTTTAGATTTACTACTATTTTTTTCTTTTTCTTCCTTGATTTCTACAAATCTAGGATTTTTACGGAAGTGTTTAAGATGTTCCGCATTGGTAATTTCCCAAACACGCCCGTTTTCCTTATTTTTAAATTTAGCCATTAATACTTACCTCCTATTCTGCTGTTGGTAATCCGTGAGATTCTTTTACAGCTGAATTTCTATAAAGAGTTAAAGTATCTTTAATAATATCTCCTGCTGTAATAGTGTCACCTGTTAGATCCATTTGTGCTGAGAATGATTTAACCAAAGGTTGTTCTCCTTGTGCACAAGTTGTTTCAGGATAACGAATAAAGAAATAAAAACTTTTATTACTATCAGCTTTTTCTTTTAAGTCGTCGTGTTGTTCACTCTTATACAATACAGGAATAGCTGGAGTAGTTGCTTTTTTGCTACCTTTACTTTGTTCTTCTCCGTCCATATCAGTTGTTTGATATGTCACGGCTTCTGCTGGATCTTCAATGGCTGGAATTTCCTCAGTGTACATAATTAAATTTAAGTCACTTTCTTGTGGAAATTCTTTTTCACTTATATAAATTTTAGTTAAAGTACCAGTTTTTGGTGTCATATTATATCTCCTCCTTTTTATGACTATTTAACTTTTTCTAAACTATTTGTGAGAGCATTATAAAACACCTCATAGTTTCCCCCGTATCGATGACATTTTGTATTTTCATCATACAGGTCTATGGGTGTTCCTGTTCTCGTAAAATTATATCCTCTTAATTTACTATCTATATCATCTGCTATTTCAATACTAGATGATTTCTTTTTAGTCCAAGCCTCACAAGTAATTGAAAATCTTGATAAAATTGGTATATCTTCTCCGTTTACCTCATCTAATCTCATTGGAGATTGTACTACTATGCACGGAAATATTGCTTTTCCATCAGGATTTTCTCTAACTACCTCCGGTAGTATATTCTCTAATATGTCTATAACCATATCATAAAATTCACTAACTTTAAATTCTTTCACTTTAATACCTCCATTAATAATTTTCCTATTCTCTCATTAACTAAATCAGCATTTTCCTGACGTGAGGAAAATGAAGCTGGTCGCATAAACGGATATGGTTTAGTTGCAAACATTAAGTAAAATTGTTTACCATCAATTACAACTATTCTTTGTGGGCTAAATTGTCTATCTACTTTTTCTACTGGTAAAAACCAATATCTAAAACCACTTTCAATAAATGTTTTAGTTTTACCTATATGTGGTAATTCAGCCTCCGTTCCTGTTCCATACTCTAAAAATGAAGCATAAGAAAATAAATCTTTATCAGTATATACTCTACCAACAACCTTACCTTTGTCAAAATCTAATATTTCAATAGGAATAAGTTTTTCATCTTTATTTCCACGCTTATTGCTTAACGCTTTTCCTTGTGTGTTTTTTAAAGAATCTTCAACACCTAATTTAGTTGTTTCAGGAAGTTTTTTTAATATCTCTTCCATCTTTCTTTCAAAACTTTTAAGATTATCTTTATTCCATTCAACACTAATCATAACTATTCTCCATTATTAGTAATTAAAGTATAGAGTGTAGTTTTACCTATTTGTGGCTTATTTTCAACTAAATAAGTTGGCTTCTCGTCATTGATAACCATATTATTTTCATCAATATTTAAAGGACTAAAAGAAATTCCATCACCTTTATTAATATTGACTTGTCTATCTATACGAAGTTTAACAATTTCATAGTCTATTTCACCAGCACTATTGCGATTTAATTCGTCTATGTCTTGTTGAGCATTTAACCAATCTTCACCTTTAAATAACCATTGTGTATAATATTCTCCTTTTATCAACTTTTTTTTAGGACTATAAATATACACCTTAGATAAATTTTTTATTCTCATATTTGATATATCCTTATTTTTCTAACATCATTTGCTAATTTATTTTCAATATCAATATAAGATGATGATTGGCTACCCTCACTTGAACTTGCCGTTCCCTCATCACCTCGTTTAATATAAGCTGATTTAACAGCATTATAAACATACGGATATAATTTTTCATCATTTTTTTTACGGTTAGAATTGTCGGAGGCAATAGAAATATAATCATCTATAAAACCTGACAATATACTATCGTCTCCGTCTTTGAAATTTACACTAATATCTTTTTTTAATCTTTCAATCATATTAGTTTTATCTTTTTCGTTCATTCTATTACCCTCCAATTCTATTTTTATTCTTTTGAAGAATTATTTTCTTCTTCATTTGTTTCAGGCTCAGCTGTTTCTTCTTTATTTACATCTTGTTTAGTTTTTTTCTTTTCTTCTTTTAAATTTACATAAGAAGAATCATTTTTAAAGAAAGATAACATTGATGTATCATTAACAATATAAACAGCTCCTGTTTTTTTATTTTTAAATTTTTCCATCTTTATTCTCCTATTCTATTTTTATTATTCAGCACTTTTTGATACATAAATAGCTGATTTTTTGTTATTTCTAACAAATGCTGTGTAATATACACGACCTTCAACTAATGATCCACTTACGCCTGGAGCGTCTTCGTGAATTTTATAATCTGCTAATTTAACTGCAAATGTTGTAGCTACTGGGTGTGCTAAAATATAGTTTACATTTGCTGGTAATAATCTTGATGGAACTTTTTGAATATTTACTCCGTCCATTTCACCAATTACGCCTTTAATTCTTAAATTTTGTCCGATTTCACTATCTAAAACAGCTCTTTTATCAGCTTTTAAGTTTTTAATGTAATTTGGATTACCAACACAAACTCTTCCTTGTTCAGGAACACTTGCTTCATCTTGAACTGCGTTAGCTGTTGCTAATGAATCATAAGCGTTTGTATCGTCAATAGTTTCAGTTGCTGTTGTACCAGCATTATCAGCCATTTTCTTATAAACATATTTATCACATTCAGGGATAACTTCCTCATTAATTTGTCTTGCTAAAGCTGTACCAGCATTTAAAGCTCCTAATGTTTCATCTTCGTCCATTTTATCAATAGCGAATGTGAAACTTCTATCTTTTTCCATAGAAACTTCTTGAATTTCAGTTGATAAATCTTTAACATCACCATAACGAGCTGTACCATCAGTATTTCTACCATAATCATTCATTTCAGCTGTTCCAACTGAATAAATCTTGATTGATTTTGAACCTATAAAATCATAATCATTATTAACTACTATTGAAGCCTTGCTTTGTTCTTCAAACGCTTCATCTACTACTGGACTAAATTTTACTGCTAAATTTATAGCCATAATATCACTCTCCTATTTCCTATTTTTTTGAATTTTTCATATAATTTTTAAATCCTTGTATGTAAGGATCAGTTGACTTTCCGTCGTTTTCAACTGCTTTAGGTGGTTGTTGTTTTAATTTATCTTTTAAATATCCATCTAAATCAGCACTTCTTGTTTTGACTAATTTGTCAATTCTTTCTTTAACACTTTCAGCTGTTTCTTTTGCAAAATCCCAGTCTTCTATATATCCAATAGGTAGACCCTTTTCACTTGCATAAGTGTTTGCTTGTGTTTTAAGATTTAATGAATTTAATTGATTCTTTAAATCTTCATTTTCCTTTACTTTTAAGTCCAATTCGTAGTTAAGTTTTTGTTCTGCGTCCATTTTAGCCAATTTTTCAGCTTCACTTTTCTTAGATTCAAACTCTTGTAGCAACTCACTTTTGATTTTGTTTCTTTCAGCACTAAGCATTTTATTAACTTCATTCCTTGAAAACAATTTCTCCTTTTGAGTTTCTTCACTTATAGAACTTTTATCAGTAGTGTTCTCTACTACTTCTCCACTCTCGGCTGGAGTAACCATACCTTTGTTATCATCTTCCATAGATAACCCTCCTTTTCTTTCACGGATAGAAAATATCCAAACAATTATTTAAGATAATCACTCTAATTCGTCACGGGGAATTAAGCCAAACAAAAAGAACATATTGCTATGCTCTTTAGTGCTTTTGTAAGCACTGCACCTATGATATATTTGTTTTTTTACATTAAGCGTCATATCATAAGTGCACTACTTATAAAAGTAATGCTATTTATTATATTTTTTTCTATATTCAAAATATTCTTTTTTTAATTTTTCCCATCTCTCAGGATTATTTAATTTCATTTTTGTAAATTCTTCTAAACTTTCAGGTAAATCATCGCCAAAATATTTTTTATATCTATTATATTGTTCTTTATCACTATTATTAGATATTTTTATTTTGTTTCTTACATTATTTGCTATTTGTTCTTCTAATTGATAAGTTATTGTACTTCTACACCAATGAAAATGATTATTAATTGGCGGTAAATTTACACCAGTTTCTAATCCATAGACATTATATAAAACATCTTTCTTATCTATATCGCTATATCTATAAAATTTATTCCAGTCATCAACATAAAATAATTGATTATTTAAGCCCTCACACATTTTAGTAGTTCTTTTATCTATTTCAGCAATAAATCTAACTTGTAAATTTTTCTCTTTAAATGGTTCAATATATATTTTATTGCCTAATAATCGGCTTGTATCACTTAAAATACCACTATATTTATCATCATTAATAGATATTATTCTATTTACTTGTTTTCTAGTTAATTCTTTTAAATCACTTTCTTTTATAGTTCTATTTTGTTGTAGATTATTAACAATCAATTTATATGTTTCTTGTTGATTCATCATAGTAAGTAGTTTTAAATAATCACTCCAACTTTTATTATAAGTAGGTATCCAAAGAAAACTCCATATATATTCCCAAGTTAAAGAAAAATTATTATTAGGTTTTATAGGAATTTCTTTTAGAGCTTGATTATATATATCATCAGCTACTTCAATAAAAACTTGTTTGCTTAATTCATCAAATTGTTGTTCTTGTGCTATATATATCCAATACAACATTATTTCTATCAGGTCACCATAAGTATATTTATTTTTTGAATAAATCAAGTAAGCAAAATAGCCATTAAATAAATTAGATTTTTTCCATTCTTTTATGTTCTTATCTAATTTTCTTTTTTCAGCCTTAGAAATAGGTTTATTTAAGTCATTATAGGTTATGTCTAACGAATTAATCATATCTACTATTTCGTCTATTGTATCAATACCTATTGACTTAAAATGCTTTAAATTATTACTTAATATTTTATCAGTCATTTTCCATCTTTCGTTTAAGATTTCATCGTTAGACATTTAACCACCTACTTTTCTTCTACTTCTTTTTTGATTTTTTCCTCATCATTTTCTTCTTTTGTTTTTTCTAGTTCATCAACGCTTTTCATTGATTTACTATTTTCAAAAGAAGTTTCTTTTTGAATATCTACTTCATCACCTAACATTTGCATACGCTCAATATTTTTTATCATATTATCTTCGGCTTCATTATCTTTTTTATTTTTTTCATCTAAATAGTTATATCCTAATTTTTCAATTATAGTTTGCTCTGACAATACATTTTGTAATTTTAATGTACTATCTATTTTTTCATCATCATTAGCCGGTAAATTTTTAGGCAATTCAATATCAATATCTCTAAAATCATAAGTTGTATTTTTCTTTAAATTAATTCTTCCAAAAATTAATTCAAATCTTCTTTGATATGCTTTTTTCAATTCACTAATTATATTAGCTGTCATCATATTCATAATATAGAATTTTCTATCTATTGCACTAGCATTTAAATCAGCACTATTAAAGGCTAAATCATTAGTGTTAGGTATACCTGCTAATTGAAACATTAAATTAGTATAAACTTTTAATATTTCAACTGCTCCGTTGCTATCAAGTGGCTTAGTTATCCATTCAACATCACCATTTTCACCAACATATAATGTTTTTGCTTTCATTATATATTCATCTTCTTCTATTCTAGCGGGATTAATTTCTTTTACTTCTTTTTCCTCACCAGTTTTTTCATCGGTAATAAACTTACTTATCATTAAAGGATTTTCGGTCATATAATTACTAAATTTCATTTTACAATCAGTATCATTATATTGAAATATATTTCTTATATTTTGTATTAGTTGTTCGTGAGCCATTATAACATCTTCACAAGGTTCAAATATAGCAAAGTCTGTTTCTACCGCAATAGCTGGAACATCACCCCAATTATGATTTTGGTTATCATCTTCTTTAACTTCTTTATATTGTTCAGTCATTGAATAAGTTTTTGTACCAAATTTATCAGTTATTTCACATTTTTTGATTATCTTTTCATCTATATCTTTTTCTTCCCATACTCTAACCAACGCAATTAAATTAGCTGGTATGCTATAATCCCAAATTGCAACGGTATTAAGTGGACTATACCTAGAATAAATAACTTCATTGTTTTCATTTTCATATAAAACCTCATAACAACTTGTTAATTCTAATATATCGTGAACTAAATCGTGATGTTCAGTTTCGTCATCATTAAAACTAACAATATAATCAATAATTATTTCCATTTCTTCTTTGTATTTTTCGTTAGGTATTTTTTTATCTAAAAGTTCATTTAATAATTTTTGCTTTTCTTCATCAACAGCTGTGGCTACCGAATATATAGGTTTACCACTTAAATAACCAGCTGATATATCGGTCAAAAACTTTTCATAACTAATTACCGTAGATTCTTTACTACCGCTAAACATAAGTGTTTTATCATCTGCTTTTCGAGAATATATTTCGTGTAATTTTCTCCTTTTTTCTAATATAGGATTAATTTTCTTTACCAATTTAGGTATTGTTTCACTTATATTTTCTTTATCAGTTATTGTTTCTAAATTGCTTATCCTTAACATTCTATAACACCTCACTTATATCAAATTTTGCTTTTTTATCAATAATAAAAGGCTTACCTTTTGCAATAGATAACGCCTTATTTTTTACTATCTCATAGTCTTCTTTTTTCTTATTTATGTAAAATTTATACCTATTCTTTTTATCAGCCCATAAAATACCCATAGTTGAGATTATATTAGGCACTGAATTATCAGTTGAATGATTATCAAAAATAATCAATTCTTCATCTTCTTGCAATGGTAATAAACTACACAATACATCTTTAATATAATCTTCACTATTATCAGTTATAACTATAAAACTTTTCATTTTATCACTCTCCTATTGCTTAATTCCCATTTTACATTTTTCATATCACTTTCACGAGAATATCTTGTTAAGTCTATAGTATGATTATTTATATCAGGAAATTTACTAATAAAGTTTCCGTATTTATCTTTTTCATATTCATAACTTTTAAATTCTCTTGCTGTATTAGGACATCTTTCAGGATCAATAACAATTTCGTATAAGTCTTGCAACCATTTAATACCATATTCAACGCTATCAGGTCCTTTCTTCGCCCCTAATATTCTTAATGTCCCGTAAGAGTTCATTTCCGCTATACTTTTTGGCTCGGCACTATCAGCGGTTATATATGAACTTCCTACTTTTATTTTTATTATTGTTTCCCAAAGCTTTCTATTTGACATATTTACTTGGTAAATTTCATTAAAAATAAAAAGACGCTTTCTCGTCTTGTCATAATGATTTTGTCCATAACAGGCTGGATCTACTGCAAACCCAAAGTCTATACCATCTGCTATATTATCAAAATGTCTTATTTCGTCATCAGTTATTTTTCTTAATACAATATTATTAAATACTGCTCCACCTGTTCCAGTTGCTTCTCCTAAATATTCATTCCTATATGCTAGTTCATCTTGTTCTTTTAAAGCGTTAGCTTCTATAAAAAACTCTTCTCCTAACCATTCCATAGGAACATCTAAATATGTGCTCGAATGAACTAATCTATCCTTTCTTTCATTAATAACCTCACCATTTACCCAACTTGATAACATCTTAGGTGGGTTATAAGAATAAAAGGCTTCATAACCTGTTCCACCTCTTAATAATGATTGATTAATACTTCTTATTTCAGGCATACCAAAAAACTCATCTAATTCTTCATACCAAACATATTTACAAAATCCTTTTTTAAACTTTGTAGACTTTATTTTTTTATGATCGTCTTTGTTATTAGCACTCCTAAATCTTATTTCTTGTTTAGTTGGCTTATATATTAATTTTAATGGACTTACCTTAGCTTCCCAATAACTTGATACGCCTAACATTTCAATTCCCCATAATATTTGAGCATATACGCTATCACTTAAAGTATCTCCTACTTTTCTAAGAGCCACTGCATTTGAATGTATACCTTTTTGTGAATCTATCATCATTAATAAAGGAATAACAATACCTATAAAACTTGATTTTGTACTACCTCTTCCACCTTTCAACCAATAATGAGTATGTTTATTATCTAGTACGTCATCTAATAAGTCGTAAAAGTGTGGAGCTATTACATTGTATGGATTCATTATTTTGGTCTTTCGATATTTATAACAGGTGGATTAAGGTTTTGTACTTGTTCTATTGGTTTTTCTCCAATAGTATCTCTTATAAGTTCATACGCTTTTGTATTTCCCCTCATAGCTTCCTGATATAAGGCTATTGTCATAGCCATTTGATTATCTATATCACTTTTATTAACTCCTAATTCTGCTATTTGTTTTTTTAATTTTTCATTTTTCAATGGTAATTTTAGCAACATTTCTAATTGCTCTTTCATAGCTTTTCTTTCTCTCCTAGCTTTTACACTAGCCTTTCCACCTTTAGAACCTCTTTTCTTTGCTTCTTCTTTGCTTAATGTTTCTATTGGTTTTAAATTTTCTATGTTAGCCATACATCATTCACCTACTTTCTTTTTAATTAATTCATAGTTGCTTGTACATATATTTTCCCATCTCGACTTGATACATTATTAATTGTATAACTTTGACTATTTTTTAATAAAACTTCGTTTTGTCCCATTCTTTTATTAAGAGATGACATTTTTTTACCTAAATTAATACCTTTTGTGGTTCTTTTAGTTTTTATTTCCATTACTACTTCTTTACTCGAACCGGTAAACCCGTTCCAATCTCTAGCTGTTGCATAATCCTTAGTTGTACTCATAAATCCTTTTTCAGTTATTTTCTTTCCTAAAACTGATGTAGCTTTATTTCTATATTTTTTAGCTAAAGATTGAGCATAACTTCCTTTGTCATTACTAAATCCGTTATATACTATCTCTCTCCTAAAATCATCAAATTCAAATGTATCCATTTCTCCAAATATTGCACTTGCGTCTACCGATCTATATAATGTTTGAGTTTCTCCTAGTGCTTCATTGGTTGCTTTTTCTAAATCATTTAAATACCTTTTTTCATTTTGCGTTAAATCATATGCTTCTCTACCTCTTAAATATTGATTTATCCACATTCCCTCACCACTTACATAATGTTCTACTGCTTCTAGTGATGATTTAGATATTATTGAACTACTAGCACCTCGTCCGCCCATACTTTCACCTCATTTCAGCATTAAAAAAAAGACACTCAATTGTGTCTATTCTTCATTTAATAATTCTTCGAGTTTTTTTAATAATTCTTCTTTATTAAAAGATTCAGCGTTTTCTATACCATCTTTTTTAGCTATTTCTAACACTTTCTCATAACTCATTTCATTTAATTCATTAATTATCCTTTTTGTTATTCTTTCATCTAATCCATCAAATGAATCATCTAAAACTGAATATTCTTTTTTTTCGTCCATTTTTTATCCTCCTATATTTTATAATCTTTATTCGGTGTAAAGGTATACTTATAA
>CAZPSA010000046.1:0-10414 GCA_964589375.1 uncultured Clostridium sp.
AATTGACTTATTGCTAATACATTAAACATATTTTTCATCATATTCACCCTTTCTTTTAATTTTTATAAAAACAAAAAAAGAACTGTGTAATCATCAATCAAAGTGATTAATAACTACACAGTTCCAAGAAAGGTTTATTCTTTAAAAATTACATACTACACCCTATTAGAAAGTGTAGTTATTAATCCAATTTTCAAAGAACATCAGTTACTTTTATTTTGTCATTTCTTTATTATTTTCTAATCTTTCTTTTAATGAATTATTCATATAAGAATTAACTAATTCTTTACTACAAATAACATCTTCTATATCAACTCTTGTATCATTACCTGCTAAAAAGTGTTTGCCATCAAAAGAATTATCTTTATCACTAAAATTTCTTTCAAATATTAATGGAACACTACTTTCACAATTAGAGTGATATATTGCAAAAAATCCTTTTTGTTTGGATTTTAAATCAGTATCAACATAGATATTATTATCTACAATAAATCCAATTACTTCATAATACTGATTAAATTCTTTACTATATGCTTGTCCTCTTACTAACGGACCTATCTCGGTAGGTCTTAATTCTAAATCTAATTCATTAGAATTTTTTATAATATCCAAGCATCTTTTAATTTTTTCTTCCATTTTAGAATTATCTAATTCTTTCATAGATTGATAATACCAAGTACAATCTTCTATTACATTTGAGGTTTCATTTAATATTTCCTTGATAAAAATATTATTTTTAGACATATATTTTTGTTCCTTTTCACACCATAAATCTAATGTTGTAAAAAAGATTTGCTCATCATAATCAAGACCTAAATAATAATATTTATTATCATCTACTCCAATAAATGCCTGTCCTTTTTTTAATTCATCTTTCATGTTCATCACTTCCTCTTTGTCTATCATCATTAAAAGCACATTGTAAACCACCATAGCAACATATTTGATATTCTCCATCATCTATTGTTATATAATCAAGTAAATTATATTTTTCTACTTCTTTTCTTAAAATATTAATATCTTCATCAGTAAAATCATTATTCTCTTTTAAATCTCTCCAATCTTCATAATCAATATGACACATATTAGATTCGCTTTCACTTACATAGTCATATAAATAAGTAAGTAGTGGACTAATTTCACTAACCTTTGGAATAGTAAATTCTAAACCATTATTTTGTTTTATTAGATTTAATAAAGACCCATTGATTTCTTCATCAGAAGATGTATTATAATTACAATCTAAATCAGATGTATTATAATAAGAAATCACATTTGCTTTTTCTTTTGTATTAATATTTTCAATAGTATAGTTTACATATAAATCATCTTGATCATTCCAGTAGTTTAAAATGTTATATTCATAGATATTATCATCTTCAAAGTTGTTAGAATAATTTACTGCTAATTTATTACAATAATCTAAAATACTTTCAATACTTCTATCACTATAAGCACATTCATTATAAGTATTTACATAGTCTAAATATTCTTCGCAACTTTCTTTAATTTTCTTTACAATTTCAAAGATATTTTTATCATAATTCATTTTCTATCTTTCCATTTCATCATTTTTATTTATTTCTTTAACTTGACCATCAGAAGTATAAACCTTATTTTCTTTTCTATCAGTAATTTCAAAACCTAGTATATCAATAGCTTTATCTTTATATGTTTTTCCGTTTTTCTCTACATCTTTTTGATAAGTAGATATTCTACCTTTAACAGAAATCCAATCTCCTTTTTTAATTTCATTACCATAAGAATTTACTAATTCTCCTCTTAATATAATAGGTACAAATTGAGTATTACCATTATTATTTTGGGCTAAATCAAATCTTAATATTTTTTTACCATTTTGATTAGTATAAATATCACTAATATTTGCTACATTCCCTTCTAATTCAAAACTATTTTTTGAGTTTCTTACTTCTCTTTCAACTTCGTTATTCATCTTACTTTCTCCTCCTTCTTTTTACTAAATCTATCAAAGATTCTTTTATACAAAGTTAAATCAGTTCCATCCATACATTCTATTTTGCAATCATTATCACTTACAAACTGCAAAAACTCTATATTATATACTGTATTTCTTGATAACTGTGTAATGTCTTTTATTACTATTTTTGAATATTCTTTATTTTTAATATCATCTTTTAAATTATTTAATTCTTTTCTATTAAGATCCAAACGACTTTGGATTTTATCAAAATAAATCGTATAATCATAATTTTTAAGTAAACAATAGTCTGATATTTGTTTTAAGAAATATTCTATTGACTTATTATTTTGATTTTTAAAACTTGCATATACTGCAACTTTTTCCATTTCTTCACAACCTTTCTTTTAATAATCTACTTTATCTATTAAATTAGCAACATAAACAACTTGCTTATTTGTTCCACTAATACAAGTGATAAGTGTTATATCTGATTTATTAGTTATTTTAAGTTCAGTTGTTCCTGTTTTATCTATCTCATACTTATTTGATATTTCATAGATATATTTAACATTCTTATAATAGAAATTAACTTTATCTTTCATACCTAATTTTTTTAAATTTTTAAAATATGAAATATAACTATTACCAGAGTGAGATGCTAAAATAACATGACTATTTATTCTATCATCTGGTAAAGTTGTTTCTTTTAATATATAAATATTTTTATCAACATTATTACTAGGACTATTCTTATCAACTAATCCTTTTTTTAAATTAATTTTAGGTATCTCTAATATCCCAATGTAATTTTCTTCTTGCACAGTATTATTAGAAGTTTCTTCATCATCTTTAATTTCTTCTTGTACTTCTTCTTGTTCTTCTATTTCAAAGAATTTTTCAATTTTTTCTTGTTCAATATTATCTTGTTTTTCTTGTTTATAATAATTAAATATCAAAAATGAAGTACCTAAAAGAAAGAAAAAGATACCTATTAAGATTATCAATAAGTATCTTTTATTTGTTTTTTCTTTTTTTAGTAATTCCATAAGCAACTACTCCTAATCCTATAACTGAAATACCAAGCATTATATATGGCATATAATCACTTTTTAAAGTATTTGGTACTTCTACAATAATCTTTTCATCTGCTAGTTCTGATTTAACAATTTCTCCATCTTCTAATATTTCGAACCACATTTTTTCACTATTAATTTGGTAACCATCTGGTGCTTCTTTTTCAAGAAAATAGTATTTACCATATCTTAAATTTTCAATAGTAATTTTTCCTGTTTCATCAGTTCTACCACTAAATATTAATTCATCACTTTCAGTATAAACTTCAATTAATGTATTTGGTAATACTTCGCCAGTTGAAATATCTATTTTAGTAATTTCTACTGTACCTGTTATTGGTTTATTTTTCATTTCTGCTTTTACTATTTCGCCATTATCTAATATTTCAAAATAAACTTTTTCATCAGTAATCACATACCCAGTAGAAGCTTCTTTTTCAAGGATGTAATACTTTCCTACTTTTAAATTATCAATGATTATTTTTCCATCTTCATTAGTTTTACCAGTAAATATTAACTTATCATCTTCTGTATATACTTCTAATGTTGTATTAGGTATTACTTCATCATTTACTAAATCTTTCTTTGTAATTTCAATAGTACCTTTCTTGTAGAAATTATCTATTGTAATATCTTTCATTATTACTTTTGTATATTGGTCTTTATAAGTTAATTCAAACGAATACTTTGTTGTATCTAAAACATAATCATTTAAAGTAGCAATTTCTTTAATATAGTATTTTCCAAGTTCTAAATCTTTAATACTAACTTTTCCATCTTTGGTAATTACTTCTTTTACTAAATCATCTTTTGAATATATTTTTTTGTTTCCAATATAAATATCTTCATTAGCATATAGTCCAAGTTTAACATTATCAATTAGTGTTTTTTCATAACTAAAAGTTCCATCTTTTATTATAAAATCTTCGCCATATTTAATAATATCTACTTGTCCTTTTACTCTTTCATTAGTAAATTCAACTGTTAGCAATGCACCATAGTTTTCATCAATTACTATTTCACTACCATCACCAATATGAATATTTAATTTTTCACTATTCCATACATAACCTTCAACTACTTGATCTTCTACTTCTTCTAGTAAGAAATCTCCTACCAAAGTAGATGGTGTAATTATTACTCCATTTTTATCAGTTTCAAATACACATACTTTACTAGCAGTTGGATAAGTTATTGTTTGACAAACATATTCATTAGTAGAAGTATCTTTGATTTTAAACTTAATACCTGCTTTTGTAATAACTTCGCCAGTTTCTTTATCAACTTTAATTACTTTTAACTTTGCAGTTATTGGAGCATTTGAAATAAGTTTATAAATATCGGATTCACTACTTTCATCAACTACTACTTCAAAATCTTCTATCTTTTCATAGTTTGGTGTTGATGTAGTTTGTTTAAATGTATAAGTACCATAAGGTAATTTTACATAAGCATATCCTTTATTATCAGTTGTTATGGTATCTACATAACAAGAATTACCAGTTCTAGCAAGATTTTTATTACAATTATTTAAATATATTTCAAAATCTATATTTGCTTCTCCTTTTAATATTCCAGTAGATCCACTAGCAAATGTTTTAAATAATTTTATATTTGACTCAATTACTTTTTCATATACTTCAAGTTCATAAATTAGATTATTACTATCAATAGTAATTGTATATTTATTTTTATCAAGTGTATAACCTTTACTAGCAGTTATTTCTTTTACTGTAAACTCTCCCAAATCTGGTAGGTAATCACTTATTCCATAACCACTTTCATCAGTTGTTATTTCTCCCACTTTTTCATTTGCTAAATTATATATTCCATAGACAGCACCTTTTAATGTTGCACCACCTTGTGCATAATTATTTTTGGTATCACTATCTACTTTATATAACTTAACTCTACCACCAACAGATGTAATTTCAACACTTGCTGGTACTGGATCATAATTACCAACTCTCATTACATTTTGTGAATGATTAGAAAAGTAAACGATTGGATTAGTAGAATATTTAGTTGTATTTTTAGCAAGTTTTACTTTAACTTGTCCTACTGATGTAGGTGTAATTGTTAAAGTGTTTCCATTAATACTAGCAGTACCATTTTCTACTGATACTACTTTAAAATTACTTAATACTCCATTACTATCTACTAATTCTTGACTCTTACCGATAGGTACTTTTATTTCAGTATTAAAACTAGGCTTTTTATAATGATTAGCAACTAAACTTTCAATTTCAGCAATTTCACTAGCAAATTTATTTGATACTTCTGTACCATTTAAAGTATCAGTAAAAACAATTCTTGAAGTTGGCTCTACTGTTCTCCAAATTAACACTTGTGTTATTGCATACCACTTATTATTAGAATGATCATATCCATTTTCATTATATTGATAACCATAATATGCAAGTAATGATACTCTATCCCATTGTTCTTGTGTCATATTTAGGTAAGTTGCATAATCACTTCTTGCTACTTGATAATAAGGTAAGTTATTATCAATTTCAACATAAGGTTGTAAACAATATACAAACTTGTTATCTTCACTTCTTCTTAAAAACCTCGCTTGTTGATATTTCATATAACCATCTGGTTTATACTTTTTTATATAAATATTAGAAATAAATTCTGATGGCCATATTGCTTGTCCAGTATATTCTTCTGCATTTACTTTTGAAATACCAAATATAGTGGATAAAAAAAGTATGCCTATTACTGCATACAATAATTTAATTTTTTTCATTTCATTATATTCCTCACTTTCCAAATAAAAAAGACACTATATAAGTGCCTAAAATAATTTAATCATTTCTCCTAAATATCTACCTGAATAACTATTAATTGTTGAACAAGAATAACCCATACCAGTTGATTCTCCATATTCTATACAAGCATTCAAACAATTTTCTTGACTTCCATATTCATCAATATGAAAATCAACTTTTGCCCACTTCCAAGCAGGAGAATTGTAATACTCATCTTCTGTAATACCAAGTTCATCCCAAATATTATTTTCTTGTTTTGGAGTTTCTTTTGGTGTTTCAGATATTGATGGTTGTTCCTCTACTTTAACATTTTCTTTTGAGGTTTCAATATTTGTATTATTAGGTTGTTCTTGATTTGTTATTTTTTGTTTTTCTTCTTGCTTTTCAACAAAATTATTATCACTTTTATCATCTACTATTGTATTTTCGTTATCGTTTATATTTTCTTCAACAATATCTTCATCATCTTTAATGATATCATTTACTTCATTATTAATATTTTTTTCATCTAACTTTATATTACTATTACTACATTTAAAAATGATACAAGCAATTATAACTAAAAATATTATCAAGGAAATTACCAAAATAATTCTTTTTTTGCTACTTTTATTTTTTTCTCTCATAGTATATCAATCCTCACATTCATACTTCTTAAAATGGCTAAAAATAGGTAAATATTAGGAATTTCTCTTATAATATTAATCACTCAAAATTTATATTTTTGCAAGAGGTTTTTACTATTTTTTTAATAATTAAGGTATTTTTAACTTTTTATATATAAAATACATAAGTTTTCACTTCCCTTCTTATATTTTTAGTTTTTTTATATGAGTTCCCTATAAACTCAAAATTAAAGCAGAAAAAAAAGAGTCATTAAAGACTCAATATGGTTACTACTTTATTTACTATTTATTATTTATAAACAACTAAATTAAATGCTATTCCAAATCTTATTATTGCACTACATTTAATAACATTAAATGCCTCTCTACCTAGATTAAACTTACTTTTTAATGAAGCATCTGATCTACCACATAATAAGCAATCATTAATATATGCATTTTCTTCTTTTGACATAATAGAATATAACTTGTTAAGTTGAATATTAAACTCATTATATGATTGTTCATTATCTAATTTATATTCAACTGCCTTACCTACTGGATCAGAAATGCTATTTGTAAATTGCTCTAATCTAGGTCGATAATTTGGTGTTAATCTAACATGATACCCATTAATATATTTATTCCTAGCAATTTTTAACTCTCGTAATTTTTCATTTACCTTTTCAAAAGTTGCTGGAATGTCATAAATAACCATTTCCTCCTTTGTTAATGTAAAATTGTCTGCATATTCTTCTTGCATTCCTTGTTTTAATTCTAAATCCATAGTAACCACCCTTTCTTAAAACAAAAGAGAGAAAATTTAGGGGGACATTACCCTCTCGTTTTCTCTCTTGAATTATTTAATCTAATAATCTTTTTGGTGTCATCAAAAACTTTCACATTTTGACAAGCCATTTCTTTACTATAAACATAATCTAAATATAATACATTTTCATTTAAAATCATTTAACCATCACCCTTTTTCTATAAAAAAAGGGGTAGAAAAGTCAGCAACTATTCATATTTTTAAAATAGAAATTGATACTGCTTATTCTACCCTAACAATTAAAACTACATTTGTTATAAATAGCACCAGCTATCAATAACTTAAAATTATTGCTTTATATTCTAAAGGTTTTGGTAGATTATGTCAATAGGTTTTAAAAAAATAACTAAAAAATGCAAGAAAACATAATCTTTCCTTGCATAATTTATTTATTTTACTATATTATACCACTTGACAAAACGGAGTCAAGTTTATTTCATGTCAACTTCGTGTCGTTTTATGCTTTTTTCATGTCGTTTTAAAAAAATGACTATTTTAATTGATTTAACAAATAATTTTCGACCTTTTTTAATAAATCTTCTTCACTTGAATTTAGTATATCATTTTTTAAATTATTATACTCTTTTAGTGCTTGTGTTTTATCTTCTTCAATGCCACCAAATAAACTATTTATATTATAACTTCCATTTTCATCATCAAAAGTAATAATAGCACCATATTCATATATTTCTTTTTCTTTTAAAGGTAAAGGTTTATAATCATTATCAAATTCAATCGGATCTATATGATTATAGTGTATTAAATATAGACTAAATAATACACTATCTTTTTTGATTTCTTCTTTTTCAATATAAGCATCTTCAACTTTTTTACTATCTACTTCAACATTATTAAATTGTTCTTCTTCTTTTTTTACATAATCATGAAAACTACCAATTGAGTTATCAATTTGTAGTAAGTTTTCATATTCTTTTTTATAGTTATTTTCTTCTACTTTTTTTGCTAAATCAAATATCTTTTTTAGTCTAACATCAATCATATTAAATATCCTCTTTTCATTATTTTAAATACTGCTTAAATAATTAATTCTGGATTTATATAAATAATTGTATCACATAACCAAATAGTTTGTAACAAAATACGATTAATTTAATACAAAAGTTTTTAGTTTATTATACATTTTAGTTTCTGCAATTTTATCAATAAAATAGATAATAAATCCAAATTCAATAGTTAACATTAATAATATAATCTCGTTTGCAAATCCAGCACTCATCATAGTCAATGATAAATCACTAGGAATTCCCGTAATATCACTAATATAATATGCAAAATTATAGTCAAAGTCAATAATATAAACTAAACCAATTATTACCAAAACTAATATAGTAGTTATTAATAACGACTTTATAAAAATATAAATATAGTCTTCTAATCTCATTTTTATCTTCCTTTCGTTTAATTTTTTTATGCTATAGGACTAACCTTAACTTTGTTCATTACATACTTATTGTTTAGTTTTATTATTTCAGTATTTTCTTGATTATCTATTTTATATACAACTTCAATATACCAATTATCTAAATTATTGACTACACTCTCTGGGAATAATTCATCATATCCATAATTTTCTATGCTAATTTGTTTAGGTAATGAACTAGAAGAAATTATAAGTCTATCATCAGATTTTAAAGTAACCTTAATAATATCATCAACACTTACTTTATTTGTTTTTTCAATTATATTTCCATAAACATAAATATTTTTAATCTTTGATGATATAAACATTGCATCACTATAATAAAAGTTTGTACTTTCTCCACTTATAGTATAAATATTTACTTTATTACTATTAATCTTATTTATGAAAAATATAGCTAAACTAATAATGATTAAAAGTATAAGTATAATTCCTATAACAATTCCCCTAGTCTTTCTTTTTGACGAAACCAAAGTAACCACCTCGCATTCATATCTAGTATAACACATTTTATATCATTTTAGGTAATATTCCGACACATTTTAAATAATTTCATTATAAATGAGAAAATTAATATGTGAGGTGCAATTCTTATGATTTACGAAAGAATGAAAGATATTAGAACTTACTTTGATAATACCCAAATAGAATTAGCAAATTATTTAAATGTTAGTAGATCTACTTATGCTGGTTGGGAAAATGGTATTGATGCTATACCACTATTAAAATTAAATGATTTCTGTAATTATTATGGAATAAGTTTAGATTATATATGTGGATTAACAAATACTAAAAAGTATGAAATTATCAATGATAAAATCGATAAAGAAACACTTGGTAATAGTCTAAAATCAATTAGAATTACTAACAATGATAGTCAAGAAGAAGTAGCAAAAATTATTAAAGTAGATCAATCTAATTATTCTAAATATGAATTAGGTAAAATATTAATTCATACTTATCCATTAATAGATTTTGCTAAACATTATAAGGTATCTATTGATTATTTATGTGGTAAGAGAAAAGACTCGGAAATTAAATAACCGAATCTTTTTTTATAATTTATGACTTGATTTTCGATATTCTTCTTTACTTGAAACATATATTTCTTGTCCAGATAATCCCATAATAGTTGTCATTCTACTTAATTTATCATTCTGCTTTCCTAACATAACCATCTCACCATTATACATAATAACTGTTTGGCAAGTTCTTATATTAGGATAATTTTTAAAATATTCGTATAAACTTTCATAAGAAACAAAATCTTGTAAAGATAAATTTAACCCAGCATCTCTAATATATTCACTATCTTTCTCATCATCTGACAAGTAATTAGCAACAGTAATTTGTCTTTCTTCTTCTGGAATATTTGGGTGGGTATGACCTATACTTATAAAGTTATATCCACTATTTTGGGCATTTTGAATAATTTGATTTAATTTATCATTATCCAATCTTGTTTGTCTGCTACTTAAATTACCATCATATAAGGAACAATCAATAATTTGATCTATCATATAACAATTATCTCCAGATAAACTAGCACTTTTACCTAATAATACAAAAGAATATTCTAATGCTGTATCTGGATTATTAATGGTTTCTACTAACTTATTATATGTATCAACTACATTATCGCTCAATAATATTGGTGTATATTCATCATCTAAACTAACTGGTGAAATAGGTGTATCACTTATATCCATATTTCTTCCAGCTAGTTCTATACTATGTTCTTGTAAAA
>CAZPSA010000047.1:0-10073 GCA_964589375.1 uncultured Clostridium sp.
ATTGAGACATTTTCGCAAGTTAATACTTAAGACATTATCACAAATTAATCATACTAATTTACACGCATTAATGGTAAAACTTGCATTTTTACCTAAAATGTAGTATAATATTCGGCGTAATCAAGAAAGAGGGTTTAGGTTATGAAAAATTTAAAAGTAAAATTAATAGCTCTATTAGTTAGTTTACTTGGTGTATTTGGCTTTACGGTAAATACGAAAGCAGAAACAGTTCCAAGTAACATTCAAACATATATACTAACTTTAATTAATGAGCAATATATTCCAGGGGTAAAAAACTATTATAAAGTTTTAGAAAATGGAATAGAGGTATATTGTGAACAAGAAGGATTAAAATATCATTCTTTAAAACAATATCATTTAATTGGCAAAGTAGATGATGGTTTCATTTACATTTTAGAAAATAGACCACATACAGGAGACAATTATAAAGACTATTATATTGTATCTGCTGCCATTTGGTGGTATAAAGATATCTTAACTAATAGTAATCATAATATTTCTGCTGATAAGAAAAATTATGTTATTGCCAATAAAGATAAAGATGCTGTTTCAAAAATGATATATGATTTAGTGGAAGGTGCTAAAAAGTATAAACAAACCACGGGTTATATTAATATAACTGCCGGAACAAACTTCAAGTTTACTGAAATTGATGGTTATTATATTTCTGATAAAATAACTCTACAATCTAGTATCGATAATTTTAAAGGGATTACTTTAGATGGTGCCCCAACCGGAGCTCAAATAATTAATAATAATGTAAATAATAATGGTAATGGAACATTTCAAATTAAAGTTCCAAAGTCTAGTGTTGCAGCTGGAACAATAGCTAATTTTAATGTTATTGTAAAAGGAACTTACAACTATAAGAGTGTTTATGAATATGGTTACACTGATCCGGCATTCCAAAATGTTATTTATGGTAAAGTTTTTGCTGAACCAAAAGAAGTAAAAAATAGCATTCAACTTGGAATTGTTAGAGAAAAAAATCATAATAAGTTAACAATTAATAAAGTAGATAAAAATGGCAATTTTGTAAGCGGTGCTGAACTAACATTATATAGCGGAAATTGTGTTAATAGTACCTGCTCTCAAAGTGTTTCCAGTTGGACAACTACTAACTCTTCTAAAGTTTTTGAAGATATTGCAGTTGGAACATATACTTTAGTTGAAACAAAGGCACCAAATGGTTACCGAGTAGCAGATAAAATGCTAATCAATGTTGATTCTGATAGTAAAACTTATACTTATTCAATGGTTGATTTAGAATATTCAACAGTTAAAATTAGTAAAACTGATGTAACAAAACAAAGCGAAATTCCAGGAGCACATTTAGTATTGAAAAATGCTGATGGCAAAACAATAGATGAATGGACTAGTACAACAACTGCTCATTATGTTAAATTAGATACTGGAATTTATACTTTAACTGAAACAATAGCGCCAAAAGGCTATATATTAAATCAATCATCTATTACATTTAAGGTAGATAAAGATGGTGTAATATATGAATTAGTTAATGGTTCTTATGTTAAAACAGAACAAATTCAAATGATTAATTATGCTAAAAATGCAGTAAGCATTAATAAACTTGATAGTGATACTAATGAGTTTGTAAGCGATGCTAAATTAACAATAAAAAATAATAAAGGGGAAACAGTTGTTTCATGGACAACTACAAAAGAATCATATTATATTAATCTTGATGAAGGAGAGTATTCTTTAGTTGAAGAAGCTGCGCCAAATGGTTATGTTTTAAATAACGAAGCTATAAACTTTAAGATTGATGCAGATGGCAAATTATTTATCAAAAATAGTAACGGAGAATACGTAAGTGCTAGTGGTATTATTATGTATAATAAGCCCGAAGAAGTAGTGGTAGTACCACCTACTGGATTATCAAGTACATTAACTTATATAATAGGTTCACTTGTTGTTGGAGCAGGAATGATTGTATTATATAAAAATGAAAAGAAATGTTAGTATAACAATTAGTGTATTAGTAATATTCATTGGTATTTGTATATTAGGTAGTACCTATTATAATACTAAAAAATATGAAGTATTTGATGACATGAACGAAGAATATTACGAAATGATAAGTTCTTTAGTTGATGAAGATGAAGAAAAAATTACTGCTAATGAGATGCCAGCGGAAGATTCAGATTTACCGGCAGAAACACCAGCGCCACCGCAAGTAACGCCAACGACAACAATGACAACAACTGCTGCCGAAATTAAAGAAAGTATATATGTTGGTTATTTGAATATTCCAAAGATTGACTTAAAAAGGGGATTTACGGATATTAATTCAAAATACAATAAAGTAAGTAAAAATATTTATGTGCACCCATCTTCAAGTTATCCTGATACTAAAAATGGTAATTTAATATTAGCATCTCATTCCGGGACAAGTTCTATATCATTTTTTAAAAATTTGTATAAACTTGAGCTAGGTGATGATGTATATGTTAACTATAATAATAAAGATTATCACTATAAAATTACCAATATTTATACAGATCTTAAAGATGGAGATATAAGTATTAGAAGAAATAAAAACAAAACATCAATTACTTTAATTACCTGTACTAAAAATGATAAAACAACTCAGACTGTATATATAGGGGAATTAATAGAAGAATAATTAAAATAAATAGAATAAAAAGGGTAAAGAGGTGATGGAAATGGTAGAGTTTTCTCTATGGGAGAGGATTAAAGTGACTTTTAATCTTATCTTTTCATCGCCTCTTTTTTTGATATTATTAGTTGGGTTTGCATTGATGATATTTGACTACTTTTTTGTATCGAAAAAAAGTAAAAGAGTGAAAATTACTTACCTAATTATTAGTTTAATAATAATCCTTTTATTACTCCAAAACTATTTTAACTCTTTATTTAATATTTTTGACATTATTGCTAAAAATATAGTGGCAATTATATACTTTCCTAGTGTATTAGAATATGTAATAATGCTTTTAATAAGTTTGATAATAATTCTTTTCTCAATATTTAATAAAGATATAAATAAGAAAGTTAAAATTATAAATTTATTTACTTTTTCAATAAATATTTTCCTATTTTTTCTGATATTAGATGAAATAGCTAAAAAAAATATTGATTTATCAAACAAAATAAGTATTTATTCAAACGAAAACTTAATGGTACTATTTGAACTATCTATGATAGTATTTATCATTTGGACAGTGGGATTAATTTTATATAAAATTATAACTAAAATAATATCAAAAAATCAAAAAGAAGAAGAGCTGCCTAAAATAATAGATAATTTCTATGGAGAACCAGAACTTCCAAAAACAATTGAAGAACTAAGAAAAGAAGAATTAGTACCAGAACCTAAGATAGAATATGTAGTTGTAGAAAAAGAAAAAGAAGATATGTTTACTTTGGAAGAATATAAAGAATTAAGAAAAATATTAAATCAAATGAAAAATAACAATAAAAATGAAGGCTAAATTTAGTCTTCATTTATTAATTTGGCGTGAATTACCAATCTTTGATCATGACCATCAGAACAAGTTGAAAGCGTTAATAAATTATCATCAGTCGTTATCTCAACATTAAAATTATATATACTTCTTTCTTTCATCTTATTAGCAAAATTAATAAACTCTTCCTCACTATTAAAGTCAGTATATAAATAATCAGTTGTTACTGGTACTTTATAAATAGAAAATATTTGCCATCGCATATTATTATTTAAAGTATTAAAAGTGATTACTTGATTGCTGATTTTTTTATACCATGAACTATTAAGAGCATAACGCAAAGTTCCAAACATCTTTTGATTAGCCAGATTATGGCCATATATTATAGTATTTTTAGAAAGATTGTCAATGCTATTTCGATAATCCATAAAGATCCAACCATGACGATTTTTATTTTTATAATAATCCCTAGTTAAGTAAAAATCATTATCACTGGCGACTACGACCGGATAGTCAATGTTAGTATTGTTTACAGTAAGCCAACCAATAGTATCATCATTAATTGTTAAAAGTTTATCAAAGACTTTCTCATACTTAATATCATATAATGATGTAGTAGTTGTGGTTGTAAGTCTATCCTTGTCATCATCATTAGGTACGATAATTTCCGGCTCATCATAATTGTTATCACTTTCGTTTGCAATATCCTTCATAATCGCGTTTAAATCATTTTCAATCAATTCGTACTTTTTAGTATCTTTTAAATTACGATAAAAATTAATTGATATCATGATTGATACGGTAAATATTACGGCAATTAAGGTAATCTTAATAAAAGTAAAGTTTATTTGTTTACCAATATTTTCATTTTTATATTTATCACTATAATTTATTTTAAAATTAATATCTCTTTCTCTTAATAAAAGCTCATTACCTTTTTTATAAGTAGATACAATATCAATTATTTTTTTAACATCATTTGGGCCTTCATTAATAATAATTTTAATTCCTTTTTTATTAAATGCAATTAGTTTATTTAAAATAAAAGGGAATAATTCTTCATCAATATAATTAAACTCAATAATTTTAAGTTTTTTATTAATCGCGATAAAACTATTAAACTCTTCAAAATCATTTGGCTCAAATTTATTGATAACTATTTTACGTTCATAGAAGATATCACTATAAGTGTTTAGATTATTTTGTTCCATAAAGTTACTTACAAATAGTATCTCACTACGAATATTAACCTCTAGTTTTTTATTAATATCTAATCTTTCTAATAAATAAGGCGGTATATCATAGATATCAATTTTAGTTAAATAATTGTTTTCTAATAGTTTTAAAAAAATAGAGTAGGAGATTATTTTATCTTCTTTAATAGTTAATTCTTTAATGTTAGGTATTTTATCTAAGATAGATAGGCATAATAAACATAAATCATAATTTTTAATAATTACTTTGGTTACTTCTCTTTTTATAATAACCACGTTTAAAAAAGAAGAAACAAGCTCTAAGTTATCATTAATATATTCTTCACTAAAAATCATTTCTTTAGTATCGATAACGTTAGTGTTATTAAGATTTTCTTCCTTAAATTCTTTCTTATAAAGTGAAGCAATTAAACAATCTTTAACTATTTTAAATACTATCTTATTTTTCATATGTTTATCATAACATAAATGAATGTTTTTTTAAATATTTTAATAAAATAAAAAACAGTAATTAAACTGCTTTTAAATTATAATGCTGTCCAACCACCATCAACTGGTAATATAGCACCATTTATATAACTTGCATCTTCACTTGCTAGAAATAGGGCAGCATTAGCAATTTCTTCTGCTTCACCTAATTCCGGACTACAAGCGATAACTGTTTTAGCTCGATTATATCCTTCCATATTTGGCATTCCCATTGAAGCACTGATGTTAGTTTTTATACCACCAGGGGCAATAGCATTAACTCTTATACCATCAGGCATATACATATAAGCCGTATTTTTAGTTAATGAATTTAAAGCTGCTTTAGATGCACAATAAATAGCCCCGGCGCAAGTATGACTACCACCAACTGAAGAAATATTTATAATATTACCTTTTGTCTTGTTACTTTTAAAGACATTTATAGCTTTACTCATTGCCCACATTGGACCATATAAATTAGTTTTCATTACTCTTTCATACATTTCATCAGTAATATTGCCAATTGGACTCATATCATCCATAATACCTGCATTATTTACCAAAATATCAAAACTATTAAATCTTTCTAAAGCAAAATCAATCATTTGCTCATTCGTTTCTTTTATACTAACATCCCCAGCAAATATAGCTAGTTTTTCTTGATAAGGGGCTAATTCATTAACTAACTCCTCAAGTTTTTCCTTTCTTCTTGCTACCAATATTACATTAGCTCCATTTTTGACAAAAAGCTCAACAATAGCTTTTCCCATGCCAGAGGAAGCACCGGTAACAACAACAGTCTTATTTTCTAATTTCATTTAATCCTCCTTATTTTTCATTATACGGAATAATAAGAAGAAAAGTCAATTTTTAAGGTCAAATTCTGTAAAGTAAAACTTAAAATTCAAAATTATATAATATTTTAATAATTTCACAAAAGTAAACATTTTGTTTATAATTTAAAATAATTTTTTTATTTGTCCTATCAATTTTACTAATAAAACCAGTTAAATTATAACAATAACCACCCTTATATACCACAATAGTAATTTCTATATGATTAATAAAAGCTTCAAAAATTTCCTCTTCTAATCTTGTAATTTGTTCTTCTGATAAAACCGGTTTCGCCATTTTCCCTTTATCATATTCAATACTTTTAATTAAAATTTTACTATTAATAACCGAATTAAAGGGAAGCCACTTTATCATTTTACGCTCATGCATCATGACCACCAATTTTTTTATTACGAGTTTTAGCCGTAGAATATTCAAGTAAGCTAGAAGCCTTTAAAATACTATTAGCGCCAAATTTACTTTTAATTTTATCAATCGCATCATTTTCTTGGACTTTTTGAATTGCCTCTTCACACGTTTCAAATAAATTAAGCTGAATGCCAACATTATTAGATAATTTTCCAAAACAAATACTAACTTTTCTAATAGGAAGAAATTCATAATATTTATCAAAAATATTTTCGCAGATATTATAAATAAGTTGTTCACTATCAGTTGCCATATCTAACTTTTGCGTATGATAAAAACCTCCCCCAACATTTCTAGAATAACCAATTCCTAAACCAATTAATGCCGTATGTTTTTTATTTTCTCTAAGTCTTTTAGTTAGAACTGCAATCATTTCTTTAATAATTAACATAACATTATTCTCATCATAATCTTTAAATAATACTTGACTATGACTAATAGATTTATCCTTAGGAATATAATTAAAATCACTAATTCTAGCTAAATCAATTCCGTTAGCATGGTTCCATAATTCTTCCCCAATAATACCAAATTTATCTCTTAACTTATTTTTATCATAATTAGCAATATCTTTAATACTATAAAGGCCTAGTTTATTTAATCTTTTCTCAAGACGAGGCCCAATTCCCCACATTTTAGATAGGGGAGTAATACTCCATAATTTAGTCTTAACATCATCATAAGTCCATAGGGCAATATTATTTTTTATATGTTTAGCTTCAATATCCATCGCGACTTTAGCTAAAAGCAAATTAGGCCCAATTCCCGCTGTAGCAGTAAGCCCCGTTTTAGTTTCTATTCTTTTTAAAATAGTTTGAGCGAGTTCAAAAGAATTCATTTTATACATTTTTAAATAATCCGTAACATCTAAAAATACCTCATCAATAGAATATACATGCATATCTTCACTAGCAATAAATTCTAAATATATACTTAAAACCTCTTTGCTTTTTTTAATATATAAACTCATTCTAGGAGGAACTTTAATAATTTTAATATTTTTTGGTAATTCATAAACTCGGCTTCTACCTTTAACTCCCAAATTCTTTAAATAGGGACTAACTGCTAAAGTAATTGCACCATTACGATTAGGCTCACAAACCACCAGCGGAACTTTAAAAGGATCAAGACCGCGTTCAATACATTCACAAGAAGCAAAAAAGCTTTTTAAATCAATTGCAATAATTTCTCTTTTACTAAATTCGTTCATTGTCAACACCAATCCCATTATAAAACAATTGTATGCTATAGTCAATTTCCAGAAATTGGTATTTATAATGAATATAAAAATTTAATTTAAAAATTAAGTAGTGTATAATATAATATGTTTAAGGCAGGTGATATAAATGATAGCAGAAGTATTAATTGGATATGGGGCAAAAACAATTGATCGAGCATTTTCTTATATAGTGCCATTAAACTTACAAGATAAACTAAAAGTTGGGATGAAAGTTTTAGTACCATTTGGCAAAATAGAGGTTACGGGGTTTGTTATAAATATAAAAGATAACTTTGAAGATACATATGAATTAAAAGAAATAATTACTATATCAGATTTAGAATTTACTTTAAATGAAGAACTTCTAGCATTAGGAAAATATATTAATCAAAATACGCTTTGCTCATTAATTACTAGTTATCAGTGTATGTTACCATCAAGTATGAAAGTAAAAAAAATAACTTCTAATTATCAAAAACAAGAAGAATATATTATTTTGAAAAATCCTGAACTATTAGATCAATTTATTAAGGAAAATCCGAAAAAAAGAAGATGTAATAGCCTATTAAATAGACTACTATTAGAACCTAAAATATTAAAGAAGAAGATTGATAAAAGTGTTATTGATCCTTTATTAAAAGCTGATATTATCAAGATAATAAAAGAAAATAGTTATCGAATAAATAAAGAAAAGATAGTAGGCTTAGATAAAACTCTTACATCAGAACAAAATATAGCATATGAAAGTATAATTTCTTCTTTTAATAATCATAATGTATTCTTACTTTGGGGAATTACTGGCTCTGGTAAGACAGAAGTATATATTAAAGCCATTGAAAAAGTAATTGAAACTGGTAAAACGGCAATAGTTTTAGTCCCAGAAATAAGTTTAACTACGCAAATAATTAATCGTTTTTATGCTAAGTTTGGCAATGATGTTGCGATCTTTCATAGTGCTTTATCAGAAGGGGAAAAGTATGATGAATACCATAAAATATTAAATGGAAGTGTTCATTTAGTGGTAGGAACTAGAAGTGCAATATTTGCGCCTTTAAATAATATAGGTTTAATTATTTTAGATGAAGAACAAAGCTCTAATTATAAACAAGATAGTAATCCTAGATATCATGCTAGAGATATTGCTATTTGGAGGGGAAAATATCATAATTGCCCAGTTGTTCTTGGCAGTGCAACCCCATCTTTAGAAAGTATGGCTAGAGCAAATAAAGGGGTATATAAACTTCTAACTTTAACAAATAGAATTGGCAAAGCCCAGATACCGCAAATTTATTTAGTTGATATGCAAGCTGAGTATAAAAAAAGAAATATGATAATTAGTACCTTACTTGATGAGAAAATTAAAATTAGATTAGAAAAAAAAGAACAAATAATTATTTTATTAAATAGAAGAGGATTTACAACTATGGTAACTTGTAAAAATTGTGGTTATACTTATAAGTGTCCTCATTGTGATATAACTCTTACTTATCATAAAACCTCAAATCATTTAAGGTGTCATTATTGTGGTTATACAGTTTTAAACGAAGAAATATGTCCTTCTTGTCAAGAAAAAGCTTTAACATCATATGGTTTAGGTACAGAAAAGTTAGAAGAAACCCTAAAGGAAAGATATAAAGATGCTAGAATTGTCAGAATGGACGCTGATACAACTAGTAGAAAGGGTAGTCAAGAAAGAATAATTAAAGAAATAGAAAATGGAAATATTGATATTATTGTTGGTACACAAATGATAAGTAAAGGTTTTGATTTTCCGAGAGTTACTTTAGTAGGAGTAATAAATGCTGATGATACGTTAAATATTCCGGATTTTAGAAGCGGAGAAAGAACTTTTGAATTATTAAGCCAAACTGCTGGAAGAGCAGGAAGAAAGGACTTAGCAGGAGAAGTTGTAATTCAAACATTTAACCCTTTCAATAAGACATTAAATTATGTTAAAGAAAACAATTATTTATCCATGTATGATTATGAGATGAATATTAGAAGACTGCTAAAATATCCGCCATATTTCTATTTAACAGTAATTAAAATTGCTTCTAAGAATTATGATGAAGCCGGCAAAGAAATTAACCGAGTTCATGCTTTCTTAAGTCAAAAATTAAAAAATGTATTGATTTTAGGGCCTACTACGGCTGCTATGTTTAAAATAAATGGAATATATCGCTTTCAAATAATTTTAAAATATAAAAGTTATGATATGATAAAACAAAGTTTATTGGAGTTAGATGAGCTTTATAAATCAAATAGTAAAGTTAACTTAGAAATAGATAATAATCCGTCAAGAATATAATTAATTATGAAAAAAATTAAATTAAGTCTATGTAGAACTGGTAAATATAGCTAGTTAATACCATAGACTTTTTTGATAGTGAAAATTAACTTGACACGGGGGGGGTAGCTTATATAATTAGATAGAAAATA
>CAZPSA010000048.1:0-9294 GCA_964589375.1 uncultured Clostridium sp.
AGTCTCCCCCGTGTCAAGTTAATTTTTACCACCAAAAAAGTCTATGATATTAACCATAGACTTCATAATTAAAAATTAAATTTCGTATACGGATACTTTTTTCTTATCTCTGCCTAGTCTTTCGTATTTTACTACTCCATTTACTAAAGCATATAAAGTATGATCTTTTCCCATGCCAACATTTGTACCAGGGTAAATTCTTGTTCCTCTTTGACGATATATAATAGCACCAGCTTTAGCTGCTTGTCCATCAGCAAGTTTAGCACCTAATCTACGTCCTTCAGAATCTCTACCATTTTGAGTAGAACCTTGAGCCTTAACATGAGCGAAACGTTGAATATTTAATTTTATATATAACATTTTCTATTCCTCACTTTCAACTTTAATATTCTTAGGATAATCATTAGCAAGTTCTTTTAACAATTCTTTTAAATTATTAAATAACTTATTAATTAAATCATCATCTTGAATAATTTCAATAGTCATTATTTTACCATCATCTAAAAATTTAATTGCATCTTTATTAACAACATACATATCATTAACAGATGTAGTTACTACTGATGATACTGCCGCACACACAATATCTTTGCCATATGAAGCAAAATTAGCATGGCCATTAATAACTATTTTATTATTCGTAGTTTTAACTTTAATCATAATTAACCAACAATTTTCTTAACGATTAATTTTGTATAAGGTTGTCTATGACCTTGTTTTAGACGATATTTCTTCTTAGGTCTATACTTAAAGACAACAATTTTCTTTTGTTTACCAGTTTTAACAACTTCACAAGTAACTTTTGCACCTTCAACATATGGTGTTCCAGTTTTGCCATCTACTGATAAAACTTCAGTAATATCAATACTTTTGCCATCTTCAACGTTTAATTTTTCAACAAAAATTTCGTCACCTTCAGCAACATAATATTGTTTACCACCAATTAAAATTACAGCTTTCATTAATTTTTCCTCCCATCTTTTAGGACTCGCCTTTAAGGTGTCACTTAGGAACTTTTTACCTTTTTAGAGCGGTTTATAAATTAATTACAAACATACTGAATATAGCAAAAAAAAAGGCCAATGTCAATTGATTTTGCCTTTATTTCCCGTAAAATCGGCTTATTGTCCCCTAAAAACCTAGTTGATTGTTTTATTAGTTGATTTCTCTTTTATTTCTGGTTTTTTTGATTTAAAGTAAACATCTCTAAGAAACAATGCTTGCTGCAATGTTTTCTCATCTTCCTCACTAAAATCTTCACATCTTGTTTTTTTACTTACTAATCTTTCAATAATATCATCTACATTATCGCTTATTTCTGATGCTATTTCAGAAACTACCCAACTAGAACTTAAATAGCGTTCATAATTATATAAAACATAATCTAAACTCATACTTTCTCCCCTGAATTGATTATAATATATATTTAAGACATTATCAAATATATTTAAATTTTTCCTTTAAGACTTTAGTTTCTGATTCATAATTAATAATATTTAATCTATTTTTAAATATTAATTTTATATCTTTAACATACTTTACCTTTTTATAATTAAAATTATATAGACATCTTTCTATGAGAAATTTATTAAATATTAACTTATGATTTAGTATTTCTTCATATGTTTTTAAAAATAAAAATAAACCTATTAAAATTAAGTTAAAAGTCATTTTATTAAAATAAATAAATAAAATAATCCATATTAAACTACAAATATTCACTACTTTTAGACACAATTTATAGGGCAAAATATTTTCAATTAAACTAAGTAATATTTTAGAACCATCTAGCGGTATTATAGGTAAAATATTAAAAAATATAATAAGCTTGTTATACTGGAAAAAAATATTGTAACTTATATCATTAATTAATCCAATTTGATATAAAAAAGAAAAAAGGAAAAAAAGAATTATCTCTGCTAATATGCCAGCACTTGAGATAAAAAATTGCTTAATACTTTTAATATTATAATTTATATCAGATTTAATAATACTACCAAATGGTAAAATACTTATTTCATAAATATTAATCTTGTATATTTTCATTAAAATAATATGGCCAAGATCATGTATAAATAATATTGTTAAAATAATTAAAACATAATTAAAGTATCCACATAATAAAGCACTAAATAATATTATATAAGTTAATGGTGATACTTTAAACAAAGTCTTCATAATTTAAAATATTACCATCTTTCATAAAGATAACGTACAACTTACTATCTATTGCATTTCCAATTATATTATCTGATTCTACATAATCATACAATTTAACATTGATATTCTCAATATTTCCATACCAATAATCAACTCCGTCCATTCCTTGAATTATAACCGTTTTACCGTATTCTTCTTTTTCGCCAACAAATACTACTATCCCGCTTTTAAAAGGATATACCATACTAACACCATCTAAAATAGCCCCATCTTTATATGTATTAACAGTTTTATAATTAGTTGTCTTATTAGCGCTTACAACCTTATCATCAACTTTAGGTAAAACATCACCAAAATACTTGTTATATAAGTTTGCTATTTTAGTAAATTTCAAGGTTTTATCATAAATATTATTTTTATACAAAAGTAAGTTTTTATCACTTAATCGTACAAAAATAGAAACTCCTAAAAATAAAATTATACTAATTAATACTCTAATGATTAATGATTTTAGATACTTTTTATTCTTCATATGTCACCATTAAATTATATTTTTCTCGAATATATAAAAGACCAAAAAAATAATATGTTATGTTATAAAGGGCGTTATTAATTAGAAGCTTAATAATGTACATATTAAAATGGTTATAAATACTAAAAAGAATTATTCCAAAAAGAAAGTAATAAACTATAATCATAATAAATTGATTAATAAAGTTATTATTAATATATTGAAATATTTTTTTATTTAAGTAATAAAGAAGAATTATTAGAAAAGTTATAAAAGGGATACCATTTATAATAATATCAATAGTTAAAATAAAATATAAAAGATGGTCATTTAAACAAAATATATATAGTAATAAAGAAGCAAGTAATATTCCTTCTGTATTATAAATAAACGTATCTATAATCATATCCCATCCACTACCGCCACATAGCTAGATTTAATATTACCTGCCATTTTAACATAAACTTTTTTATCAAAGTCAGCTTTCTCTATTTTAATAATTTTACCTATATAATTACCATTACTACTATAAACTTTATCATTAACATTTATTTCATCATAATTTGATAAATCATTAATTATAAGATTTAGATTTTCATCATATGAAGAAATCTTGCCGCTTACATCATTTATCTTTACTAAAATATTTGTCTTATACAAAGGTTTAACTTCACTATAATCATTATTAATTTTACTAATAATTCCTATTAATCCCATTTCATCAACTACTTCATCATAAAGATTATAATTAATTCCTTTTATTAAAATATTATTAAAACTATAACTATTAGTAAAAGTATTAGTAATAGTATATTTGTATTCTATATTAATGTTATTTTTAAAGTTTAGTAGTTCTTCATATTTTTTATTTAAATAATCATTTTGTTCTTTTAACATTTTTATCTCTAAATTTGGGGTTTTGTTATTAAAATTTTTTTGAATATTATTAATAAGTTTTAAAAAAGGATTACGCATTAAAACAAAAAGAATAATTATTAAAAAATAGCTTACTTTATATTTCATTTTTAATCATCTCATTAAAAAAACTATAATAATTTTGACCATTTGTTATTAAATGATCTAAAAGAGGAATGCCAATAATTTTACCAGTATATACTAAAGAATTAGTCATTTCGATATCCGCTGCACTTGGTTCTATTAAACCTGATGGGTGATTATGCATAATGATAATTGCCGAAGCACGATTTTTAATGGCATAGTTATATATTTCTTTAGGACTTACTACCGAAGAATTTTCGGTCCCCTTATACATTATTTCATAGGATATTAGTCTTTTTTTATTATCTAATAAAATGACAAGTAGCTGTTCTTGTTTTGAAGATGAGATTAAACTAGCAAAAAATTTATGGACAAGTTCGGTATTATTAAGAGTAATACTTTCTTTTATCGATTTATTATCTACTCTCTTCCCAAGTTCAATGGCTGCTAAAAGCGTTATAGCTTTTGTTCTTCCTAACCCTTTTATAGCAGTTAACTCATTTATAGAAAGTTCTTTTAAATCTTCAATAGTTTGAATTTTACTTAATATTTTATTACTTAAGTCTTTAACACTCTCATCTCGGCAACCAGTTCTTAAAAGAATAGATATTAAATCTTCATTACTAATATTACTAGCACCATATTTTAACAATCTTTCACGTGGTTTTTCTTCGTTTGGTAAATCTTTTATTTTCATATATTGGCTCCATAACTTTCTAGTATTAAATTATTTAAACTAATAAAAGTAGTATCATTTCCAGATAACATATTTTTTTCATAATTATTTAAAGCATTAATAAGTGAAGAATCATTTATAACAATTTCTTTTTTATAAAAGGCAATTTCTTTTTTGTTTAAATACTCTTCCATTTTAGAAATAGTATTACTATTTGTAAGAATACTTATATGCACTCTGTAAACATCATCATCAGTCATAATGATAGAGGAAGGATACTTTTTTTGATATTCTTTTGCTAAATCTAAGGAGTTAAAAACACCTAATTGAAATGCAGTTGCATTTATTTCTTCGCTAAAAACTCGTGTAATCTTATCACTATTATTTTGAAATATAACAAATCCAAATATTGTTCCTACCACTAAAGATAATATATAAGGAATAAATTTTTTCATTTAATCACCATAATTATTATAAATTTAAAGAAGGCAGGATTATGTCAAAATATGTCATCTATTATTTATATTAACTAAAAAGATATAGTTTCCTTTATTTTAAGTTATAAAAAAAGAACCCATAAGTTCATCTTATATGTTTAATTAAGTGCAATGTATTGATGGGAGAGTTTCTCTGCAAATTGTAGTTACACTTTTTAAACTAAGACTTTATATGAGTTTAAGACTATTAAAATTATAATTTATAGTCAATTCTTTTTTCTTCTATATTATTATTAACTTTTAGAATAAATTCATTAAGTTCTAAAGTATTACTCTCATTAGAACCATGAACTCTATAAGTTATAGATTTTCCTTCTTTTTCTTTATCGCCTAATACTAAAGTTAAAGGAACTTTTTTAGTTTGACTTTCTCTCATTTTGTATGATAGCTTTTCATTTCTATCGTCTAATTTTACTCTAAAACCGGCATTTTTTAAAGTATTAAATACTTCAGTAGCGTATTTTAAATGATACTCATTATTAACGGGAATAATTGTCATTTGTACTGGTGATAACCATAATGGGAAAGCTCCGGCAAAATGTTCGATTAAAATTCCGATAAATCGTTCTATTGAACCAAAAATAACTCTGTGAAGCATAATTGGTCTTTTTTTAGTACCATCGGTATCAATATAACTTAAGTCAAATCTTTCTGGTAAATTAGCATCTAGCTGAATAGTTCCACATTGCCATACTCTACCAAGGGAGTCTTTAATATGAAAATCTAATTTTGGTCCGTAGAATGCCCCATCTCCAGGGTTTATTTTACAATCGTGTCCGGCCTCATGACAAGCTTTTTCTAAAATAGCTTCGCTTTTATTCCAGCTTTCAATAGTACCAATATATTTGTCTTCGGGTCTAGTTGATAGTTCTATTTCATAACTTAAGCCAAATATTTTATAAATACGATCAATAAATGATATTAAGCTTATTATTTCGCTTTCGATTTGGTCTTCCCTCATAAAAATATGAGCATCATCTTGAGTAAATGTTCGAACTCTAAATAAGCCATTTAAAGCCCCACTTGCTTCGTGGCGATGAACTTGACCTAATTCTCCACATCTAATAGGTAAATCCTTATAAGAATGAAGAGAGTTTTTATAAACTAACATTCCACCAGGACAATTCATAGGTTTAATCGCAAATTCATTTTCATCAATACTTGATGTATACATATTTTCACGATAGTTTGCCCAGTGTCCTGATACTTCCCATAATTCCTTAGATAGCATTATAGGTGTTTTTATAAAAATATAGTTTTCTTTTGTATGCTCTTCATACCAGAAATTTTCTAAGATATTTCTTAAAATCATTCCATTTGGTAAAAAGAAAGGAAATCCTGGGCCATATTCACTAATCATAAATAATTCTAATTCTTTACCTAATTTTTTATGATCACGTTTTTTAGCTTCTTCTAGCATATTTAAATGATTTTCTAATTCTTCAGGGGTTCCAAAACAAACTCCATATATTCTTTGTAATACTTTGTTATTCGCATCACCTTTAAAATAAGCTCCACTAACCTTTAATAGTTTGAAATTTTTTAATAATTTTGTAGTTTCAACATGAGGTCCACGACAAAGATCAGTAAAATCACCTTGGGTATACATTGAAATTATAGTATTTTCTTCATCCATTCTACTAATTAAATCCAATTTATATGGATCATTTTTAAATTTTTCTTGGGCTTCTTGTTTAGTGATTTCTTCTCTAATAATTCGCTTTCCATCTTTAGCTAAACGTTTCATTTCCTTTTCAATTTGCGGTAAATCTTCATTAGTTAAAGTTTTATCTCCTAAATCAATATCATAATAAAAACCTTCCTCAATTACAGGGCCAACCCAAAATTTAGCATCTGGATATAAGTGTTTTACTGCTTGAGCTAATAAATGAGCACAAGAATGGTTTAATTTGTTAAGTTCAGCATTTTCTTTAATGTTTATCATAATTATTTCCTCCTCCTAATAAACAAAAAAGATGATACCTAAGGAGTGATTTTACTCACGGTACCATCCTTTATTTAACTTAATTTGATAACGCTTTTAAAGCGGATACTATTAATATCTCTAAAAGGTAGTAATATATAGTTCTTCATATCCGTTTTCATCAACCACGAACTTTCTAAAAATCTAAACTATAAATCGTGTCCTTTATCAGTGATTTCTTACATATCTTAGCATTATTCTTAACTCATTTCAAGTAAGAAATAATAATTTGTATTACAAGTATTATATTTAATATGCAAATTAGTAGTAATTTTCAGATTTATTAGAGTTTTTAATCATGAATTGTTAAGTTTAAGGGATATGGTACCTGTAAAATATGGTATATTTTCATCACACCATTCCTTAGTTGGTTCATTACCAGCACCAAAAGTTGCGGTCAAGTCGATTACCATTAAGCCATCTGAGAAAAACCATTGACCATGGTTCGTCGATGAAGAATCAGCAATCGCAAGGGCAATTCTCGAAGAAACAGCTGGTGCTTGACTTAATGCTGAAACTAATTGCCAATTTCTCAAACTAATTGCACTAGAACCCCAATCAGCCCAGTGGTCAGCATTATCATAATAAAATCCCAGATGAAAATAATTATTATTATCATTACCAAAAGAAACATTATTAATCCAAACAGAATGATAATATATGTGATTAGGGATTGCAGGAATATTATTCCATGTATCATGCCAAATTGAATACACAGCACTATATTGGTCAGCATGATAATTTAGAATAGAGCTTAAGCCATATTTAGATATTGTACTTGTATATCTAGTTAAACCATTTAAAGAACTAAAATTTGTATAGTTTGTATTTGTAATACCTGTTGTTTCTGCTTCGAAACTACTATTTTCAAACAAATTTGTTATGGTATATGAGTTCGCCGCTAGGGTATTTTCATAAGCACTTATTCTTCGACCGTTGCTTGTTTCTACTTGACTTTTCATTGTAACATTTGTCCAATTAACATTATCTGATGAAACATAAGTCGTATTATTATAATACAAATGTGATGTAACACCAGTTTGATATTGCCAAAAATGCCATATGACAATTTCATCTAAGTTATAAGTATTTTCTAAATCTACGGTTATACATTGTTCCCCAAAACCATTAGATGTTCCTCTTTGATTTAAATTTGTTCCATCAATATTACCATCTACTATATTATAATATGGTTCTATATCTATCGAAGCAGTTGTATATAGAACATTTTTATTTAAGGCTAAATTAATCCCATTTTTCATAGCTTGAAGTTCAATCCAAGTGTTATATTCTAACCATGATCCGTCGTTTTGAACACCATTAATACAATCTTTTATATAACGGACATTATTAAGTTTTGTATTTGTCTTTTTAGGTGGTGTTTCAATTGTTATTTTAGCTTTACCATTACCTGTATTTACTCCACTTTCCATTTTAGCATTGATAAAATATTTGCTGCTATAATGGATTGTTTGATTAGTTGGTGTACGATCAGTTTCTGATGTAATTGCATTTGCTCCGGCATAACCAGATATAAATGATGAGCCTCCGCCGCCGCCTTGAGATGAGCAAGCTCTATTGCCAGTTCCACCGCCACCATAATATCCGCCGCCGCCACCAGTCCCTACTCCTGTTGCACCATTTCCACCTTTACCAAAAGAACCATCAAAATAAGGTGTATATCCGTTTGCACTTATACCTCCTGAATTTTGCATACCACCAGTCGCAAAATGATATGTTTCATTTGTTGTAGAACACTCACCACGAAGATAATCACCATCTTCCCCCGCTAGCGTGCCGCCGCCGGCTCCTAATGCAGAATACATAACACTATAAATAAAAGAACCGCCGCCGCCACCTGCAACCATTATTCTAGAGTTTAAAGATGTGGCATTGTCCCACGCACCAGATTTTAATCTTATATCCGTTGCGCCGCCGCCGCCACCAAATTTGTTTATTGTTGCGTTAGGATCTGCATCCTGATAAGAACCTGAGCCACCACCATTATATCCACCAGAAGTTGCACTATTTAAAGTTCCACTGCCGCCAACATAAATGTATATAGTTTCGCCTTTTTCAAGATCTATATAGCCACTAGTATATGCCCCTTTTCCTCCTGGATACTCACTTGTACCACCACCTTGAGCTCCCCATAATTCTATTTTATATGTATTTGAAACCGGTGCGATAAATTTTTGATAATCACCCGCATAATTATAATTCCAACTTCCTTGATATATAGCTTTTACTACTACACTTGTTTTATTTATAGTTAACGTATTATTTTCAATTGTAGCATCTCCACTTGTAATTAACCAACTACCAAAAGTACAACCACTTATTTGGGGTTCTGTTAATGTTATAGTATCTCCTTCATAATAATAATTATTTAACTTTTGCGTAGTCGTTCCCCCATCTAAATCTAGAGTTACCGTTATTCCTACTTTGTAGGTAGCTTTGATTGTGA
>CAZPSA010000049.1:0-9243 GCA_964589375.1 uncultured Clostridium sp.
CACACATGCCTTTCACGCATGCATTTATGGGTTCGAACCCCGTACGGGTCACCAAGTTGACTTTAAGCAAGCTCGTCTTGCTTTTTTATTTTAAAACCATGAGTTATAAGCTCATGGTTTCATTTATCTTATTTTTAATATCTATTAAAACTTCTTCATCTGGTTCAATAACATATAACTTAGATGTTCCTGTTGAATAGCAAGCTTTATAAGCATCTTTACCGGTCGCATTAATTGTTTCAACTTGCCAATTTATATTCTTATCCAATTGATAATTTACTAGTTTAGTTACAGTTTTTTGATCAATATTAGTCTTAATTCCTTCACTTAAAGCATCCATTAATCCCATATATTTAGTTAATATTACCGGACTAATTGCTTTATCTACTATAGCAGTTAAAACATCTTGTTGATGACGTCCTCTTGCTAGATCTCCATCTTTATACTGATGACGATTACGAACATAACTTAATGCTTCTTCTCCACTTAAAGTTCTAACCCCGGGAGTAATATAAATCATATTACTGCCAAATTGTCTTTTAGAATTTTGCTCACAAACCTTATTACCACAATTAATACCTAAATTATAACTATAATCTGGCTTTTCAACATTAACTGTAACTCCCCCTAATTTATCAATAATTTTAACAAACGAGGTAAAATTTACTCGAGCATAATAATTAACCTCTAAATCATATAAATCTCCTAGGGTCTTAGCAGATTCAGATATCCCATATATACCAGCATGAGTTAATTTATCTTGGGCATTTTTACTATTTAAGGTTACATAATAATCTCTTGGAGTATTAATTATTAATACTTTTCCAGTTTTAGGATTTACCACTAGAAGCAAGTTAACATCACTTCGAGCACTATTATTCACTTTACCATAAGAATCCACTCCACTTAAATAAACAGCAAAAGGCTTTTTAGTAACATCTATTTCATTAAAACTATTAACATTTTTATACTTAATTTCAAAAGACTTAATTAAAATAAACTCTTCAGGATGTTCTTCTAAATAAATATCCATAAAAGATTCCCCAATATAAAGTGCTTTATATTTTCCCTCTTTAACATCACTTATAGCTTTACTTTGACTATCTAAAACTTTATAATCAAATTTTTTTATATTTAATAACTTATCTAATGCTAACTTTTGACTATCTTCATTTTCAAAATAAGTAGCAATCATTTCATTAGTTAAATCTTTAATATCCTTAATATTACTATCACTTAAAACATAAAGACCATAACTTTCATAAACATACCTATTACTATTTATTACATCAAATAAATTAAATGCACCAAATAAAGCAAATAACCCCATAATTTCTAAAACAATCGTTATAATACCTAAAGTAGAACAAACTAATTTTGTAAATAAACGATTACGAGAATTAAGTTTATAAATAACTAACAAAACTAAAGCAAATAAAACTGTTAACAAAATAATTAAATACTTTACTAAAAGAACATTATTATAAATTAAAACACCCGCTAATAAAACCGTTAGAATTACTAAAATAAAAGATAATATTTTATAAAATAATTGGATTTTCTTTTTTTTATTACTTCTTTTCATAATAAGACTCCTCAAAAAAATTCTATCATAATTAGTCAAAAAAAAGACCTAAGTTGTCAAATAAAGCTAATAACTTGACAAAAGGTCTTCTATTTAAATAATAATTTTCTTAAAACAATAAAGATAATAGGTAAAATTAAGACTAAATATAAATACCATAAATTAAAACTAAATAGAAAGTTAAATAAAGCAATAAATAGTCCAAATAATAAATATACAATATCTAATACTTTTACTTTTAATTTTAAAATAACATACATTATTAATAAATATATAACTGATATTCCAATTAAAATCCATTTAACATAATCTATTATTTTATTATTATTTTTAGTTTTATTCATTTTAGCATTTTCAATTTTTTCAATTTCTTCTTTAGCGTCTATTTCTGAATTATTTAAAAATATATCAACACTAACTGATTCTTGAGGAATAATCATTCGAACATTGGCTTCATTTTTCATTTCAGAAAAGCTTACTGCTCCACCCCATATACCACCATCATCATTTTTTATTTCCTGATAAGTTCCACTTTGATTACCATGAAAATAAATTCTAAAATTATCTGTATCGGTAGTAGCAAATGGAAGAATTACTCTAATAAGAGTATTTTTAGCATTATAATTTAAGTTTTTAAAAGAGTAATTTAATTCTTTAATATCATTATGTTTTACAACTACGTTAGTTATTGAATACTCAATATAATAGGCAACATTTTCTTCCTTTGAACCATCATATATATATAAATCATAAGTGCCATCTTGATTATCAGTTGCTTGATAAGTATTAGAAGAAGGATTTTTAATATTAAAAACACTAAAATAATTCTTTAAATCTTTGTCTAAATCATTTAAATCAATTTCTTCAGTTATAGGAAAAGCACTTACTTTAATATTAGTAATGCCACTACCATTATAAATAGTACCATTATCTAAATCAATTTCTTTACCATCCCACGCAGTATCTTTAAAACTATAATAGTTAAGTTTACGATGAAACATATCAGTTTTACCTTCAGTTGTAATAAGCTCTCTAACTGTTATACCCCCTGCTAATTCTACTTCAGCATCAATTAAATGGTTTACAACTTCGAATTCTTTGGCATTAACCATTAAAGGACATATTAATAATAAAAATAACATAAAAATTTTCTTCATCTTGACCATCTTTCTACAAGATAATCTTAGCATTTAAAAGGAAGATTGTAAAGTTTTTATGAGCATATATAAGGCTGGAAATATAACTAAAGTTTCTAAATGAGTAAAGATATCTTTTAAATATCTTAAAAAACCTAGTCCTAAAACAATATCATTTATATATAAAAGCCAAAAGACTAAAGAGTAGCTTATAATAATAATTAGAATTAATATTTTTAATATTTTCATATTTAAGTATATAAAAAAAAGTATATTTAAATACTTAATTTTCTAACTTTAATAATTTATCCATAGTTCTGACCATTTGGGCTATATATCCATATTCATTGTCATACCAAGCAATTACTTTAATAACCTTTTTATCATTATCTAAAACATTGGTTAATTTAGCATCTACTAAAGCCCCTAGATTTTGCCCTATTATATCAGATGATACGATTGGATCATTAGTTATTTTAATTACTTCACTTTGATTATTTTCAAAAATATGATTTATTTCATCAATATTAGTTTCTCTTTTCATATTAAGTGTTAAATCAATACAAGAACCATCGCTGACAGGCACTCTTAAAGCTGAACCAGCCATTTTTCCCAACAAGTCAGGAATAACTTTTCCAATAGCACTAGCGGCTCCAGTTGAAGCAGGAATAATGTTTTCACTAGCAGCTCTTCCTCTTCTTGATTTAATGCCCTTTTTATGAGAACCATCATGCGTATTTTGATCATTTGTATAAGCATGAATAGTAGTCATAAATCCTGAATTTATACCAATATTGTCATTTAATATTTTTAAAACTGGGGCTAAACAATTAGTAGTACAAGAAGCTGCCGATATTATTTCATCATCTTTAGATAGCTCTTCATCATTTACGCCATATACTATAGTTTTCATATCACCTTTACCGGGAGCAGAAATAATAACGTGCTTAGCCCCAGCTAAAATATGCTTTTTAGCCTTATCTAATTCGGTAAACTTACCAGTACATTCTAATACTAAATCTACGTTAAGTTCCTTCCAAGGATAATCTTTAGGATCATCTATTGTTAAGACTTTCGTATGAATATCATATACATTTATTCCATCTTCATCATAACTTATTTCATCAGTCATAAAATTACGATGAACACTATCATATTTAAGTAAATAAGCAATATCTTCAGGTGAGCCATGACTATTTATTGCAACTACTTCATAATCTGCACTACCAACTAACATACGATATGCTAATCTTCCAATTCTTCCAAAACCATTAATAACAATCCTTTTCATTCTAATCTCTCCTATTCAAAATAGCTTTCGCCAATAAATTCTCTTAAAATATTAGTATCACTTAAATATTCACTCGATATAGGGAAAAACATTTGAAGTTCATTAATTAATCTTTTAGCTTCATTATAATATTTACTATCCATTGGTACACTATATAAAAGTGGTTCCGCATAAACCTTAAGCACTCCCATTTCATAAATATAAGCTGTGTTTAAGATAATATTAGCTTCATTAGTATAAGGAAATACATACTTAGTTTCGCCATTACGAACTTTTTCCCAAGATTTTAAAGTATCAGTAACATTATAGCCTCTATTGCGATTATCTCTAACTATTCTTCTTAAAAGACGAATATCAACAGTTGATAAGTGATTATGTCTATCTATTGATAATGGCATAAAAGGACTAATATAAACTTTTAATTTCTCACTGTAAGGAATATTCTTAGTTAATTCTTCATTTAAACAGTGAAGACCTTCAATTAAAATTATATCATTATCTTTTAGTTTAATATGACGATGATACTCTTTTTTTCCCGTAATAAAATTAAATGTTGGAACAATGACTTCTTCTTTATTTAATAAACTTTGAAGTTGACTATTAAATAGTTCTAAATCTATACAATCAATGGATTCAAAATCATATTCCCCTTTTTCATCTTTAGGAGATTCCGTTCTTTCTTTAAAATAATCATCAAGTCCTAAATAAATAGGGTTTAATCCTAAAGCAGTAAGATAAAGTGCTAACTTCCTAGTACTAGTTGTCTTGCCACTAGAAGATGGACCTCCTAATAAGATAATCTTTCTTTCAATATCTTTAATAACTTTAGCCATATCATAAAGTTGATTATCCATCATAATATCATTTTTCTTAATAAAGTCTTTGATTTTACTTTCTGAAACAATTAAATTTAAATCTGACACATAATTTACGCCTTGAATACGGCACCAGTTTTGATAATCAGTATAACTTTTTAAAATCATATCTTGAGATGTATAAGGAGGTACTTGCCCAGTTTCATCAACAATTGTTGCTAAGACTAAATCGTTATTACCTAAGTAGTTTAAACGATAGTCTTTAAGAACACCTGTTGATGGTACCATATCATCTAAAAAATAGTTGTAATAACCCATTAATTCATAGATTGTTACAGTTTTATTATTTAAATTTAAGACATTATTAGCCTTTTCTGTTTCATTTATTTTTAAATAAAATTCATAAGCATCTTTTTTAGTAACTACTTTACGAGTTATTTTAGCATCACTTAAGATTATTTCTCTCATCTTTTGATCAATTAAAGAAATATCATTATCAGTAAGTTTTTGTTTAGTTTTAATTGTACAATATAATCCTTTATCTAAGGAATGTTCAAAAAATACATCACAGTTATATAGCTTTCTAACCGCAACATATAAAACAAATTTTAATCCTGATTGATACTGCTTATGCTTATATCTATCTAATAACATTTTAGCCACACCCTTTATATTAACTATATTACTAGTATAGCAAAAATAAGATTAAACTTAAATATAATTTTAATAAATGTTAAGATAATAATTAAAAATTACGATCATTTTCATAATTAGTAATTATTACTTCTTCAACATTACCTCTTTTTTTACCATTAGCATTTATACTTCTTTTAGCTTCTATTATATGAATATTATAGTCTTTATATAGTTCTTTAATTAAAGTTGTATTATGATTAGAAAGCATTACATATACTCCCTTTGAAGATAATTCTTTAAATACTTTAGCAAGTCTTCGCTGACTTTCCTTATCAAATCCTTCTAAAGTATAGTTATTAAAGATAGTTTTTTCAGAATCATAAGGGGGATCAAAATAAACAAAATCGCCTGTTTTAGCATCTTTAACGGCTTCTTCAAAATCAGTACATAATATCTTAATATTATTCATTGTTAAGTAATTACTTACTGTTATTAAATTACCACCATCATAAGTATTAACTTTAGTCTTTTTACCAAAAGGAACATTAAATTCATTTTTACTATTAACTCGATATAAACCATTAAAACAAGCTTTATTTAAATAGATAGTTCGGGCTGCTTTAGTATAGTCAGAAAGTCTGTCATAAGCACTTTTCTTACGGTCTTTATTTCTAAGTTCATAATAGAATTCTTCACTATGAAGAGTTTCATAAGATCTTAAAGTTGCACACATTTTTTTAAACTTTTCTTCATTACATAAAACATTATATACATTCATTAGTTCCTTGTTAGAATCATTAATAACAGCATTTTTAGGTGCTAATTCAAATAATAAAGCCCCTCCTCCAACAAAAGGTTCATAATAAGTATTATATTCATCGGGAATATATTTTTTTAACTTATCTATTATTTGTCTTTTTCCTCCTGCCCACTTAACGAATGGTTTACCTTTAATCATAATTTCACTTTCTTCCTAAATAACAACGATATTATAGCAAAATTTGTCTAAAATTTAAATGTTTTTTAAGGTATAAAAAAAGATTAAATAATCTAAGATATTAATGGGTGAAAAAATATGCTAATCGTACCAAATATTATTGAAAAAAATTATAATGGAGAAAAGATATTTGATATTTATACTAAGCTTTTACAAGAAAGAATTATTTTTATTAATGGCGAGATAAATGATGATACAGCTAATTTAGTTATTAGTGAGCTATTATATTTAGATGCTTTAAATAATCAAGATATTTATTTATATATTAATTCACCAGGAGGTAGTGTTACATCAGGTTTAGCAATTTATGATACAATGAATTATATTAAAAGTGACGTTTCAACAGTTGGGATTGGTTTATGTGCTAGTATGGGGGCTATTCTTTTAGCAGCGGGCTCAAATGGCAAAAGATTAATTCTTCCAAATACTGAAGTTATGATCCATCAAGTTTTAGGTGGTACCGAAGGAAAAGCCTCAGATATTAAAATTCATGCTGAAAGAATATTAGCCATCAAAAAGAAACTAAATTTAATTTTAGCTTCTAAAACTGGTAAGTCTTTAAATAAAATAAATAAAGATACTTTACAAGATTATTATATGGACGCAAAAAGTGCAATTAAGTATGGTATAGTTGATAAAATTATTTAGATTTATGTTTTTTTACTAATTCATTGATTTTTCTAAAATGATGATTTATTCCTGATTTAGTAATGGGTTTAGTTGTTTCTAAAGAGATAATTTCAGATAATTCTCCCATTGATGTATCAGGATATTTTTTCTTATAGGAGATAATTTCTTTGGTTCTATCATCTAATAAGTTTATTAGATGATTTTCTTCTAGATAGTTGATATTTTCAATCATTGCTTTACTACTCTTTAAAGATTTTTCAACGTTTGCTTGTTCACAGTTATTTAAACGATTTACCATATTTTTATGATCTTTATATATTCTGATATCTTCAAAATAAAATAAGGAATTAACTGCCCCAAGATAATTAATTAAATCTGAGATATTTTCACTCTTTTTAATATATATCATGTATTGTTTTTCTCTTTTTAGAATTTTACTATCTAAAGATAAATCTCTAAGTAAGTGATTTATTAAACTAGCACTTTTTTTATCTTTGGTAAAAAATTCTAAATGGTATGTGCTTTTCTTAGGATCGTTAACACTACCACATGATAAAAAGACCCCTTTTAAGAACGCTACTTTTTCTTCTTTAGATAATTCTTTTATATTATTTATGGTATTATTCATATCATTAGTTATAGTATCTACTTTATCTTTTATTTCCAAAATGTAAATATTTTTCTTTTTAAATCTTTTAATAGTTCTTACGGTTAATCCTATTTCGACATTATAAAATGCTTTAAGGAGTTTAAATAACCATCTAGCAACAGAAGCATTTTCCGTAAATATTGTTATTTCTTCATTAGTAGTGGTACTATTAAAAGATAAATAGGCTTGTAAGGAAGTTAAGTCTTCTAGAGAACTTAAAAATATTTTAGTTATTTCATCTTTAATTTGAGTAGTAAAAGACATATATATCACTCATTTCATAAAGATTATATAATTATTTTTAAGCTAACGCAAATAAAAAGCACTATTAATGAATAATGCTTTAGTTTATTAAGAAGGGATTTGTGGCAGTACCGGTTCCAGAAGATATTGTTGTTGTTTTCTTTAAAGCAATTGCGGGTCTAAGGGCTACTGAATAAGCAGCGACACGCGTTCCTATTTTACCATCTCCTCGCACATCAGAAACCAAGGGGCCATAATCGCCATGGTAATCATCAGCAGTCAAAGTCCACCAATCGGTACTAGATGCAACATTTTCAGTTAAATAATTTGAGTTGATATTGGTTACCCAATATTTTAGTCCGGCATACTGCACCTCATCAGCAGTTAATAAGCCAATTTTTTTATCTAATGCACCATTACCATTTAAAACATCAGCAACAGTAAGTTTGAATAAATTACCCCCATTCCTATCATTTGGGCAGATTAAACTCAGTCCATTTACATCTACTTCATTTTTTTTCATTGCACCATATTATATCAGCCAATTTATCTTCATATTGCACAATATTATTTGAATACCATGTTTCTAAGTTAGTTAAAATAGCACTTTTATATACATTTTCATATATTTCTGAATAAGTCGCTGAAGAAGAGTATGGGCTTTTTGTTCCGTACATAAAACTGCCGCAACGGCCTTCATAACACATGGGGCCAGATGTATAGCCAGGCGCTAAGAAAACTATGTTATATTTATTATTACTACCACTAGCGCTTACTCGCATCATATTTTCTTCAGTATTATAATCTGTTTTATATGTATCACCACTATATCTGGCAAAGGCTAAATCGTCTCCAGTTTCGGTACAATCTGTACTTGAATAATTATAAAGCACCAGTTTAATTGAACCATCTCCTGTTACTCTGACAATCCGCCAGCACATATTGGCAAAAACTACATAATTATTTTGCACATTACCTCTAAAATAATATGAAGTGCCATAATCATCAGGTGTTGATGCCATTACAGCTTCAGTACTTGATGATACTGCTTCACCAGGTATTGTTAATGGCTCTGTCGGAACTTTATAATTTGCTTTTATGCCGGCTAAGAGTGTTCCACTTGCGGCACCATACCAACCGTTTGGAGCAGGAACTTTTTCTCCTATTCCAATTTTAAATGTAAAGCTTTTTCCTAAATCAGCTGACTGATCTACATCTAAATTATTATAATAAACTTTAACTGTATATTCTTGAGTTGTAT
>CAZPSA010000050.1:0-9099 GCA_964589375.1 uncultured Clostridium sp.
TAACACATCACCTATATAATTCTATTTTCTATCTAATTATATAAACGGCCCCCCCGTGTCAAGTTAATGTTTATGTTAAATTATTCTATTTTATTAACCTAATATTACCTTTTTTTAAAATATAATATTCATAAATTTTAGCTCAATTTAAATATAATCTACCTTCTCTGTTTTATTATGTTAAGCACAAAAAAACACCAATATTTCGGTGTTTTAATCATCTTCTCTAGGACCAATTAAATTTTCAATTGGTTCATCAATTAAGTCTTCATAAGAAGGGACATTATTAATATCATTTTCTGAGTTTTTTACCTTTTTACACACTGTAACATCTAAGCTACTAATATTGCTTGTAATTGTACCCGCATGAATACTTTGACTTATAACTCTACCATCATCACAATTATTATCTTCATTATAACTAACATTAAGGGTTATATCCCTAGCTCTAAGCCATTCATTAGTATATTCTTCACTATTTCCTATAAAATTAGGAAGGCCTTCATTTTTCTTAATATTTGAATACTTTTTACCAATTACCGGTATTTCGTAAATTTTGTTAACAGAAAAGCTAAATTCTTTAATCATTTCTGGTTTTGTAATTTCTAAATTTTCTTTCATTGCAGATACAATTTCATTTAAACTTTCTTCATAATACTGATAAGTATAAGTATTATAACCATTTATATAGTAAGTAGCGTCATATCCAGTTAAGTATGTTTTTTGAATATTTATAAATTTATCATCAGAAAAATTATTATTAAGTAAAATATTTTTACCAACATTATAGAAATTTAATATTTCTTTTTTTGACATATTAGTATCTATATTATTAGAAACGGCATTTAAAACTTGATAGAATTTGTTTACACTTCTAATGGTTTTGGCTTTATTGGCAATTGCTGTTACAACTGCCTGTTGATGTTCTATTCTTTTAAAATCACTGAGAGCCCATTGATGTCTATTTCTAGCATAGGCTAAAGCTTGTTCACCATTTAAATAAACATTTTCGCCTGGGGTAATATAGATTATATTATCACCGAATTCTCGATTGGAATTTTGCTCACAAACCATTCCTTTACAATCAACGCCTAAATTCTTTTTAAAATCTGGTTCATCTACATTTAAAGTTATACCATCTAGTGCATCTACTAAGGATACAACTCCTTTAAAATTAATCTTAACGTAGTAGTCAATATTAATACCTGTTAAATTTGAAATAGTGTCTATCATACATTTAGTACCATAGCCAGCAGCAGAATTAATTTTATAACTTTTATTGTTATTACAAGCAATAGGAACATAAGTATCTCGAGGAATGCTAAATACAGTGGCAGATAGAGTTTTAGGATTAAATGTTACTAACATAATGGAGTCTCCATTAAATGCAGCATTGTTCTTTAAACCATCATATTCAGAGTCTACACCTAAGAGTAGAACGGTAAATGGTTCGGTAACACTTTTATTGGAAGATAAAACTGTATCTTGATTATCTAATTTCTTGCTAAATTCATCTACAACAATCGTTTCACTGTCAATATTGGCAAATCTCTCTATTTCGGCATATTTTAAAATATAATTAGATGTTATAAAAGCACCATCTATCTTTTGATCATATAGGTCGCTTAATAAAGTTTCATTGTCATCATAATAATTAATTTGATATTTACTATCACTATTTGCTAAATATTCTTGAGGTAAGATATATCCTTCAGCATCTTCTTCATTTTTTAACATTCCAACGGTTTTTATATCAGCTGTATCTTTTAGTTTTATTAAATATGATGTGTATATAATTTTGTCTTTGCTTAAGTCATCAACTATATCCAAGGTTTTCGTAAAATAATATGATATTAGCCCGTTTGCAGAGGCAAATATCAAAGTAAGTACACATATTATTGATAAGATATTATTCTTTTTCGAAATTAAAAACACTAAAGAAAGGACTGTAAAAACTAGCAAATAAAATAATAAAGCTATTATTACAAGTATTCTAATAAATGTTTCTATTCCAGTTAACGCTAATATATTTGATATTAATAAGCCTAAACTAATTATATATATAAATAAAGTTAAAAAGAAAAATAATTTAAATCCTTTTTTGGCTTTTTTTAAATTTTTAAATAAATTCTTAAACTTCTTCTTATTCTTCATGCAACGCACCTATTATTGATTATACACTAATCTTGAATAATTATAAATATTTTTTTAATTTTGCATGTAAAAGCGCTTAATTTTAAAATTTATTATTTAACATTATAATTAGATACTTCTTGATAGTTTGGCTTTTATCTTAGGTTTTATATTATTTCGCATTAAATATTATATTTTCTTTAATTTATCTATCATATAAAAATCTCACCAGATTAGATGAGATTTTTTATATAATTAGAATTAAATAACCAACTATAAATACAAATAAATTATTTAGGAAGTTTACTACATTGTTATTAATAAAAGCATATCCTCTAATTAGCTTAGTTTCTTTTTGACAGTGAATGTTGTTTTCTACTATTTCTCCACATACTTCACAATTATACTTTCCTTGTACTAGTGCGCCTAAAATACTATCAATATAAGATCCGGTAAATCCCATAATAATTATTAATAAATATATTTTTATATTATGCTCAAAGGCAAAATATGAAAAACCAATAATAACTCCGGCTATAATCGATGCGCTTAAGCCAAGTATGGATATTGCTCCAGATTCACCACTTTTCATCGGTTTAAAATTTATTGGATTGAAAGATGTTTTCTTAGAAAGCGTTCCAATAGATGATGCCATTGTATCTGCTAAACTTGAACATATTATCATAAAATATAGATAATAAAATGTCTTGTCATCTAGTATTTTATATAAGATAAGCGCAATGGTTGGAAGTAAAATATTGCAAATTATTTGCTTAATATTTCTTTTTTCACTTTTTTGGTTTTTCGCTTTATTTTTCATTTTATCGGTTATTATGGTTAAGCTAAAAGTAAGAACTAATGAAATAAAAGCAGCTTCTTTTCCGCAATAATAAATAGTTACTCCTAAAATCCAAGCTAAAATTGTGGCTGGAATAGTAAGTTTGTTTTTATATAAAGCAAATAGAGCCAAAATACTAGTTAATAAAATAGCTAAGTACATTATATCACTCCTAAAATAAAACTAAATATTGATACTCCTAATGGCAAGTATAGATTATCATAGCCATTGATACCAATTAATTCTAAGATTGAACTAAAACCACCAATTAGTATGATAAATAATATATTTAAATTTAAAGAAAAAATATAATTAAAAATCAAGGTTACAATAATAGAAACTAAAAATACGGTAATAGTTCCTGCCAAAGTTTTATTGTTATAAACTATCTTACTTTTTAAATATCTTGCTACTATAGGAGCTAAACCATCTCCAAATGCCATGCAAAAGAGACCAATTCCAAAATAAGGAAAAAATTCTGGTTTAAAATAAGATATTATTACCATAATAAGAACACTAATTGGATAAAAAATAGTACCTAATGACTTATCATCGGTTTCCATTCCTTTAAATATATTTTTCTTATATGATATATAATTAATTATTATAAATGATGCTGCGGGGATTATCATGTGGAAACTGTCTTTAAAGTATTTATAAAATATAATATAACAAAAAGAAACGTTTATATGAATAAGTTTCCTTGTTATTATATTACTAATTTTAAAGTATTTATTTAATATATATGCAGCTATTATTAAAAAAGCTAAATAGCCATATACTAGTATATATCCTTTTATAATCATAATCCAACTGTACTTCCAATACCTAAAGGTAGTCCGGTAAAATAGAATGCTAGTATCACAACTAACCATATTATTAAGGTAAACCCAGCATATGGTAAAATATATTTCATATTTCCAAATAGTCCATCTTGATTATCTTCTGTATCATAAATCATCATAAATGCTAAATATATTACATAATATGCCATAATTGGGGTTAGACCATAGGTTACACATTCCCCTGCTCTAAATACTACTGTTGCAAAGGCGGGACTTAATCCGGCATTCATAAATGATGTTACGGTTGTTCCTGATAGTATAGACCACTTGGTAACACTATTGGGCAAGAATATAGTTGCTATCATACTAAAGATAAATACTAAAAGAATTAAGGGAATACCAGTAAATCCTGAGTTATTTATAATATTAGAAAAAGTTGCGGTAATAATTGTTCCGATATTAGTTTTCTTAAAAATGAATATTAATGATGAAGAAAAAAACAATAATACGATTACTTTACCAATACCATCTAATGAATAGCTTAAACTATCAAAAACTTCTTTAGCGTTCTTAATATTTTTAGAGCCTATTCCATAAGTAAGACCTAATATAAAGAATAGAAGAGTTACAACAAAGACAAATCCTTGATTAAAAAATGAATTGTAACCAAATAGTTTATCTATATATAATTTTTGAGAATAATCAAGTAAATTTCCACCAAATGGCACATTAGGAATAATATTATATATAAATATTAAGAGATATATGCTTCCGGCAAATAAAGATATTATTAATCCGCGCTTTTCTCTTTTTGTTAGATAGTCCTCTTTTTCATTTGTATATTCGTAATGACCTAATTTAGGGACAATTATTTTTTCAGTTATGCTTGTATTTACGGAAGCCATGATAATTGCAGTTAAGAGCATTATTAAGACAAAGCTAAAAGTTCCTAGGGCATAATCAGTATTAAAAAGGGCTGATGTCATATTAGTATATTCTAAAATTGCTGAATCAATACTATTCATAAATATATTAATACCAATACCACATGATAAACTAGCGAATGCAAGTATTATTCCTGCTTTAGGGTGTCTTTTTCCATATTTAAACAATAGTGCAGATAATGGAATTAAAACTACAAATGATAAATCTCCACCAATAGATGCTAAAATACAAACAAAGGATAAGGTAAATGTTACTACTCTTTTACTTATTCTCTTAGTAAGTAAATAGAAAAGAGAGTCTAAAAATCCACTTTTTTCCATTATGCCAAACCCAAATAATGTAATAATTAACATGGAAAGCGGGGTAAATGAGGCAAAATTGGAAACCGCATTACTAAATATGTATTTTATTCCTGAAAGGCTAAATAAATTTTCTGGTTTTATAAATTCTTTTACTAAAACTCCGCTACTATTTACTTTATAATAGAATGTACTAACATTAAATAGAGTTAATATTCCACTAACTATAATGGTAAAAAGTATTAAAAAGCAAAAGGTTAAGACTGGGTGCATTACTATTTTATTTCTAATTTTTTTAATCCTTTTCATCAATTATTCTCCTTAATTTTCTTTCAAACTCTAATCTATCTAGCATAACCTCACGATTACAGTTAATACATTTGATTTTGATGTCAACACCAACTCTAGTTATTATCCATTCATTAGTTTGACATGCATGGGGTTTTTTCATTATTACTTTATCATTAATTTTATATATTTTCTCCATGATGTACCTCAATTTGTTGATAAGGTATTTTTATGTTTTCCTTATCATATTCTTCTTTGATTAAATTTAAGAAAGTTCTTTTACATTCGAAACGTCTTTTTGTTTCACATTTTATTTGAACATAATAATTTACTGCGGAATTATCTAATTCATCAATGCCTAAAAATTGACAATCATTTGCGACAACATAATCTAATTTTTTTATTTTCGCTAAAACTTTATTAATTGCTTTGCTGGCGTCTTCATATTTACATTCATACGCAGTTGGAATTGTTATGTAAATAATAGATTTTTTTTGACTAAGATTTACGATTTTATCAATGTTTCTATTTGCAATGTTAAGTACTTCATTATTACCATTAACAATTCTTGTGCTTTTTAATCCTAAAGTTTCAATATATCCAGTAAAGTTTTCATATCTGACATAGTCGCCAACCATATAGTAGTTATCCATTATTATATTTACTCCGCTTATTATGTCTTTTAGAGCGTCTTGAAGGGCTAAACCTATTACAACACCAGCAATTCCTAAACCAGCTAAAATTGAAGAAGTATTTACTCCGTATATATTTAAAATTATTAAACCATCAACAAGGACAATAATATATTTAATAATATTGGTTAATAAAGAGACTATTGTTTTTCGTTTTTTTCTTTCTAGTTCATTTTTGCCTTTAACTGATATTTTGCTTATTATGTTTTTAAGTATGTTATATATAATAATAGATATAATTATGACTAAGATAGGGCCATAAAACTTGAATGATTTGATTATTTTTATTGTTTTATTTATTGTATTCATTAATCCTCATCTTCTAAATCAATATTTAGAATTTCAAAAATACGAGCTAAATCGCCATCACTATCAAATGGTATCATTATTTTATCTTTACTAACTTGTACTTTGCAGCCTAATTTATCGCGAAGAGTATTCTCGTAACTATTATATATTATGGGGCGAATTCTAACTCGATTAATTGGTTTTCTTTTCTGTAATGTTTCCATAGTGCATAATTTTTCTAATTCTCTAACTGATAAGTCTTCTTTCTTTACTCTTAGTGCTAAGGAAAGAATTAGGTCTTTATCATCTAATTTTGAAAGCACTCTTGCATGACTAGCAGATAGTTCTTTATTATTAACCATGTTTCTTACTTCTTTAGGTAAAGTTAATAGGCCTAATAGGTTCGTAATATAACTACGACTTTTTCCAAATCTAACTGCGACCTCTTCTTGAGTTAGTCCACTATTTTCAATATATTTTTGAAATCCTTCAGCAAGTTCTAGAGGAGTTAAATCTTCTCTTTGAATATTTTCTAAAATTGCAATGTCCATCATTTCTTGATCAGAGAATTCTTTTATTATCGCGGGGATTTTATCTAAACCGGCGATGCGGGCAGCTTTTGTTCTTCGTTCGCCTGCTACAAGTTCGTATCCGCGGATACTTTTTTTAACTATAATTGGTTCAATAATGCCATGTAAGCGAATAGATTCAGCTAATTCTTGTAAAGCTTCTGGATCAAAATAAGTACGTGGCTGATATGGATTGCTACGTATTTCACTTATTGGTATCTCCATTATATCTTTTTCTTTGGTTTCGTTTACAATTTCTTGTTCTAAGGTATCAAAACTTATTGGTTCACTATTAAATAATTGTTCTAGACCCTTACCAAGTGCTTTCCTTTTATTATTGGTTTCCATTTCTTTCTATAACCTCCTTAGCAAGATTAGTATATGCTTCGGCTGCTCGACTTGTTGGATCATAAACATTTATTGGTTCACCATGACTTGGAGCTTCTACTAACCTAATCAATCTTGGAATAATGGTATTAAAAACTTTATCTTTAAAGAATTTTCTTACGTCTTCGACTACTTCTAAACCTAAGTTAGTTCTTGAGTCTAAAAGAGTTAAAAGTACACCTTCAATTGTTAAATTAGGATTTAACCTAGTTTGAGCCATAATAATTGTATTTAATAATTGGGTAATTCCTTCTAAAGCATAAAATTCGCATTGTACGGGAATAATTACGGAATCACTAGCCACAAGAGCATTTGTAGTAAGTAGTCCTAAAGAAGGAGGACAATCAATAATTATGTAATCGTAGTTATCTTTAACAGGTAAAAGTGCATCTCTTAGTTGTTCATTTTTTCTAAATGTTGCATCTTGATAGCCTTTTTCCATTAATTCAAAATCTAAACCAGCTAAATTTATAGTAGCAGGTATTATTGATAAAGCTGTAAAACCGGTTTTGGCAATAGCCTTTTTTGCTTCGGCATTGCCATTTAAAACATCATAGATACTATACTTAACGTCGCCTTTATTAACGCCTAATCCAGTTGTACTATTTCCTTGCGGATCAAGGTCAATTAAAAGCGTTTTTTTTCCTAATTTTCCTAATGAAGCAGCTAAATTAATACTTGTTGTTGTCTTTCCAACACCACCTTTTTGATTTACTAAAGAAATAACTTTTGTCATTTTTACCACTGCCTTCTACTAAAAATATTTTATCACACCTGAGTATAATTGTCTAAATAAATAAGAAAATACTCATGCAAAAACTATTTGTGAGCCTATATAGATGGCTCATAGTCTATTAACAATTTTATCACATTACTTTCTATATTAAAAGGAGTTAATAAAATAATTGTTCATTAATAATTTAATTGTAAGTTAGATAAAGATTTGAAAATTTAAAAATCAAAAGTTTGAAGCAAAACACTTATAATGGATATTTTTTATCTATTTTAATGATTTTTTGGTTTTTATAAAAATTTAAAAATGCGGTAATTTTCCGCATTTTTTAAAATTATGATACTAAAGTAATTTTAGCATAGCCATTTCCTTTTTTGGCGCAATTAGATGTTGGTGTTTCTTCCACACAGGTGGTTGAGATGGTTTTAGTACTTACTTCTTCTGATGTTGAACAATTATAACAGTACATTGCTTTGTTTGTTAAAAGCGTATTGCCAATATAACCAGATCCGCCGCCACCAGAACCCCATACCCCAGCACCACCGCCGCCATAGTAGCCACCGCCGCCTCCTGCTCCGCCAGTGGAAGATGAGTTTCCTCCTAAACCAAAACTGCCTTCACATGGAACGCCTTGACTGGAGTAAACGTATTTTCCCCCTGCGATTTGAGTTCCGCCAAGGCCATATGAACCATCATTGTTGGGTGGTGGATTACCATTGTTGCCAATGTATCCGCCAGCATTTCCACCCAATATATATAGCGAGCTACTATCATCAGCAGCTGAACCGCCACCGCCGCCGGCTACAATTATAATATTAGAAGTAGATGATGATAATGTTTTTAATAAGCCACTATTCTTAGCTATATGAGAAGTGCCGCCGCCAGAACCATTATATGTACTGCCTCTTTCCCAATGAGCAGTACTTCCGCCACCATTATACCCACCAGTACAATCTGTAGTTTTAGTTGTTCCATTACAACCTGCACCACCAATATTTATATATAGTACTTCCGTTTCAAGTAAATATAATTCGCCTTTAGAATAACCACCATATCCACCATGACCATTATTATTATTTTTAGCATATCCACCTTGGGCTCCCCAAGTTTCAAGTTTATATGTTCCAGTTTTTGGTACGGTA
>CAZPSA010000051.1:0-8930 GCA_964589375.1 uncultured Clostridium sp.
TTTTTATTTATCGGACAGTCTCCCCCATGTCAAGTTAATTTTTACCATCAAAAAAATCTATGATATTAACCATAGACTAATTATTTTTATCTTAAGCTCTTGATGAATATTTACCATCTTTAGTGGTTACAATTATTTTTTCGCCTTGGGCTATAAACATAGGAACTTTGATAACATAACCGCTTTCAATTGTAGCATCTTTCATTGCATTATTTGTAGTATTACCTTTTACCGCATCAGTTGTTTCAATTATTTCATATTCAACTTTTTCTGGTAAAACTATGCCAAGAATTTCGCCTTGATACATTTGAACTTCTATTTCTAAGCCTTCCTTAAGGAATTTTACATCATCACCAATAATTGTTTCATTGATTTCCATTTGACTAAAGTCATCAGTATTCATAAAGACATAGGCATCACCTTGTTTATATAAGTATTGCATATGTAATTTTTCAACATGCGCTTTTTCAAGTTTTAATGATGTATTAAAAGTATCTTCTACTGTTGCACCAGTTCTTAAATTACGATATTTAATTCTAACAAAAGCAGGACCTTTACCCGGTTTAACGTGTTGAAAATCAATAACCATGCATAGATTTCCATCTAAAATTAAAGTCATGCCATTTTTAATATCATTTATATTTATATTCATAATGTTACTCCTTTATTATTTTTTTTCTTTAAACACTTGGACTTTTTTACACTTTTTGCAGAATTTTTTAATTTCTAACTTATCTGGAGTGTTTGCTTTATTCTTTTCACTTGGTCTTATAAATGAACCACAAACGCTGCATTTTAATTCAATGCTTTCACGATTTTCATTTTTCTTAGCCATGGTTATTCCTCCTTTTTCATTGCCTTAGTATTATATCATATGTTTTAAAGTTTTATCAATCACTTTTGCATTTTTTCCTTTGATTTCAGCGGTTTTAACCTATCTTAACTATAATTATCATAAACTAAATCACTAGTTCTACGCATAATTTTAGCATTTATAGGATATTTATAACTTGATACATTATTTTTGTATTTAATATTAGGGCTTACTATAATAATAGAAAATTTAGGATTGTCATATGGAGCATACATTACATATGAAGTTGATACGGTCTGTTTATCAATGATACCATCTAAATCAGTATCCATGAAACTTTCTGCGGTGCCAGTTTTTCCCGCTGAAGAAAAATGATGATTAGTATATGAATAACCAGTTCCGCTTTTATTAACCTCATAAAATCCTTTTCTTATTCGATTTAAATATTTTTCTTCAATTAATGGTTTACCTAATATTTGATTAACATTTTCATAATAAATAGTACCATCATTGTTTAAAACATACTTAAGTAAAGATAATTCTTTGCGATACCCCGTCGCGATAGTGTTTATATACTGACTTAAACTAATTGGAGTATAAGTGTCATATTGCCCAATTGACATATTAAGAAGTAAATCGTCGCTTATTGTATTTCCTTTTTGCCCAGTACTTTCATTTGTTAAATCAATACCCGTTTTAACTCCTAAGCCATAAGAAGCAAAAACTTCCCGATATTTTATAAAATGATTTTCATTGGCATTTAAAACAATCCCTGGATAGTATTTATTATTTGTCAGTCCAATCGCGATTAAATATTGAAAGTAATTGCTACTCATTCTTAATGCTTCAATATCATCCATAGTTCCTAAAGCTTTCCATGAACATTTGGCACCTTGATTTTTTAAATAAACACAGCCATCTTTTACTTTAGTATTTTCATCTATAATATTATATTTATAACCAACAGAGATACTAGCTCCTTTAACTGCACTACCAATTGTAAAAGAGTTAAGGACATTATAATATGAATAATCATTAAATGTATTATCTTCATCAATGTTTTTGCCAATTAAAGATATTATTTCGCCAGTATTAGGGTCACTTACAATTAAATAAGATGTATCATAATACTTAGTATTATATTCTTTTTTAGCTTTAATCATTTCTTCTTCCATGATTTCTTCAATTTTTGCTTGCATATTTATATCTATGCTTAAAACAAGATCTTTACCTTTTTCTTCATCAGATATTTTAATTATTTTTCCATCTTTATATTCATATTTAGCTTTTGTTCCTTTTAAATAATCATCATAGATATATTCTAAATTAGTAGTGCCAACTCGATCATTTAATTTATAACCTTTGTCTAAATAGTAATTTTTTAATTCATAGGGAATACCTTGTTCATATGATGATACGGAACCTAAAACATCTCTTAGCATATTTTTATAGGGATAATATCTTTCCCAAGTAATTTCAGTTCTTACTCCATTAATACTAATAGTATTTAATAAATCATATTCCGTAGTAGTTAAATTTTTTTTAATTATTTTATCTTCATAACTATAACCACTATTTAGTAAACTATATATATAAGCTGCTTTTTCATTGATACTTTCTAATTCTTTTTCACTAATACTAGAAAGTTTTTCTTTTAATACATCTTGAGATGTTATCTTTCTTTCTTCATATTTTTTAATAGTTTCTGGTTTTAGATTTTGATCAATTGTTTCTTTATGGTTTAGATAGTAATAATATCTTTTATCATAGTCAGTTATATTATAGGATATATCAATAATATTTGATAATTCTTCACTTATAGTAATTAATTCACTATTTTTAATATTTAATTTATTAAAGACTAAAGTTTTTACCCCAATGTTATCAACTAATATATTGCCTTTGCAGTCTAATATTCTTCCTCTAGGGGCGGTTAAACCAGTAAAAATAGTTTCTTTTATTAAATAATTATGACTTTGATTTAGATGCACTACTCTTATTATAATAATACTATTTATAATTATTATTAAGGATAATAAAAATCTTTTCATACTTTTATTATGGTTTATTTTTTAGTTTTATTACATACAATGTATTGGGTGATAAAATTGAATATTATTGATTTATATGTTCGAAATATGAGTAAAGATACTATAACTAATTTTGCAATAAAAAATGGAATTACATTATCTGATGAAGAAACTAACTTTGTTTATCATTTTATAAAAAATAATTATAAAGAAGCAATAAGAGATAAAGATAGTTTTGATTTTAGTAAATATAAAGAAAAGTTTTCCGAAGAAAACTATGTTAAAATTGAAAGTTTAATAAAGAAATATATTAGTTATTTATAGTTAATTATTTATTACATCAGTATGTAAGTTAGTATTTAATTTACCTTCTTTGATCATTTTAATTTCTTCTTTATATGGTGGTTTATCATTAATATATGGTGTTTCTAAAATTTTAGGAACATTTTTTAATTTAGGATGATTTATTATATTTAATAAGGTAGGAAAGCCAATGGTTCCAAAGCCAATGTTTTCGTGACGATCTTTATGCGTACCAATTTCGTTTTTAGAATCATTTAAGTGGATACATTTAATTTTTTCAATTCCAATGTATTTGTCAAATAATTCTAGATAACGATCAAAATCGGTTAGGTCTACTCCAGAGTCGTTTAGATGACAAGTATCTAAGCATACACCAATGTTTAATGGTGAATTAACATTTTTTATAATTGTTGCAAGTTCGTCCATTTTGGCACCTATTTCTGTTCCTTTACCTGCCATAGTTTCTAATAAAATCATGGTAGGATTATTAGGTGATATTACTTCATTTAAAGCATTTATTATATTATTTAAGGCTGTAACTTTATCATGCTTAACAGCAGAGCCGGGGTGCAGTACAAGGTATTTTACTTGTAACATTTTACATCTTTCTAATTCTTTTTTGAGAAAATTTATACTAAATTCATATTTTTCTGGTTCATTATTATTTGCTAGATTAATAATATAGGGAGCATGACAAATAACATTATTTATATCAATGCCATTTTCTTTCATTTTAGTAAGAGCTAGTGATGCATATTTTTCATCAATTGGTGTGCGAAAAGTATTTTGTGGTGCCCCAGTATAAAACATAAATGCATTGGCGCCATAACTTAATGCTTCATTAACACTTCCAAGGATTTGGTCTTTTTTAAAACTTACGTGTGATCCAATAATCATTTTATACCTCCAATTAAAGTATAGCATAAAAAAACAAGGTTGTTTAAGCCTTATCTTTATTTTTTACACTTTATTAGTTTTGAGTTGTACTAGTAGATGTAACGTCAGCGCAAGTTATTGTTGGAGTTGTTGGACACTTACTAAAATCTGGAGCACCAGTTTCAGGAAGCATATTAATACCAACAATTACACCCTTATCATATTCAGTAGCAACACCTGATTTAACAGTTTCAAGTTTTTGAGCAGTAATATCAACAGCAGCATAGTTATTATCTTTTAATGTTAAATAAAAGTATTCTTTTTCGCCACAAACTAAGCTTTGAACATATCCTTGATAAGCACCGTGAGCACCATCAATTAAGTCATCAATTGAGTAGCATGTTTTTAACTCGCCATTAACCATTGCAGTTGATTGTGCTTGAGCTTGTGCACCATTAATTAACTTCTCACCATATACCGCAAATGAATTTCTTCTAGCATCAGTCATTGAGTTTAAAACAGATGGTACAGCAATAATCATAATGATTGCTAAAACAACGATAACTGCTAATAATTCTACTAAAGTAAAACCTTTTTTATTTTTCATATTCTCTCCTACTTTCATAATTAAATTATAATAAAAGTAAGATATATTGTCAATTGTTAAATTAAAATCATTAGTTAATTTAACATTTTAAATATTGTATTTACAGTATCTAAGGTATTAAGCGTGTTACTTACTTTAGCAGTTTTTTCTTTTCTTTCACTCATTTTAAACTCATTTATCATATCTTTAAAATATTTATCACTACGGTTTAAATATTTGTACCAATAAGAATTTTTTCTTAAATAAGCATGAAGTTTAGGATCATTAATTATTTTTAGCATTATTTCTGTTTTCATTAATCACCAAAAAACTTTGTTATAGGTCTAGGACTTTTCGGAACTATATCTGGTGTTTTAACTGGGTTTTTACTAGTTAATTCTTGAATAACATTAATTGCTTTTTGCGCATTATTAATATATTTTTGAACATTATCAATATTAATATTTTTTACTAAATTAGTGAGTTCCGCTAAAGATGCACTTTTTGAAGCTCGTTCTTCCTCTTTAACTGCTATGGGTTCTTGATACTTTGCCCAAACTTCTTCTTTATCACCATACATATCATATATTTCATAAAAGTCTTGCCAAGTATTAGTTTTATCTTTGATATAAGTAACTAATTCCGGGTGCTTTTGTACAAATTTTTTAAATTCTTCTTTTTTATCCATAAAAAAACCACCTATTAAATTATATATTTTTCGGCGGTTTTTTAGACTATAACTTAAAGTCATCAATAAAATCATCAATTGTCATTTCTGTAACTTGTTCTTCTTTTGGTAAAATAACTTCAGCGTTTTTGTCAATTACTATTTTTAATTCTTTTAAAACAAAAGCTTTTTCTAATTTTTGTTTTGTTATTACAGAACCAGTAGATGTTAGGTCCATAATGGCAATATCACTATTCTTAATGTAATTAACTTCATTATTAGATAATAAACCAATAGTATCGCGGCTTGATGTGATCATGGCATTTATTACTTCATATGTGGTTGATTTAACTTTTTTTATTAAAGTTGTACCACGTTTTGCTCTTGTTAAAGTATTTAAATCTTTAAGTTTTAAGCGTTTTGATGTGCCTTTGTTGGTAAAAATATTTACATATTCATCATCATCAGTAAAAGTTAAACCAGCAACTACTTCATCTTCTTTTAGATTAATACCTTTAACTCCACTAGTTTTTACTCCGCTTACAGGTATTTCACTAGTATTATAATTTAAATAATAACCACTTTTAGTAATAATTAAAGTATATGGTTTTGTAATCCAAACATTAACTACTTCATCTTTTTCTTTTAATTTCATGGCTGTATATACTTTATTATAACGACTAACTATAAAATCATTTAATGAGGTTTGTTTTACCATGCCTTCTTTGGTAAAGAAAGTTACAATTGGGTTTGTTACCTCTTCATTAACAACATAAGCATTAACAACATGATCATCGGGATTAATTGTAACTATATTACTAATATGTTTACCTAAATCTTTCCATTTACAAGCCGGTATTTCATGAACAGGAATGTATAAATAATTTCCTAGTGATGTAAATATACATAATTTATTTAACGTATTAGTTTGAATATAATTAACGACATAATCTCCTGGTTTTAGTGCCGTTGTTCCATCGTTACTATCATGAGATTTTTTACTTACTTTCTTTAAGTAGCCATCTTTAGTTAGAATAATAATTACATCTTCTTTGGTAATTAAATCCTTTTCATCTATTTTAAGTTCCGTTATAGTATCTGTTATTTCGGTTTTTCTTGGCTTACCGTATTCTTTTTTTATTCGTCTTAGTTCTTCTTTAATTACTAATTTTAATTTATTTTCATCACTTAAAATAGCTTTTAACTCATTAATAATCTTTTTTAAATTTTCTAATTTTTCCTCAAGAATAGTAATATCTGTATTGGTTAAACGATATAGTTGCAACATAACTATTGCAGTAGCTTGTTCTTCGGTAAAAGCATATTCTTTAACTAAATTATCAATAGCATCAGCTTTATTTTTACTACCTCTGATAATTCTTATGACTTCATCTAAAATGCTTATTGCTTTAACCAAACCTTCTGTAATATGCATCTCTTTTAAAGCAAACTCTAAATCAAATTTTGTCCTTTTGGTTATAATTTCTCTTTGATGATCTATATAAGCATCAATTATGGGAATTATACCCAAAAGACGTGGTCTTCTTTTATCAATACATACCATATTATAGTTATATGTTGTTTGTAATTCTGTATTTTTTAAAAGATATTTTATGATTAAATCTTTATCTGCTCCGGCTTTTAAATCGATTGCAATTCGAATAGCATTTTCTTTGTCAGATTCATCTCTTACATCAGCAATTCCATCTAATTTTTTTTCAATTCTAATATTGTCTATCTTTTGAACTAATACTTGTTTATTTACTTCAAATGGTATTTCCGAAATAATTATTTGTTCTTTACCTTTATTTTTTTGAATTTCATATTTAGCTCTTACTATAAGACGTCCCTTACCAGTACGAAAGGCTTGATTAATGCCATCTAATCCTTCGATAATTCCTCCAGTTGGAAAATCAGGTCCTTTTACTATTTCAAATATTGTATCTTCATGACAATTAGGACTATCTATTCTTTTTATAATAGCATCGCATACCTCAATTAAGTTATGAGGTGGAATATTTGTCGCATAACCGGCCGAAATACCATTAGTTCCATTTACTAAAAGATTAGGAAATTTTGCTGGTAGTACAGTTGGTTCTAATAATGTATCTGAATAGTTAGGAGACATAATAACAGTATCTTTATCTATGTCTTTAAGTAATTCTTCACTTATTTTTGATAAACGACATTCAGTGTAACGATAAGCAGCTGGAGGATCGCCATCAATTGAACCATTGTTGCCTGATATTTCAATTAAAGTATGATTTTGTTTCCAGGTTTGACTCATACGAACTAAGGCTTCATATACCGCAGTATCACCATGGGGATGATATTTACCAATTACATTTCCGACGGCATTTGCACATTTTTTATATTGTTTATCATAAGTATTTTTATCTCGATACATAGCGTATATTATTCTTCTTTGAACAGGTTTTAGACCATCTCTTACATCAGGTATTGCTCGATCTTGTATGATGTATTTTGAATAACGAGCAAATCTTAATCCCATTATTTCTTCTAAACTATAATCGTGAATTTTCTTTAATACTTCTTCCACTCTTATCACCTTTTAAAAGTATATCATAAGAAACCAATCTTTCCAAAATAAAATGTAAAAAAATTGCTGATATTATAATAAAGATGATACGTGATTGGCTTTATTATAAGTTTTAATTTTGATAATTTATGATAATGATTGTTCTAAAATTATTATTGCCCCTACGCTAAGTACATGACAAGCTTCGGCACTAGCACTTACAACTGCCTCAGCACCAGATATGTAAAAATCTCCTCTGTTATCTTCACATATCCAATTCTTTATTTGTTTCAGGGGTATATTAACTTATAGAGTTATCCTGTAAGTTAATAGTTTTAAAAATTAAACAGATGAGTTTCCATCTTTTATTAAGTCTTAATCATTCTATTTAAAAAGTGGCTTTTTTGCCACTAATTTTCAGTTCCATTTACTTTTACAACTGTATTAATAATAATTTTTCCTTTTAGTAACTTATTTTGTTCAGAAGTTGTCGTATTATTATCTAACCATAAAGTTAAACTATAATTTTTATTTCCATCAACCGGCAAATAATCTTCCATTAATTTATAGGCGATGCCACCATTTAAAGCAGTCATCGAATCATAACCGGAAAGTAAACTAATATTATTCTCTCCCGTAATAGTCTTAAAATTAGTCTTTACATAATTACTACTTAAAGTCGAACCACTTAAAACTTCAAACCCCAAAGTTATCTGCATTGGAGCTTTACATTTATTACTCAATGTAAAAGTATAAGGCGTATTTTTTAGTCCTCTTTCATCAGTCATAGGGTATGTATTTACTAAATTAATATTATTACTTTGATTTTCAAAAGTAATATCAATACAAGAAATAGTTGAAATATTATTTGTCCCAGTTTGACTAGTAGAAACGGTAAAAATCGAATAAGTTACGCCAGCACTTACAACAATAAATAAACCAACTAATAAAACATATAATGTTATTCTTCTTTTCATAAAATTTCTCATAACAAATCACCTTACATTAAAATTATATAATAAGATACTTTAAAATTCAAATATCCTATAATACAAATTTTAAATATATGATTAATTTGTGATAATGTCTTAAGTATTAACTTGCGAAAATGTCTC
>CAZPSA010000052.1:0-8389 GCA_964589375.1 uncultured Clostridium sp.
TTCCAGAATTTTTTTATTTATCGGACAGTCTCCCCCGTGTCAAGTTAATTTTTACTATCAAAAAAGTCTACAATATTAACCATATTAACCTATTATCCGTAGACTAAGCAAAAATTCTATCAATAGTTTTATGACATATACTTGCTATTACAATACCTCCTAAGGCAGCCAAAGGCGGATATATCAAATAAAGTGCAAATGAAATTGTTCCTATTATAACACTATAAACAATTTTGCCCTTTTGAGTATAACAACTAGATTGAGCATCTGAAGCAATAAATATAAAACTAAATAAAATATTATTTGAAAAAACATTATTAAAAATACTACCTATATCATTATTAATTAAACAATAAATAAGCATACATCCAAGATATGTTGTTAGAGAAATAATTGGTATTTCCTTTTTATAATACGTATTACCATTATATAAAATTATCATTCCAATTATAATCGCAAAACCATTTGTTGCATTAATACCTCCACTTCCTTTACCAAGAAAATAATCCAATGCAACTAAATTGAGTTCAGTATTTCTTTCTAAAATATTTAAAAAGCTAAACTCCCCTACTAAATCAATAACAAAAATTATAATTAAGCTTGTTAGAGCAACAATATTAATATTTGATGTTTTAAAAAATTTACTAATAAATAAGCATAAAAAACTAATAATTATAAATAAGAATATATTAGTATTTATACTAATTATTGAAGCAATTAATAAACCATATAATGGGTGAAATGAAGAAAATACCAAACTGAAAAATTTACTTTTATTCTTTCTAAATATCTTTTCATAAAGTACATTAACACTTGTCCCAATTATAAATCCTAATAAATCAAATAATAGAGGTTTAAACATACTTATAAAGGAAATAAGATGCTGCTGATAAAGGTTTATTCCATTTTTATAGAAACCAGCAATAATTAAAGGTATTAATGAAATAAAAAAGTAGTTATTAATTGTTTTAATGTTAGTTTTAGCTTTTAAATAATTATCTTTCATTATTCTCTCCTACTAATTTAATATTGGCTGGGCATAAATAATTACATAGACCGCACTTTATACATTTTTCCATTCTTAATTTTGCTTTAGGATTAGCATTAACAGGACAGTGTAAAACGCATTGCCCACAGTTTATGCATTTTTTCTTTTTTTCTGTATGTTTACTACAGATGAAAACACTTCTAATATCCGGAGTAATTACAGCATTTAAATCAGCTATAACATAACCAGATAATAAGCCATTTATAACGACGTTAAAATATTCATCTTTAACTTTAAAATAGTTTGTTATTATATCATTAATATTGGTTCCTATTTTAACTAACATCACTTTAGGACTATCAATTAAATCTCCAGATACAGTAATTATTTTCTCAGTTATTGGCTTTTTACGTTTTAAAACATTAAAAATAGCATATATTTCTTCTACTGTCATAAAAACAGTATCTTCTTTATTTAAACCAATTTCATTTATTAATATATCTTTTTGACCAATTGGATATAAATTCGGCATTAATTTTAGTTCAATATTAGGATATGTTCCAATTTGATTTACTAATGATATTACATTATCATTATCATTATTTTTAATGGCAAAATAGCATTTTTTTATATTTAAAATGTGATAAATACTATCAATACATTCTAATAATTCCTCAGCATGGGTTTTTATTAAATAACTCATTGTTTCTTCATATGGTTCGTAGTCAATACCACTTATAACTAGAGTACTTCCATCTAAACTACCAAGATAAGCATTATATATTTTTACTATTTTTTTAAATTCTTCTTTAGAATAATTAGATATATTTTTTATAGACCCTTTTACTTTATATACTTTTTCTTTAAAATCATTTTCAATAACAATCGTGGGTGCTTTTTTCCCATTTACAATGCATTCACTTGCTCCTATTATAGTTCCTGATATTGGGCTATAAACATACTCATCATCATTATGAAGAATTAAACCATTTAGTAAAACATATTCTTCACTTTTTATATCTAAATTATATTTTTTATTATATGGAATATATACTCGATCAGGATTTAAGTATTCTGTTATGTTTTTTATTGTATTTGTTTTTGCTTCTATTTTAACTAATGAAGGCATTACTATCACCTTTAGTAATTATACAAAAAAAAATAGGTGCTTGCCATACAAAACACACTATTTTTCAAAATCACATGATGAACACTTAATTTTTTTACCTTTTTCAATTAAAAGACTTGCACATTCTGGACATTTTTCCCCAGTAGGTTTATCCCACAAAGCAAAATTACAATCAGGATAGTTATTACAACCATAGAATATTTTACCTCTTTTACTTCTTTTAATAACTATTTCATGACCACAATTTGGACATGGACAAATAGTTGATATTTCTTTTTCTTCCTTCTTAATATATTTACAAGTAGGATAATTCGAACAAGCTGTAAATTGACCATATTTACTATTTCTAATTACTAACGCATTACCACATTCTGGACATTTTTCCCCGGTTTCCTCAGGTGCTTTCTTTTCCATTTCTAAGTATGCTTTTTTAACTAGTGGTTCAAAGTCATTATAAAATACTTTCAAAACCTTGATATTATCTAGTTTATCATCCGCAATTAAATCTAATTCATTTTCCATATTAGCAGTATATTTTACATTGATAATATCAGCAAAGAATTCTTGTAATTTATCAGTTGTTTCAATACCAATTTCAGTGGGAATAAATTTTTTTTCATTTACTGTTACATAGGCTCTATCTTTTATAGTTTCTAATATTTTTGCATATGTTGATGGTCTTCCTATCCCTAAAGTTTCTAATTCCTTAATTAAAGTACTTTCTGTATATCTAGCTGCCGGTTTCGTAAAGTGTTGTTCTTTAGTTATTTGATCGGAAACAATTACATTTGTTTTATAATCACTAAAATCTGGTAAAATAACATCTTCATTATCCATATATCTTTGGTATACTTCTAAAAAACCATTAAATGTTACAACCGAACCAGTTGCTTTAAATTTATAATCATTATTATCTAGAATTATAGTTGTTGTTAAAGTCTTAGCATCAGCCATTAATGATGCTAACGCACGATAATATATTATACTATATATTTTATATTCATCACTTGATAGATATTCTTTAATACTCTCTGGAGTTCTTTCAATTGATGTAGGTCTTATTGCTTCGTGAGCATCTTGAATGTTTGCGGTTTTTTTATTGACTTTAACTTTACCAACATATTCTTTACCATAGTTTTTTAAGATATATTTCTTAGCACTCTCAACAAAAGTATCAGATAATCTAGTGGAATCTGTACGCATATAAGTAATTAAACCAACAGTTTCTGTCCCAATATCAATACTTTCATATAGTTTTTGCGCAATTCGCATAGTTTTTGATGCCCCAAAGTTTAATTTATTGGCACATGCTTGCTGTAAAGTTGAGGTTGTAAAAGGCATTACCCCTTTTTTTGCCTTTTCCTTTTTTTGAGTACTTTCTATTTTAAAACTTTTAGATAGTTTATTTAATATTTCATCAGCTTCAACTTGACTTTTAATTTCAAGTTTTTTTTCTTTATATTTTTCTAAATTAGCTTTAAATGTTGGAAATACCCCAGTTATAGTCCAATATTCGGTAGGAACAAAAGCATTTATTTCTCTTTCTCGATCAACAATTAACTTAAGCGCTACACTTTGAACACGACCAGCTGATTTACCCCCAGTTTTTGAGCGCATTAATTTTGATAGTCTAAAACCAATTATTCGATCTAGCATTCTTCTTGTTTCTTGACTTTTAACCAAATTATAATCTATTTTTCTTGGTTTCTCAAAAGCAGCCAATATTGCATCTTTAGTTATTTCATTAAATACAACTCTATCATATTTATCTGGTTCTAAATTTAAAGCATCATAAATATGCCAGCTTATCGCTTCACCTTCACGATCTGGGTCGGTTGCTAAATATACTTTATTTGAGTTTAAAGCATCTTTTTTTAGTTCTTTAATTACACCAGATTTTCCCTTAATAGCTTGATAATTTGGTTTAAAATCATTTTCAATATCAATTCCTAATCCATATTTACCAGTTGTTGCTAAGTCACGAATATGGCCTTTTGAAGAAACTACTTTATAATTGTTACCTAAATATTTACCAATTGTTTTTGTTTTACTTGGCGATTCAACTATAACTAAATCCATTATTCCTCACTTTCTTTAATAATATCTGCTGTGATTGTTGTACTGGTACTTGCTTCAAGTTTTTGTTTTTCAGCAGTTATTTTTTTATTTAAATAATTAAAATAATCATTTTTTATAGCCAGAGCACTCATACTTTGGCGAAGAGTTATTTCATTATTAATTTCTAGAATTTCTTCATCAAGATATGTAATTGACTTATCTTTAGGAGTGAACTTTCCTGAAGAACTATTATAATAACCAACTGCATCTTGCCATGAACCATCAGCAAATACAGTTCTATCATCATAATTCGAAAAAACATCATGGCCGAGATACAACCTTGGATCATATTCTAAATCGAACATATTTAATAGAGTTGGTAATAAATCAATTATTGATGTATATTTTGTTATTTCTTCTTTTTGAATAGTACTATTATAAATAACCATTGGTGTACGATCAATTTCGTTATCAACATTCACATCATAATCTAATATTTCATTTAATTGTTTATTAGTAAGTCCATATGGATAATGATCACAAAATAACGCAATTACAGTATCATCTAACTCTCCAGCTGCTTCTAGTTCTTTTAAAAGTAGTTCTAAAGCAGCATCCAGTTCTTTCATCTTAGACATATATCTTTTTACTGGCACACTATAATCATAATCTTCTAATTCACTTAAATGCTTATCTCCATTTTCTGATGCTACCGAATATGGTTGATGAGTTGTTACACTAGTTAAAAACACCATAAACTTATCTTCATTAATATAATATGGTAATGATTTTTCTATCAAAGTTATATCACTCGGCCATTCTTCATATTTACTAGACCAACTAATGTCTAAGTCATTTACATCACGATATTTACCACTACCCATATTTGGATGAATAATCTTACGAAAATAATAATATTCTGCATAGTCATGATAACTACTAGTTGCATAACCTGCATTATTAAATACATTAAAAATCGCTTCAGGATAAACATTTCTACGATATTTATTCGCTGTACAAGTATTATTAATTGTAAACAATGAGGTCATAACAGTCATTTCATTATTTCCCGTACTACAATTATTTCTTGGAGAATAATTATTTCTAAAACTAATGCCTTCATTATAAATTTTATAAAGAGTTGGAAATTCTTTTTCATTTATAGCTATCATATTAACCGATTCCATTAAAACGACAATCAAATTTTTATCTTTAAAAATTCCAGTATGATCATTTTTAGGTGTTACTTCACGATTAATAAAATAATTATTTAATTTATTATAAGTACTATTCATTTCTCCAGATATAACATTTTCCCAAGCTGTATCATCAATTTCACGACTACTATTTTCTTCCTTATTGTTACTACCACTAACATAATTAAAGTCATCTAAATTAGGTGCAATATCAAACGTTGTAATAATAATATCTGAAATACCATATACACATACTCCAAACTGACTTACTGATAAATTAGCATTATCTGAAGACACAATTAAATTGCTATTTTTAATACTTTGAGTCTTGTTTTGCATAAACGGAATTTTTAAAGTCGCATAGTACAAAATAAATATTAAGATTAAGATAACTAAAGATATAATAACTGTAATTATTTTTCTTTTACGATTTTCAATTTTAAATTTAAAATAAATAGTTTTATTTAATTTCTTAACTTTTATCTTTTTTTGAAGATACCAAATATATAATAATAAAATAATTAAGGGAATTATAACTAAATACGATATCAACTCAGAAGCAGCAATAAAATCTTTAATATAATCAGTTATTTTTGTTCCTTGTTCAGCATTACCTATTCCCATGAAAAAGCCCATATAATTATTTAAATTAATCTCTACCCATACATATATAGTTAAAAGAATTGATATTATAGAAATAAATATCTTTCTTCCAGTTTTATTAAATAATGTGGTAATAATTCCTAGGATTAATCCTAAGGCTCCTGAACTTATTAAAATTCTAAGTGTTGACCAAGAAATAATAGTACCTGGATTAACATTTATTTTAACAATTAATTCCAAACAGAAAATAAATAATGTCAAAATAATGGTATTATTTAATATGCGTTTTCCTAATTTTTCGTTCAAATTTATCACCTCGTTTTATTAAATCACTTATGGGACTAAAAGTAAACCGATAAATATCTAATAGTCCATATTCTTTGACATTTTCTATATGTTTTTTTGTCGGATATCCCTTATGTGATTTAAATCCATATTCCGGATATTCTAAGTCTAATTCATACATCATTCTATCTCTTGTTACTTTAGCAATAACCGAAGCGGCAGCAATAGATTCACTTTTTAAATCACCTTTTATAATACTAGTACTTGGTATTTGCAATTTATCTAATTTCATTGCATCTATCAAAATATGTTCTGGCTTGACACTTAATTTATCAATTGCTTCATACATTGCTAACTTGGTAGCTTCATAAATATTTACTTCATCAATTACTTTATTGTCTTTAATTCCAATGGCAACACTTATTGCATCTTTCATAATTATTTCATAAAATTCATTTCGTTTTTTTTCCGTTAACTTCTTAGAATCTGTAAGACCTTGTAAATGATAGTTTTGAGGTAATATAACAGCCGCCGTAACAACTGGACCAACTAAAGGACCTCTACCAACCTCATCTACTCCAGCTATTAATGTAATTCCCTTAGCATAAAGCTCTTTTTCATATGCCATATTATCTAAAACCGTTATTTTTTCTTTCTTTTTAGGTTTCTTATTTAAACTTTTACTAGTTATTGTCTTTTCCACTATTTTACTCCTTTGCGTATTATTTTATAGAATTTCATCTATTCTGTCAAAAGTTATATTTTTAATATTCTCTTTCTTTACATCATTAATTATTGATTTATAAACACGATTATAGTCTGGCTCATTATTATTTATTGCTCCCATATTTTTAGCAATTAAATCGAAAGTATTATCATCGTAATTACTTACTTTATAACGTAATTGATAAATATTAGGATAGTACTTATTTAAAGTTATAAGAATATATGAAGCTACATCTTTAAGTGGCAAAACATTTTCATTAATTGCCGTCATAGCCGCTAAATTATACGCAACCGTATTTTCATCAAGACACGGCCATAAAATACCTGGGGTATCTAATAATAGAATTTTATGTTTAGTTTTAAGCCAATTATTATTTTTAGTAACACCTGGCATATTTCCAACATTTGCGACTTTTTTACCAGCAATTTTGTTAATAAGAGTACTTTTTCCTACGTTAGGTATTCCAATTACAGCAGCTTTTATTTCTTTAGGTTTCATTCCATTTTTTATTCTTTTGGCATTAAGTTCTTTGACGTATTCTTCAGTTACTGTAATAATTTTTTTATAATCAATTGAAGAATTAATATCCACTAGTATAACAGTATAGCCCTTACTTTCATAATATTTGACCCATTTATTAGTTTCAGTTATATCACATAAATCTTTTTTGGTCATAATTAAAATTCTTTTTTTATTTCCTACTAATGTATCAATATCTTTAATTTTAGATGAGTATGGTATGCGCGCATCTATCAATTCGTATACAATATCAATTAAAGGCATAGCTTCTTTTAGTAGGCGTTTAGTCTTTTGCATATGACCTGGGTACCAGTTAATGGAAGTACTAGAAAAACTTTTTTCTTCTTTCATTATAAATCCTCCTTTACCTTTGATAAATCTCCATTTATTATAATGGGAGCAAACCCTTGAATTTCATCATACAATACGCCTTTGGGAATATCATTATATAAATATATCTTTTTATTCAATCTAAATGCATCGTACATTTCCAAAAATGTTGCACCACCTATATAATTTTTTTCTATTTTTCTTTCAGTATTTTTATCAAAATTTAAAACCAGTACTGCCTCCATATTTTTTATAGTGTCTTCGCTCTGTTTATACATTTTTGCTTTAAATTTCTGATGTTCAGCACTACCTAAATTCCACATTTTTTCTTCTGTGGCTGGGTCATCATAACAGTTAGGTAAAAATACTTCTATCTTGTTTTTTTCTAATTCATTTTTTATATTTGGAATTCTATTATAAAACTTTTTACTACATATTATTAATATTTTCATACAATAACTCCTTATTTTAATTTTTACTACTTTCTTCTAAATATTTATTGTAAAATTCATCCATTGAAGATATATACTTTTGATCTTGTATTATTCTATATT
>CAZPSA010000053.1:0-7985 GCA_964589375.1 uncultured Clostridium sp.
TTTTCCATTACCCCCACTAGTATCTTTAATAGTAAATGTTCCTGAGTTATAAAAGTTTTCTTCATAAGTATCTGTACCATACATTATCCATAACATTCCATTTTGTAAATCTAAAGTATGGCCATTTAAATCAATAGTTAAACCATCAGTTACTATAAAGGTAGCAAAACCATTTAAAGTAATATCATTCATTATTTTAATTTCAGTTACATCAATATTTTGATTATCTTTTACCTTTATAGCATAGTCTAATAAGTCATCACGAGTTGATACTTCATATGTCTTTGCTTGGATATTTGTTTTACCAAACATAAATATTGATATAGACAAAAACACCCCTAAAAGTTTTTTAATATTTTTCATATTTTTAGTCCTCCACTAGTATAAGTATAGCATACAATTTTGTTATTTGGGTATTTTTATATATAAAATTAATCATTTAAAAAAGCAGTATTTCTACTACTTCATTTGTTTCTTAAAGTATAATACTCCACCAATTAAACCAATTAATGAGATAGCACCAATTATTAAAGTACTATTTATATTATCTAGAGTTTTTGGATTTTCTTCTTCTACTGCTACTAAAAAGTTAGTTTCAGCAATACCTCCATCAGTAAATTCTACTTTGAAGGAATGCTTTCCTACTTTTAGGGTATCTAGATAACTTTGATTTAAAACGATGATTGTACTACCACTTTCTGATGTATAGTTTTCTTTCTCTACAAGTTTACCATCAACATATATTAAATTATTAAATAAATTATATTCAGCATCTATTCTAAATCTTAACTCTTTATCTTTAGTTATTGTATATGTTTGATTAGCGCCTTCTAAAAAGTTATATGCTGCCTTTTCAACAATTACTTCAACTTCTATGTTTTTAGTAATATTGGATATTGTTAATTTATCATTAATTAAATTTTGTTCTTGACCATCAACTAATACCTTAACTAGTTTATAACCAGAATTAGCGGTAATTACAAAGTCTTGATTATCACCATAACTAACATTAATAACTCCGTTTGGGGTTATAGTTGCATTTGCATTATCTTTTATTGTAATTGTAAATGGAAGTTTTTTATATATTACGACTACATTTTTATCTTCATTCATTGTAAGCTCTAGCTTGTTATTAATTACTGGAGTTTCTACATTATTAACTAGAACTTTATCAATCATAAAGCCTGTTTCGGAAGTAAAAATTACCGTTTTCTTTGTATTTGCTAAAATATCATTTTCTGAACTAGATACAGTTCCACCAGTACCATTTACACTTGTTGTTAAATTATATTTAGCATCAGCAATTTCTATGTACTCATAGTTTTCCATTGTATTTGCATAAAGACTAGTTAACATAGCATCATTAGCGCTTGTTGTTCTATTAGCTATTTTTATTTTCTTATTTAACGTTTCATTTCCAATATACATAGCTGATGTATTTGGTATTATATCATTAATACTATAATCATTTAAATAATTATAATTTTTTACTAATTGACCATTCTTACTCTTAAGCTTTAATTTATTAAAATTTAAAGTTACATCTAGAGCAGGATTAGTATTAGTATCACCCATTTCAAAAACTCCGCCAAATAAAGCATTTGAAGATAGTTCATTATTATTATAAGTTTCAAAAATACCATCGTTAATTTCAAAAGTAAATTTTACGTTATTATGCCATGCATCACTTTCTGCTTGGGTTAATGAGAAGATACTATGTTTAATTTCCCTAAATTCAAAAATTGATGTTTGTCTGAATTTTACCCCATTAATTACTAATTTATAATTTTGATCATCGGGATTAGCAGTACCATTATAACCAAAAGTATCTTTTCCACCATTATCTATCATAATAGTCATAGTATTATCCACTATTCCAGTTTTGTTTTCACTACTATCGATAAAAGTTAAGGTTCCGTTACTATAAAACTTATTTGAGGCGTTATTTGTTCCATACATTATTACAAATAAAGCATTATTACAATCTAATTTATGACCATTAAGATCAATAGTTAATTCTTTTTCTACAATAATTCCTGCATAATCTTCAAGTGTAATATCATGCTTTAATTTAATTTCAGTTACATCATCTTCATTGCCTTCTGTATTTGGCTCTCTTTGAGCATACTGTTCAAATTCTTCTTTTGTTGATACTTCTACTGATAATTCAGCAGTTTCGGCAATAACAATTGCTATATTAAACATAAAAATTGATACAAACAAAAACACCCCTAAAAGTTTTTTAATACTTTTCATATTTCTTAGTCCTCCAATAGTATAAGTATATCATACAATTTATCTATTTGGTTATTTTTTTACATCTACTAAAAAATAATTAGGGGCTTAATTTCATTTGAAGAACATTTTTGATATAACGCGACAGATAAAGAATTATATTTAAACAAAACATGGTCATCATTCATTTTTAATCTTTGACCATTTTTTACTTTAAATAAAAGTTCATCATCAATATCTATAACTTTACAATCTAATAAGTCTTCAATCTTTAATAATTTATAATTTCCTTTTTCAATATCTAATAAAGTATAAGCATCAGATAATTTAAATTTATCTAAACATGTTCTTTCTAAAGAAATAAGAGTACCATATGTATTTAATTCTCTACCAATATCGTTTATAAGTGCTCTTATATAAGTTCCTTTAGATACTTTAGTTTTTATAGTTATAATATCATTATCTATTTTAATTAATTCTAAAGAATATATAGTTACTTCTTTTTTAGGTAAAATGACTTCTTCATTATTTCGAGCATATTCATAAAGTCTTTTACCATTTACTCTTACTGCTGAATATATTGGCACTTCTTGCATATAAGTAGTAGTTAATTTTTTTAAAGTTTCTTCTAATAAATCTTTATTTAAATTATATTCTTCTTCTTTTATAATATTACCTGTAATATCTAAAGTATCTGTAAGAAGTCCTAATTTAAAAGAAGCTATATATTCTTTATCATGATTAACTAATATATTAGTAAGTTTAGTATATTTCCCAATTAAACATACTAAAACACCGGTTGCGAGAGGATCAAGTGTTCCAATATGACCAATAGCTTTAGTTTTTAGTATTTTATTTAATCTATTAACAACATCTCTACTGGTCATATTTTTTTCTTTATTTATGACAATTGCACCATTCATTACTTATTATTAATCCTATGGGTTGCTTTTATTTGGGAAATATTTTCCCCAGTTTGTTCATAACCTAGTTCTCTAGATAAAGTAACTAAGTAATCTAATGATTTAGGAATTTGCATATATACTTCATTTATTCCATGAGTTTGATAGTATAAATCTAAGGCTTGTTTTAGTTCTTGGGTAAATTGACTAGAATTTTTTCCCATAAAGTATTTACGATATTGTGGTCTAATATAAAGTTGATATAATTGACCATAAGGTTCTACTTCTTCACCACTATTGTTTAAATTCATAGTATCTAATAAAGCAACTCCTAAATAATCACTTGTTTCACTATCTACAATTGCAAAAGCAATTGTATTAAAATAATTAATATCTTCGGAAAATAATTCTTCTACATCTCTTTTAGCGTTTTGATGAGCAGAGCTGAAACTTTCTCTTAATTTTCTGATAGGTATTTTTTCTGCCCAATCTGGGCCAATTATTTCATGATAATGATGGATTAATAAGTCAGTAATTAATCCCCTATTTTCTTCATTTGATATATTTTTTAAACTTAACATAATTCCCCCATTCTAAAACTATTTTTCATTATGAATTTCTTCAATAATTTCGTCAATATGTTCTCCGTACTCGGTACTTTCATCATATACAAATCTTAATTCTGGTGTTGTACGAAGATCCATTCTATTGGCAAGTAAACTACGGAAAAATGAACTTGCATTCATTAATTCTTCTTGAATAGTTATTTTATCATAATCTCCTAAAAAGGTATAATATACTTTAGCAAGTGATAAATCATTAGTTACTTTAGTATCAACAATTGTTACACTTTTAAGTATTTCATTGCGAGCTTCTTCATAAATAATTTGGGATAATTCTCTAGTTATTTGCGAAGCTATTCTTTGTAATTTAATATTACTCATTATCTTTTTACCTCAACCATTTCATATGTTTCAAAAACATCTTTTTCTTTAATATCATTAAAGTTTTCAACAGTTATTCCACATTCAAAACCATTTTTAACTTCTTTAACAGTATCTTTTTCTCTTTGTAAAGATGATATAATACCATCATAGATAATAACTCCATCACGAATAATTCTGACTTTAGATTTATTCTTTATTATTCCAGATGTTACCATAGTACCAGCAATAGTTCCAACTTTGCTAAATTTAAATAGTTTTAATACACTAGCATTTCCTACTACTTTTTCTTCATATTCTGGATCTAGCATACCTTTCATTGCTGCTTCCATTTCTTCAACTAGTTTATATATTATTTGATATAAACGAACTTCTACTTCATATTGTTTTGCTACTTCTTTTGTTATAGCTGATGGAATAACATTAAAACCAATTACAATAGCATTTGAGGCATTAGCAAGAACAATATCACTTTCAGTAATAGTACCAACGCCACTTCTAATAACTTTTATTTTAACCCCATCAACGGCAATTTTTTCAAGAGCATTTTTAACAGCTTCTTCAGAACCACGAACATCACATTTTAAAACAACATTTATTTCTTTAACTCCACTTTGAATTTTACTAAATAAGTCTTCGAGAGTAACAGAGGCTTTAATTTGTTTTTTATTTTTTAGTTCAATTTTTCTTTTTTCGCCAATATCTCTAGCTACTTTTTCAGACTCAAAGGCCATGAATTTATCTCCTGCTGATGGAGTATCATTTAAACCGGTTATTTCAACTGGAGTACTTGGTCCGGCTGATAATATATTTTCTCCTTTATCATTTTTTAAAGTACGTACTTTACCAAAGGCAACTCCAACGACAATTGGATCTCCTAATCTTAAAGTACCATTTTGAATAAGTAAAGATGATACTACTCCTAAGTTTTTATCTAAACGGCTTTCTATTACAGTTCCTACTGCATAACGATTAGGATTAGCTTTTAATTCAGATACTTCAGAAATTGCTAAAACAGTATCTAATAATTTATCTACTCCGGTACCATTTTTAGCAGAAATATTGACAAATGGGATATTTCCTCCCCAACTTTCAGGAACAATATTTAGAGCTGCCATTTCTTCCATAATTTTATCAGGATTTGCATCTGGTTTATCAATTTTATTAACTGCTACTACAATTGGAACGTTGGCAGATAAAGCATGATCAATTGCTTCTTTAGTTTGAGGCATAACACCATCATCAGCTGCTACTACAATAATAACGATATCAGTAACACTAGCGCCTCTTGCTCTCATTTCAGTAAAGGCAGCGTGGCCTGGGGTATCAATAAAGCTAATCTTTTTATTATTATATTCGATTTGATAGGCTCCGATTGCTTGGGTAATTCCACCAGCTTCTTTTGAAGCAATATTTGAATTTCTAATATAATCTAAAAGTGTTGTCTTACCGTGATCAACATGACCCATAACAGTTATAACTGGTGGTCGATCGATTAAGTCTTTAGGATCATCAACAATTTCGTATTCTTCAAAATTAGTAATGTCTTGAGTTTCACTCTTCTTTAAAGTTTTACCATAATCTAAAGATATAATTTCGGCTGTTTCAAAGTCAATACTTTGATTAATATTTAACATACTTCCGGCCATCATTAATTTTTTAATTAATTCGGTTACTTCAACGTTCAAAACAGCAGCTAAGTCTTTAACGGTCATTCCTTCAGTATAAACAATTACACTTTCATCTGTTGCATTTACTCCTAATTTATCTTTATGTTTATACATGGCTTTTTTCTTATTTAAATAATCAATATTATCTTTATTTACAATATTCTTTTTCTTTTTTAATTTTTGCTTACTTTCACTAATTTTAACACTATCACCTAAAATTTGATCAACTGCATTATCAAGGGCGTCCCTTTCATCAAAATTAGTTTCACTATCAGTACTAATTAAATTCATTACATTATCAAGCATAACTATATCATCATCATTTAAAATAAAATCAGCATTATCAGCTTTTATTCCTAATTCTCTACATTTAATAAGTACTTCTTGGACTGTAAAGTTCATATCATTTGCGTACTCTTTAATACTCATAAGATACCTTCTTTCTTTTATATATTTTTTATTATTTCTTCATAAATGTTATCGTCAACTTCAGTTTCAAATATATGATTTAAAATCTTTTTTTTGTGTGCTTCTTCAATTATAAGTGGGTCTTTTTTTAAATAACAGCCTTTCCCATTAGCTTTACCGGTTGGATCAACTGCAACTTTGCCTTCATAAAATACTATTCTAATTAAGTCTTTTTTAGGCCATTTTTCCTTAGTTAGAACACACATTCTCATAGGAATTTTTTTAGTTTTCATTACCTTCTTTTGTAACTTGTTCTAAAGTTTTAACATTAATTCTAAATCTTGTTAGTTTACTAGCAAGTTTAATATTAATTCCTTTTTTCCCGATTGCAAGTGATAGATTATCATCATTTACAATCGCAAGTGCCTCTCTATTTTTAGTGTTATCAATAACATTTACAATTACATTTTTGGCAGGACTTAATGAATTAGCAATAAATGTTGCTTCATCTTCATCATATTTTATTAAGTCTACTTTTTCCCCATTTAATTCTCCTAAGATAGCCGCTATTCTTGAGCCTCTTTCTCCTATACAAGTTCCAATTGGATCAATACGTTCATCATTAGAGTAAACTGCTACTTTACTTCTAACTCCTGGTTCACGAGCTACAGCATAAAGAACTAAAGTTCCATTTTGTAATTCGGGAATTTCACTTTCAAAAAGACGTTTAACAAATCCGGTATTTTTTCTTGAGCATAGGATAAGTGGTCCTTTAGTAGTTGCTTCAATTTTTTGTAAGTATACTCTGATACTTGTTCCCATTTTAACAGTTTCTCCAGGTATCATTTCGGTCTTAGGTAAAATACCTCTAGTTCTTCCTAGATCAATATAATAATTTTTAGCGTCTTCCATTGCGAGCAAACCAACCATAATTTCATCTTGTTTATTTTCAAATTCAGCTATAATACTATTACGCTCTGCTTCTCTTATTTTTTGCGTTAATACTTGTTTAGCTGTTGATGCTGCTACTCTTCCAAAATCATGTGGTGTTACTTCTTCTTCAATTGTTTCGCCTACTTTAACATCAGGAACAATTTTAATAGCGTCTTCTAATAGAATTTGGGCATCATCAGGTATAGTAGGTTCAGCATATGTAATATTACCCTCTTCATCAACAATTTCTTCACCATCAATATAATCATCAACAACAACTAAGTAAGAATAAACCTTAATATCACCAGTTTCGCGATTAATTTTTACTCTAACATTAGTTTTTGAATTAAAATTCTTTTTATACGCTGTAATTAAAGCTTGTTCCATTGCTTCAAAAACAATATCTTCACTTATCCCTTTTTCTGCTGTAATATTATTTACAGCTTTTATAAATTCTTTACCATCCATCTTAATTTCCTCTCTCCTTACTAGATATATCTAAAATATATTCTTCATCAATTAAATCATGTTCATCTAAAATAGGATTAATAACATTAGTTGCTTCAACGATTGTATCTAAATCAATGCCATTAACCTTATCTAATACTATTTTTAAAAAGTGATAATTGTTTTCTAGAACATAATCGATACTATCAATCGTAATTTCCATTTCTTCCATTGGTTTTTTAATTAAGTTTTTAATTTCTTCTAATATACTTTGCATAAACCTCCTTTAAACATTAATAAAAGTGGGAATATCTGCCCACTTAAATCTGTATTAATATTATATCACGGCTTAATTTTGATGTAAAGTTTTTTTAAAGTGCTGTTATATAGTCTATGATTAATTTGTGATAATGTCTTAAGTATTAACTTGCGAAAATGTCTCAATA
>CAZPSA010000054.1:0-7934 GCA_964589375.1 uncultured Clostridium sp.
AAAACTACGCATAACACATCACCTATATAATTCTATTTTCTATCTAATTATATAAGTGACCCCCCCGTGTCAAGTTAATTTTTACACAAAAAAAGTCTATGATATTAACATAAAGTTTATTTCCACAGACTTAATCACAAAACATATAACGTTTGAACTAACTAACGATATTCCTTTAATATTTCATTAATTTCTTCCTTAGTTTTATATCCTAAAAAAGAAGTAACCATTTTCTTATTTTTATATATTTCAACTGTTGGAATACTCATAACTCCATGTTTTTGTGCTAAAGCTTCATGAGTATCAGTATCAACTTTGATAATTTTAACATCAATCTCTTCCAATTCCATTCCTAGCATTTTACATGGTCCACACCAATTAGCAAAAAAGTCTACTATAGTTAAATCATCAGTTAAAACATCTTCTAATTCTTGTCCACTTAAATATTCAATCATAATTATTTTTCCTTTCTATATTTATCTATTACTTCATTAGCCCCTTCAAATTTAATTTTTCCTTTTTCTAATAATTTATCTGCTGAATCAACTGATAATATTTCATATTTTAATAAAACATTTAAACTTTCAATATTAGCCGCAGTTTTATCACTAGAATTTTCATGATTAGTAACAATATCATAAATTTCAGTAACACTTTTAAACGTTTCAGAAGTCATATTAGATAAAATTGGGGTTTTAGTCATTATTCCATCTGCATATTTACTATTTGTTACTAAACTTGTTGATGGTAATAAACTAACTATAAATATTAAAATAAAAGCAAAGATATATCCTTCAATAAAACCACATATTGTACCTAAAATTTTACTCGGTAAAGTTAAAATAACAGATGCATCTATTATTTTTCCAAATATACCTGTTAATTTAATAATAACTCCCATTATAGCACTTAATATTACGATTGTTATCATAAAACTTAAGCCTTCATAAATAAGTATACTTACAGCGTTTATTCCCGCATACTTACCACCTATATTAAAAAATGGTAAATGTTCATAAAGAAAAACTGATATTGGATTTTTTAAGTAAAACGCTAAAACAATAACTAAAATTGTCCCTACAAAAGCAATAATACTATTAATAAATCCTTTTTTAAACCCAGCTAAAGCTCCAATTAGTAAAATACCTAATATTATATAATCTAGTACATTCACTTTTTCTCACCTTCCCTATTAAAATTATATTATAATAAGTTAAAAAAAGAAAGATTTATTTTATTTTTTATGATAATATTATGTTGGTGATTATTCATATGACAATAGTTTTTAAAGTAAGTGATAACGTTAAACAAAAAATGATTGATTTTTATTTTGATAAATGTAGAAGCAAAACTCCCCCTTATGCAATTTTTCAAGCAGATGATGCCGATACTATCATTACTCTTTATGAATCTGGCAAAGTAATGTTTCAAGGGACAAGTGCTGATATTGACGCGAATATTTGGAAGGAGCTTGAAAAAAAACTTAATAATCGTAATATTGATGAAGAACTTAAGAAAGAGGAAAAAAAGGAAAAATCAGAAGAAAAAGACACAAGATTTATTAATACCCCAACCATTGGTTCAGATGAGGTAGGTACTGGCGATTATTTTGGACCCATTGTAGTTACAGCTTCTTATGTTTCCCAAGAAAACATTAAATTATTATATGAATTAGGGGTAAAAGATTCTAAAAAATTAACTGATAGCAAAATATTAGAAATTGCTCCCGTAATAATAAAAGCTATCCCCCATTCAACATATATTTTAGATAATAAAACATATAACGATAGACCAACAAATATGAATAAGATTAAAGCCATTTTACATAATAAAGTTTTATGTAACATGGTAAAACAAGATTATGATTATAAATATGTTGTAGTTGATCAGTTCTGCTATCCGAGAAATTATTTTAACTACATTGCCGAAGCTAAAGAAAAATTTACTAAGATAACTTTTACAACTAAAGCTGAAGATAAATGTTTAGCGGTAGCTGCCTCTTCTATAATTTGTCGTTATATCTTTATCAAAGAAATGCAAAAAATTGAAAATAAATATAATATCTTCTTAAAAAAAGGAGCTGGTTTAGAAGTAGATAAACAAGGAGCAATGCTAGTTCAAAGATATGGAGAAAATATTCTATATAATATTGCTAAATTAAATTTTAAAAATACCGATAAAATAAAAGCTATTTTAAACCAAAATTAAAAGTGTTAAATTAAATAAAATTAATAACACTTTTTTATTTAGATATTTAAAAGGAAAATTTTAAGTAAAGTATACTGATCTACGTTTAATGTTTTTAACTTATAATCTAAGTCTGCTAAATCTAACATAATACGATAAAGTTCTTCTAAGGAATATAAATATGATTTATCTTTAGCAATCTTAACTCGATATGGGTGAATCCCTAAATCTTTGGCAATTGCTTCATTACTTTTATTATTTAAAGATTTAACTGCTATAATTATCCGAAATTGACTTGCTAGTAGCCCAATAAAAGGGAAAACATCTTCTTTATTTTGAATAAAATCTGCCAATAATTTAGAAGTAAGATTTTTATCTTTTTGACTAATCGCATCACATAAAGCAAAGTTTTCTTCTCCTAGAATTTTACTTCCATAGTCTTCGATATCTTGAACAGTTATCTTATTATTTAATATTTTAAGTTTATCTATCTCACATAATATCAAATCATAATTACCTAAATTATAATCAACTAGTTTATTTAAAGCTAAGTAATCCAATTCGATATTTTCTCTTTTTGTATAAGCTAATATTTTATTATTTAATTCATTTGGTTTTAATTCATTTATTTCGATATAAGTTCCTTTTTCTTTAATTAATTTATATAAAGCACTCCGCTTATCTACTGCGCTTGCTACTAAAATTAAACGAGTTGAGGGATTAGGGTCTTTAAGGTATTTTTCTAGTAATTTTACATCTTTATCGATTTTAAAATTATTTACTATCACAATTTTTTCTTCATTAAGTAAACTAAAATAAGCACATTCATCAATGATATTACTAATTGAAGATTCTTCATAATTAATCTTAATAATATTATTCTTCCCCGCAGTAATTTTATCTATTTCTTCATATGTTAATCTTATTGAGAAGATAGAAAGTAAATATGTATTCATTTTTCTATAATTCCCATTTTACTAAAAGGATAGATTACTAAGTTAGTTTTTCCCTGAATTTGATTTTCTGTAACTGGACCAATCATTCTACTATCTTTAGAAATTACCCTATTATCTCCCATAACAAAATATTCATTATCTTGAAGTTTTACTGCATCAAAGTCTTCGGTCTTACTTTTAGCATAAATATCGTCCATATATTTTCCATTAATGTATAATTTACCATCAATATAAGCAATAGTTTCTCCCGGCATAGCAATAACTCTTTTAATTATGTAATCATCGCCAGCATCAACTACAATAATATCAAATCTATCAATTCCTTTGTATAAGCCAATCTTATTTAAAATCATAGTTTCCCCTTCCTCTAAAGTCGGATACATACTAGTTCCATTTACTTTAATCGGAGTGGCAATAAAAGTTCTTATCAAAATAACAAAAATAATAATAATAACATATGGTATATAATCTAAAAATATATCTTTAACAGCTCTTTTTTGTTTTTCTTTATCAATAACTTTAGAATTAAATTTTTTATCTTTATCTTTTTTCATGATCGTCCTCCTAGAACTTAAAAACACTACCAATATTATAGCAAAAAGAAAAAGTTCCTTAAAGAACTTTTATAGATATTTATTAAAATTTTTAAATTCAGAATCATTATCAAGAACAGTTTCACTTAAGTCTTTAAATAAAGATTTTTGCTTACGATCAATTTTGGTCGGAATAATAACTTTAGCTATTAAGTACATATCCCCAGTTTTACCAGTTTTAGTATCGTTTACGCCTTCACCTTTAATTTTAAACTTTTCCCCATTTTGCACCCCATTATCAAAGGTATAATAAATTGTGCCATTAATAGTAGGTATTTCTTTTTTTGTGCCTAAAACTGCTTCAGTTATTGTAAGAGGCACGGTTAGATAAATATCTCGACCATCTCTTTTAAACAAATCATGTTCTTTAACCGTAAATTCAATATATATATCCCCGTTAGGACCACCATTTAAACCAGCATTAGCTTTACCACTCATTCGCATTTCATCACCGGTTTCAATCCCACTTGGAACTTTCAAAGTTATATTCCTGTCTTTTTTTACTGTTTTCTTGCCCCGACAAGTTCCACACAAACTTTCAAACTCTTCGCCACTTCCTTTACAGTATGGACAAACACTTTCAGTTTGGATAACTCCTAAAATTGTTCTTTGTTCACTTATTACTCTTCCTCTACCATTACAATGAGAACATTTATGAGCATTATGTCCACCATTTCCACTGCAACTAGGGCAAGTTTCATCAACTGTAATTTTAAAGGTCTTTTCCGTGCCAAAAACAGCTTCTTCAAATGTTAAATTTAATTTTACTAATATATCGGCTCCTTTAGAACTAGTATTTGTTCTAGATTTTCTGGTAGTACGGCCACCACCCATAAATTGTTCAAAGATACTACCTAAATCCAAATCATCAAAATCAAATCCGCTAAATCCGCCAGAAAAACCACCACCAAAACCGCCGTAACCACCGCCAGCATTATTTTCAAAAGCAGCACTACCAAACTGATCATATTGTTTACGTTTACTAGCATCTCCTAATATTGCATAAGCTTCAGAAATTTCTTTAAACTTTTCCGCTGCTCCGGGATCTTTATTTACGTCTGGATGATATTCTTTAGCTTTTTTTCTAAAAGCACTTTTAATTTCTGCTTCACTAGCAGTTTTACTTACCCCTAATGTTTCATATAAATCTTTTTTTGCCATTATTCCTCACTTACCTTATTAAATTTGTCAATTAAATATTCGAAAAAGTCAATTGCATTATTATAAACTTTTGACTTGGTCATATCAACCCCAAGCTCCTTTAGTAAATTAATTGGATAATCACTGCTTCCTCGTTTTAAAAATTTTATGTAATTCTTCTTCATTTCCATATCGCCATCAATTATTCTTGTCGCAATCATTATAGCTGCAGATACCCCAGTTGCATACTCAAATAAATAAAATGGCATATAATAATGTTTACGTTTAGCCCACATATATTTAATATTGTCATCAAGTTTTACTTTTCTCTGATAATACAATGCTCGCAAATCATATATACAATCACCTAACGCCTCACCAGAAACATCTTTACCGGTATCAAGTAATTTATAAATTTTATTTTCTAGTTCGCCTTCTAAACAAGCATCAAATAAATTATTTTGAATAATATCTATCAAATTATAAATTGCCGTTAACTTTAAATTTTTATTATTGCCATTTTCTATAATATAATAAGATAAAATTATTTCATTAGTAAGAGATGCCACCTCGGCAGTAAAAATATCATTTTGATAATCATGGGCACCATTATTTGCCTCACTTAAATAAAAGTTTACCGCGTGACCTAATTCATGGGCAATCGCACTAACATCAGAAAACTTACCTTGAAAATTAGTCAAAACTTTAGGTGCATCGGGATAACTACTTATAGCAAAAGCTCCTGAACATTTCCCTTTATAGGCTGCATAATCACACCATCTATCAGTAAATGCCTTTTGAATAATATTACTAAACTCTTGATCATAAATTTGGGTAGCTTTAGTAATAAGTAGCTGAGCATCTTCAACACTAAAGCTTATCGTTTCCGGCAAAAATTCAGTTTGCAAATCATAATACTCTAATTCTTCTAGACCAATATTTGCCTTAAGTAAGTCAAAATACTTACCATACGCATCTAATCTTTTATGAACTACATTATAAAGTGTTGTTACAACTTCTTTAGGAATATTTGAAGAAAATAGTTGCATTTCCAAAGTACTATTAAATTTCTTAATACTAGCATTATTACTAACATTTTTCATATTAGCTAATAACAATTCACTAAAGACCATATTATATTCTTTAAGTTTACTAGCAAAAAGATTATAACACTCTTTACGAGTTTTACGATTTTTATTAGTCATGATAGTACGAAAATTATTAGTTGTAATAGTAGTTTTTTCACCATCAACATCTAATGAACCGTAATCAAGTAAAGATTCAGATAAAATTGAACTTACCTTCTCAAAGGCATCCATAGGAGAATTTAGTTTAGTTACTAATAATTCTTCATTTTTACTTAACCCATGTTCTTGTTTTCTTAATATATCTTGAATAATAAATTTATATTTCTGGAGTTTCTTATTCTTAAGTAATTTTTGAACTTTTTCATTTTTAGCAGCTAATATTTCCGGAACAATAAAAGAAGAGAGTACCAAAAATTCACAATATAGGTTATATATTTTAGAAAAATAAGATGCGTTTAATTTATCCTGTAAATCCTCTTGCTCTTTTAAATAGGCATAAACATATAACTTAGTTAACTTAGTATCTAATTTATAATATTCCTCTAAGGCATCATATAAAGTTTCTGCGCTTTCCAAAAGTTTTCCATTATATTTTGTAATATTACCTATTTGCTTTTTTTGGATTTTGTACTCTTTTTCCCATTGTTTAAAATCTTTAAAATAATCCGTTAAATCCCAAGTATATTCAACCGGCACATCTTTTCTTTTACTATATTCCATTACTTTTTCCCTTCTTATTTACTACCAAAAAGTTCTAGCACCCTAGAACTTTCTTCTTATTTATTTACAAATTCTGCTTCTTCGGCTTTTGGCTCTTCATCATTAGTATTTTCATTAGCATTATTTGCAGCATTTGCTTTAGCAGCTTCTTCATATACTTTTGAAGCTAAAGCCATTGCCTTTTCATTTAAAGCTTTAGTTTTTTCCTTAATATCTTCAACATTAGTTTGTTCTAATGATTTTTTAAGTTCTTCAATTAATTTTTCTGTTTCTTTCTTTTCATCATCAGTTAATTTATCATTTAAGTCTTTAATTGCTTTTTCGGTTGCAAATATAGTTTGATCAGCTTCATTTCTTGCATCTGCTTCAGCACGGCGTTTTTCATCAGCTTCTTTATTAGCTTCAGCATCTTTCATCATACGATCTATTTCTTCATATGTTAAATTTGTATTTTAAGTTATAGTAATATATTGTTCTTTATTTGTTCCTAAATATTTAGCTTTAACATTTACTATACCATTAGCATCTATATCAAATGTTACTTCAATTTGCGGTACACCACGTGGTGCTGGAGGAATATTACCTAATTGAAATCTTCCTAAAGTTTTATTATCTGCTGCCATTTGTCTTTCGCCTTGTAAAACATGAATATCAACAGCAGGTTGATTATCAGCAGCGGTAGAAAATACTTGGCTCTTACTAGTTGGAATAGTAGTATTTCTTGGAATTAAGACAGTCATAACATCTCCTAAAGTTTCAATTCCAAGTGATAATGGTGTAACATCAAGTAAAACTAAGTCATTTACTTCACCTGTTAAAACTCCACCTTGAATAGCAGCACCCATAGCAACTACTTCATCTGGATTAACAGATTTATTTGGCTCTTTACCTAATTCTTTTTTTACTAATTCTTGAATATAAGGTATTCTAGTTGAACCACCAACTAAGATTACTTCATCAATATCTTTAGCGGTTAAATTAGCATCCTTTAAAGCCTTTTTAACTGGTTCTAGAGTAGAATCAAATAACTCACGACATAAATCCTCAAATTTAGCTTTAGTTAAATTAATATCCATATGAACTGGGCCTTCAGATGTTTGCGAAATAAATGGTAAATTAATATTAGTTGTGCTCATACCACTTAAGTCTTTTTTCGCTTTTTCAGCAGCATCTTTAACTCTTTGCATTGCCATTTTATCTTTTGATAAATCAATTCCTGTTTCTTTCTTAAATTCAGAAACTAAATAATC
>CAZPSA010000055.1:0-7902 GCA_964589375.1 uncultured Clostridium sp.
TTGATTAGTTTGTTTTCTAGTTATTCTTAAATAGGCATAAGAAGCAGTACTTAAAACTAAAACTATTCCTAAGATGGAAATTAATATTACCTTAACATTCTTATTCTTCATAATGCATCACCTATATAATTCTATTTTCTATCTAATTATATAAACGACCCCCCCGTGTCAAGTTAATTTTTGCATTTTAAAAAGTCTATGATATTAACCATAAACTTTTATCCTCTAGTATTTCTAATTACAATTACCCCGGACCCACCAGCACTAGGCCCTAAAGTATAATCTATCCAATTACATACTTCATTCCAGCAATTATCATACCCACAATTGCCGCCGCCACCGCCGCCGCCACCAGTATTAGCAACTCCTGTGTACAAAGTTGGTGAACTACAATGCCAACCACCACCAACGCATCCTCTTCCACCGCCGCCAGTACCGCCAAGTTTACTATTCCAACAATCACCACCATAGCCACCATTTCCAGCATAATAACCGCTATAACCATTATCTGTATATTTGCAGCCACCATTAGCAGTTTCTAAAAACTCACATACACCGGCCGCACCATTACCACCACTACCACCTGCTGCTCCACCGGCAGCTAAATAAGTTGTAGAGCCAATATTTAATGAGGTTGCCCCACCAGCATTACCACCATTTCCTCCGCCACCTAAAGTTGCAGAATAAGTTTCTCCTTGATTGGAAAGCCTTATTGAAGATTTATAGTAAGTATTTCCTCCTGTTCCACCATAACTACCATTACCTCCGCCTCCGCCACCAACTAGAAAGGCATCTATATAAATAAGTCCACTTACAGTAAGCGTTCCATTACTTAAAAACGACAATCTCCAGCCTCCATCATCGCTTTTTAGCGTAGAACAGTTGCCACTATATATTAATATAGCATCACTTGATGATACATCAGTATTTTGATTAGCACATTTATACCTCGTGGATAAAATATCATATGTAACATAAAGAACTTCTTCAAAATCTATTCGGCATGTAGTTGCCGTTTCATCTATATTATAAACATTTAATTTCCAGCCATTATTATACGTTAATACACCTCGCGCACTTGCCACACTTCCATCACTATAAGTACACTTTACACTCGTTTCATAATTTGGCTCAGTAGGAAAACTATCTGCCTCTATACCGGATACATAAGATACTATATTTAAATTTCCATTTACAGCCGGATCATATGGTGTCGTAATTTGATTTATAAGACTTAGTTCGTTATGAATATAACCAACATTTAAATCTACTTGAATATAGTAATTATTATTTGAATTGTTGCGAGTTACAATACTTATTTGCTTAGTTGTATTAGCATTTATAGAACCATTAACCAAATTTTCACTACCTACTTTATATGATACTATTAAGTCAGTTACCTCATCAATAAAACTAGTGCAATTTACATCAGTACATACTTTATATATTATTTCATATTTAGTAGCAGTATTATTTAATGATGTTAGTTCAATATTAAATATTTCCGTTTTAGATGCTTTCGAGTAAATAATGCGATCCCCAGTTATCGTATTTGTCGGTTTTTTAGTGCCAACACTCTCATCAAGCTCTACCTCATTTATAACCATACGATATTTTAAATCACCCACAATTACATTAGCACCACCACTTGTAAAGCTATTTGTTAAAAAACTAAATGTTACATTTAAAACTAAACAAAATAAAACTAAGACACTAACTAGTGATAAATACATCAGTCTTTTATTTGCCTTAATTTTTTCTAAAAATACTTTTAATTTATCGTTTATATAATTCATAGAAACCACCTATATTTTCTATCTAATTATATAAACAACCCCCCCGTGTCAAGTTAATTTTAACCCTCAAAAAAGTCTATGATATTAACCATAGACTTAATTTACTAAAAACAAGCAATTTATATAAAACAAGACTAATACTAAATATTCAATATAATATATCCACTTATCATTCCTAATATCTTTACCTTAACTAGTTATAAGTGTTATCAATATTGGACTTAATATAATTAAAAGAATTAAAGGTATAAAAATAATTACACTAATAATACTTATTTTAACTGGCATCTTATTTATCTTACCTCTAGTTTCTAAAATAATCTTATCATTTAAATAATCAAGCTGAGTATTCAAAGACTCTATCATATTACTTCCATATATATTTGCTTCCATTAAATTCAAAATAATATTAACTACATTTTCACTTGGTATTCTCATAGTTAAATCATTTAAACTCTCACCTAAACTTTTACCCAATTGCATATCTTCTAAAGCTCTTCTAAATTCTAAAGAAAGCTCATTATTGACATTATTACTAGTAAGCTCTAAAGCACTTCTTAAATTATTACCCGTCTCTAACGTTAAAGATAAAATTTGAAAGAAAAAAGTAGCATCCTTTTCTAATATTTTAGTTCTTTTTTTCAATCTAAAATCAAAATATATAAATTCAGCAGTAAAAAAATAAATAATTGTAATTGTTAAACTTGGGATAATATTAATTTTTAAGAAAAACAAAATTAAGAAAATAAATAAAGTTAAAAACAAATGAGTTCCTAATATTTCATTAGTATCATATTTAAAATTAGAACCACATAATTTTACTTTACTATTTATTCTATCAATTGTTTTTTTTGAGTATATTTTCTTTATTAAGAAATCTTTCATACTTCCACCTTTAGTATCTTTCTAATAATAACTATATAAGATATATAAAGTATTATAACTAAAAGTATAACTATAATACCTAGCGGATGTGTTATTAACGGTTTAAAATAAGTTGGGCTTAATAAATATAAAATACTACTTAATATAATAGGCATAACTAATAAGAAATAATAAACAAATTTAGAACTACTTGTCATAGCGCTTAATTCATCTTTAATTCTTTTTTTATTAGTAAAAGATTTTTCTATACTATTAAAAATGGGAATTAAATTACCACCAGTTAAACTAAGTAAACTTAAACTACTAGTAATTAATGAAGCATCTTTTACTTTAACTCGATTATAAAAACGTTCAAAAACATCTTTAATTTCTAATCCATATTTAAGATCAATATTTATTTTGGCAAATTCTTCACTTATAGGTCCAGTTAAATCTTTAGATACCATGGTAATTGCTTGAGTAATGTTATATCCAGACTTAAAAGCATTATTCATTATAATTATACTTTTTAATAAATCATTTTCAATTTGTTTATTTCTTTTATATTCATATATTAATAAATAAACATCGTAAGAATAATAGCCAATTAAAACATATATTAATAACACCACCAAAGAAACATTATTTGCTATTAACGAAGAAATAATATAAACAAATCCCAAAAATAAAGATAAGCATATCTTATTAGCTAATATTTCATACCCCGAATTATACTTTTTCTTATAAGAATCATCATATTTTTCATAATGTTTAATAGCTTTTTTTGTAACGTTTAACTTAGTAAGAAAGTTTACTAACACATGTCGAAATTTATAATAAACTGTAACGATTGTTTCCCCAAAAGATAATCCAGTTATCTTTTTATTAGTTATTGTATACTTACTTATTCTTTGATTATTTTTAGTGGCTTTTATAATTCTAAAAATCACCAATAATAAATAAATACAAATTAAAAATATTAGAATTTTTAGAATTATCGCCATAATTTACTCCTTTTCTTTAGTTTTCTTTTTATTCTTTATAAACATATTATCTAGTTCTTTAATACCTCTAGCTTCTAATAAGCTTAATATTAATGGGGCTTTTTTATGTTTAACAAATTCACCATCTTCTTCGCCACTTTCAGTTAAGCCCTTTTGGACAAATTCAAAAATTGGATTTAATTTTATCATAGAATTTTCAATTCCTACTACCTCAGAAATATTAGTTATTTTTCTTTTTCCATCATGCATTCTTTCTATATTAATAACTAGATTAATTGCCTTTTCAATATATTCTCTTATAGCCATAATCGGAATATCTATACCACTCATCAATACCATAGTTTCTAAACGATTTAAAGCATCAATACTTCCATTTGCATGAAGAGTTGTAAGTGAACCATCATGACCAGTATTCATTGCTTGTAACATATCAAAAGCTTCTTTACCACGACATTCTCCAACTATTATCCGATCCGGACGCATACGTAATGCATTAATTACTAAATCCCTTATTGTTATAGCAGATGAAGTATTATAATTAACTGTTCTAGTTTCTAAACTAATAACATGATTTTGTGATAACTTTAATTCAGCCGCATCTTCAATAGTAATAATTCTTTCATTATCACTAATAAAACCACTTATTATATTCAAAAGCGTTGTTTTACCAGAACCAGAACCACCACAAACAATAATATTTAATTTTCCCTTAACTGCGGCTTCTAAAAAAGTTGCCATCTCGGTAGTTAAAGTGCCTACTCTCAATAAATCATCAATCGTAGTCATATTTCTTTTAAACTTACGAATTGTAATAACTGGCCCACTCACACTTAATGGTGGTATAACTGCATTAATTCTTGAACCATCATCAAGTCGAGAATCAACCATGGGATTAGTAGTATCAATTGTTCTTCCAAGAGGCTGAATAAGTCTTTGAATAGTCCTAATAATATGCTCATCATTAATAAAAGAAATACTTTCATCTTTAACTAACTTACCATCTATTTCAACATATATATCTTTTGGTCCATTAACCATTATTTCAGTAATATTTTTATCATTTAAAAGCTCACTTATAGGACCATAACCATTAATCTCATCATTAATTAAATTATAAATATGATTTTTCTCTAAATTAGTTAAATCATAACCCTCTAAACAATAATTTATTTCATCATTTATAAACTCATCTAAATATTTACCACTTGGAATATTTTTATCAATTAAATGTTCAATTATTTTTTTTCGTAATTCATCTAATAATTTTTTATCTTTAAAAACATCATAGTCCGAAACTTCATTCAAATTATTAGTTTTAGAAACAAAATCAAAAGCATCATATAAACTTTTACTCATGACTATCCTCCTTCAATATATCTTTAGCGATAACATTTAATACTTTCTCATCAGGATACCCATTAAAAATTAAAGACATTATTTCTCCTTTATATACTAAATCATCTAATTTTTTATAATTAAATTTATTACTAATAATATAGTCTATATTAGTCCCTAACATAGTTTTAATACTATATAAAGAAAAATAATTTTTATTTAGATTAACACTATTATTTAAGATTAGTTTATATTTATTAATATCATTATCTATTAATATATTAATTGTATTCTTTAAATTTTTGATTGATAATAGATCATTATCTGTCATAAGTAATATCTTATCACATTTATCAAGTGCTAAAACGTTTATTTCATTTAAATAATTACTAGTATCTATTAATATAGCATCAAATAAATATTGGCATTTATCTATTAATATTTCAATACACTTTGGTTCAATTTTACTAGCAAAACGAGGATCTTTAGGACAAGCTAAAAAATAAATATTATCATTATATTTAGTCAAATACTTATCTATATTATTAAATCTATTATTACTATAATCTTCATAAAAGTTAAATATTGTTTTATTTGGCTCTTTATTTAAAGATGCTGCTATAGAACCATTACATAAATCAAGATCAATAATAAGTACCTTTTTATTTAATTTATGAAAGATGCCAGCTAAATTAATTATAAATGTTGTTTTGCCTATGCCACCTTTAGCACCATACAAACAAACGCTAGTTCCTTTTGCCATAATAACCTTCCTTATTCTTTAATAATTATATCATTATTTTCTTTCGCTGCAATAACTTTTATTTTAATTTTATTTAATTTTAAACTAGGCAGTATTTTAATCTGATTATTTATTTCTTCTGTTTTAATAATTGTTAAGGTATCATTAGTATAATTAACCTCTATATTTTTATCACTAAAACCATTTAATTTATAAAGTGAAGTAATCTCTTCTGTCATATTTGAAGGATTTTTTTGAAGTATTTCTCTCGCAATTTCTTCAGTTACATAGGTTATTTTATCTTTAGTTATTAAATACATACTATAATTATATATATAACCAAAAACTCCAAATATTAAGGGAATTAAAACGATCATCATTATAAGTGATTGTCCATGTTTATTCATCAATAATCACTCTTTCCGTTTTAATAATAAATGGAGATGATATTATCTTATCTAATCCTGGAGTTATAAAATTATATTCTTTTTGAATTGCTAATTTTGTATATTTTCCATTTTTAGTTTTTTGATAAGTTACATTAGGATTAGTATTATTTAAATAATTTGTAATTTCTTCCTCATTATGATATTTATTATATATTTTTACTACCTCATCCATATTTTTTTCTAAATTACTTTTTGTATTAAAAATCATTATATAATCTGATAAACCAATTAATATAACTATTAGTATTGGTATTATTATTATAAACTCAACTAATGCTTGTCCTTTTTTATTCATATTTTCAGCCCCTATTGTAAGTTTATTGTATCATGAAACAAAGTTATTTACTAGATTTTAACACCCTATATTTTAGAATATTTATAATAAAAAAAGAATTCTATTTAATTTCCGGTAAAACTTGAACTACCAGCATTTAAATAAAATTCATTGTTAACTAGCTCATACATACCAAGCGCATTATCGCTTTTTCTTTTAGCAGGTATTAAGTATTTTATTAAGTTACTTTCTTTAATCTCAAAATAATATATCCTTCCAGTTAAACTTCTGCTTTCCAACGAACCATTTTGATTTAAACCAAAAAGATAGATGTTATGGTTAGAACTAAAGGAACTAGTAGGCGAAAGAATTTTTAAATTATGACTATCTAAAGTCGCATAACCATTTTGCATAATTAAGATATGCTTTGTTTTATTATTATGAGATAAATCAGTTGCTTCTCCATTAGTATAAAATTGGGCCCAATAACCGGTAGTTCCTATATCAAAAAAGCAAAAAAGATCATTAGATGAATAACTGCTGCGAGATCCAAAAATCCAACTACCATCACTTGAACTATCTGTATTTTTATAGTATTCGATCATAATTTTAGTATTTTTATTAGGTTTATATAAAGTATTTATAAATTGTACTCCCGTACTTTCTAAATAATCAAGTTCTTCATAATCACTTGGTAATATCATAAATTTTCCAGTACCTGAATTAGTATAAAATTCATCATTAATTATATCGTACATACCTAGAGTATTATCGTTTTTTCGTCTAACAGGAATAAAATGTTTTAATAGTTCATTGTTTTCATAAATTTTAAAATAATATATTTTTCCTGAGAAGTTTCTACCTTCTGGAGAACCATTCTGATTTAAAGCAAAAAGATAGATATTATGATTAGAACTGAAAGAACTAGTAGTTGATGATACTGTTAAATTAGTACCATCTATTATCGCCGAACCATTTTGCATGCTTAATAAATGATTTGTACCATTAACGTGATTTACTTTTGTTTCTGATCCTTGAGTATAAAATTGAGCAAAATATCCTACACTACCATTATCATAAAAAGCAAATAAGTCTTTTGATGTTTGACTAGTCCTTGAACCAAAAACAAATGCATAATCACTTTTGGATTTGTTATAAAGTATTTCTATTTTGGTATTTTGGTTCGGCTTATACATAGTATCAATATACTGAGTTCCATTCGCTTCAATATAAGACAAAGTTTCATATAGCGTTCCAAAAGTTGCTTCCCATATTGCTCTTACTACGTTGCTTTCTTTTCCGATGGTTAAGGTATTATCATTTATAATGCCATCTCCGCTAGTTACTTCCCAGCCGGTAAAGAAATATCCATCTTTGGTTGGCTCTTCAAGGGTTATTTTATCTTCTTCATAATATAATGAATTAAATACTTGATTAG
>CAZPSA010000056.1:0-7250 GCA_964589375.1 uncultured Clostridium sp.
ACCGCCGACAAGAGCAAACAAGTAGTGAGGAAAAACAGCACTCATACACACCAAGTCCCAAAATCAAATCAAGTAGTCGAGCACCGATGTTAGTCCACGCATTAGACGAAGCCTCATTTAAGTTCCAATACCACAAGCCAGCTTTAGATACATCATTCCATTTACCGCCGACAAGAGCATAGACACCAATAAATAGCATAGACTAAGAACCGGTACAAAACACATCAAATCCCTTATAAGAAGTCGAGCACCGATGTTAATACTATAATGAGACGAAGCATCGATGAAGTGCCAAAACCACATACCCGCTATTCCACAAGCTTCCCAGCTACCGCCGACAAGAATCCATCAAGTGAAAAGAAGCTCAACTACACATCATTCCCTATAAGGTAATTTTATTTTTATAATCGCCTAAGGGCGATTGTTTTTATGGGAGGCTGGTCGCCCCCAAACCCCCACTTACTGGTTTCTAAGAAGTCGAGCACCGACGTAAGTCCACGCATTAGACGAAGCCCCATTAAAGCTCCAAAACCACAAGCCAGCTCCAGACACATCACTCCAGCCACCGCCGACAAGAGCAATTCTATCTCCACTATTTTGGTAATAATAATCACACATATTAGTATCACTACTACCAGTAGAATCAGTTGTTATAGCAACCATAGGGTTTGCTGAATCATATCCTAATTTAGAAGCATATCCATTAGCACTAGCATTATTATACCCTACCGCTTTATAACTACCACTAAATGTATCAACAGCATATTTATTAGAATCATAACATATATAAGTTTTATTATTTCTAATATTTAATCCATCGACAAATTGCCATAAATTACCGAATATGTCTTCTATGCCTCTATAAATTATAGATGTATTATCAGTTCCGTCTAAACTTCCTGATTTCATTCCCAATACATCACAACCACCACTATTTACCGGTGCTGTATGAGAACCATTAGTATAACCTAATCCTATTTTAGATTGGCTATTATAATCAGCATATTCAACTAGGTATAACATTTGCAAAATGAAATAATGCCAGTCCATTTGACCGAAATCATTACCTAAACTTCTTGCATAACTTCTAAAGTTTGTAATAGTTTTATTGGTTAGTGGGGCGTATCCGCTTCTACTATAAACCCTAGATTCACTACCGGACATCGTGTAGCGTCCTACTGAAAATGCTTCACTTTTAATATAACCGGCTAATTTATTTTTAGAAATCAAAATATATTCGTTATTATCATCTCTATATTTCTTCCAATAAAATTCAGGTATTCTAGTTAAAACTTCTCCATTTGAACCATCAAATTTAAAAGTTGGATCACCATAATACGCTGTTATTACTTTTCCAGTCACATCATAGTTATATGAAATTATATCACTCCACGGATATATTTCATCAAAATCATTTCTTACAGGCGTTGTACCAACTTGAGCGTTAGCAACAAGTCCAACAGCGTCTTTTATTCTCTCCCAAGCTGATGAAGATGTTGTTAGTGATCTTTTAATACCATATATTTTATTTATATTATCGGTATTAGTTGCACTAACATTTATTGTTCCTCTTGCAACTAAATTATTATCATCACTATTTATTAGTGAATATTTAAAAGTTATATCTATATCTTCATTAGGTAAATCAGTAGTAATTACTTTAAAACCACCTAAATAAGATTCAGTATAAGAAATATTTAATTTAGCTTGATTTTCAATATCTAACATTCCATCAACAATAGTATGAGCTGTAATGTCCTTATCTATTATATCATATTCATAGTACCCTGTACTAGAGTTTTTAGTCCAGTTAGCCACGAGTAAAGTTTTTGAATAACCAAAATTTCTATTTTTAAATGATTCTTCAATACCATCTTCAATATTATTCATTATTTCAGCTTCAACAAGTGTTCCGTCTTGAGCAACTTCTCCGGGCTCTTGTGTTAGTTCTAATACATTTCCGTTTTGGTCTTTATACCTATTAGGAAATTGTACTATTCTATCTTTCCAATTAGTTTTTACATATTGTTTCATAAACTAAACTCCTCTCCACAATATATCAAACCCACATATTGTTTAATTTTTACAAAGCCTACCGGCTCTTGATTATCAGGTTTAGCATATAATCCAATACCATTAGCACCACAAAAAAATGTATGACATTTTCTTAATTCTCTCATACAAGAATCTATTATTTCTTTTATTAAAGCCAAATCTTTTTCAAGAATATTCGCCTTAATATAATTCATAGTGTTGCTAAATTCTATTTCTTTATATTCTTCACCTAAATCCATACCATTTTTTAAAGTTATAATATTTTTTCTAATTCTATTTATATCTTCAATATTAGGTATGTCTTTTACATTCCAATCAGTTTTTACACTAATTTTTACTGGAATATAAAATAATCCACTATTATTCAGTAGATTCATCACATATTCACAATTATTTTCTATTCTATTTAAGTCAGTATAATTATAAGCACCTTTATTATTTTTATTAGTTGGATCTAACTTAATTGTATCAACATCAGCCTGTGTCCTATCATAAATAGGATTAATCCAATTCATTAATTATCACCTACTTTTACAACAACGCTATCTCCGTCCCAAGCACCATCATAGCTTATATTATTTTCAACTAAATAACCTATTAAACTACTACTAAAATCAGTTTCTATTGGTATTATTTCTCTTGTGTCCTTAGTTATATCTCCTCTATTTGAAAATGAATAAATATTTCTACAATTATACCAATTACCAATAAATTCTTTTAATTTTGTTTCTTTAGAACTTTCAACCATTTGTGTTATTAAATCATTTTTGTACTCTATATTTTCACCATCATCATTGTACTTTTTAGAATCTATTGTTTGACTAACATTTATTTTTTTTCCAAACAATTTTAAAGATACAATTTCATCACTATTATTAGTAATTTCTAATATAGCATATCGTCCATAATAACTAGCATTTAATATAGTGCCACCTGTTATAGTAGCCCTAATATTAGTTGCTAAATCATATTCAACTTCTAATATTGTATTTCCTGATATTTCTAAACTTTCATTTTTAAACAATTCACTTTCATTATCTTCAATAGCATAATGATTTATATATATAATTGAATTTAATAATTCACTTTGTAATTTCACAACTGGTGTACTTGTCATAAATGAATAACTCATTCCGTTAGGATTTAATACATAATTGAATGGCTGAATATTTATGATGTTCTCTCTATTAGTAAAAAAGATACAATTTCCAGTAGTTGATATTATTTGTAATAATTGTCTAGCCTCTAATTTTGGTAAAGGAGCGTCTGTTTTTATATTTTTCAATCCCTCCCATAAATTATATTGGCTACTATCAATATCACTATCTTCTAATACATCTACCGCTAAATCATATAAACTTCTACCATTAGCATTATAAACACCTTTTTTATATATTTTAGTAAGATAATTAATTAATGTTGTTGTACTAAATGAAACTTGATTTTCTCCAACATCAGCTGTACCAGTTAATAACATATTTCCGCCTAATATCCATTCAATAGTACCATTATCTAATTGATAACCCCATTCATAAGATATAGGTTGTTTTTGTAAAATGTATCTATGCCACCCTTGTGGATTATCAGGATTAAATAATTTATTCATATTATCAATAGTAAATTTAAAAGTATGTGTTGGTAATTCAGAGTTTATCATTGTTGTTTTTTCTTTACTTTCAGCACTTAATATATTCTCATCGGTATATGTTTCCATAATGCCAAACAATAATTGATTTACTCTTATTCTTCTATAAGGTAAACTTGATTCAACAAAATATATTTCAATTTTATTCCATCTAACCAATTCCTCATTATCAGCAAATATTACTCTATCACTATAACTATTTAATGTATAATCCATATCCATAATTATATTATCATCTCTATATGCCTTTATATTAAGTTTTTTGGCGTAATTCTTATCAATGCTATCAAATACCATTGTAAGTCCCAAAGTCGTCAAATATACGCTAGATTCAAGCGTTATTCGTGCTTTTTCAGGAAACAAACAATTTTTATCACTCATAAATGAACTTATGTATGCTTGTTCTAATTTTTCACTACCAAAAATTGGTTGACTATCATTAAGAATCCAAAAATTTTTTTCTAGTGTAGCATAGTTTTTAGTTTGAACTATTGTGCTTTCTTTTACATTACCTAATTCACTAAAAGATTCTTCACTATTCGTAGATAAATCTGGATTAGTTTCAGGATCTATAATATTAAATTTAACTTTCAAAAACCCAAGATTTCTCTTAGGCTTTTGAAGTTGTGTAATCATTTCATTACTTGCCATAACTAATACCCCATATCAATAATATTAACTTTAACATTTTTGAACTTTGTAGGCTTTTGAATTGATTGGTAATTTTCCCATTCACAAGGCTCACCAGTCAAATTTCCAAAATAAAATCTACGAACTATGACATCAAGTGAATCAGTATCATAATATGTTAAAAGAACTTCAAAATTAGCAACTCTATTTTTTAACCAATTATAGTCTTCTAAACTTAAAAATGGAAAGCATAAATTATTAAACTTATTAAGTCTTCTATTTATAGGTTGAGCTATTGTTTGCCCGTTAGTATTACGAGTGCCTTTAACTAATTGCTCATTTTCCTCTAAATAACCCACTTGTGGATTACTAGGTAAAGCTTCTCCATTGAAAAGAAATAATGGATTTTTTCCTTTTTTTATCATTCTTTACCCTCCTTAATATGCAAATGATGGATTTTTACCGCCATCATATCCTTTATCTTTCTTATTTTTATCATAAACATATACTAAATCATCACCCTCAGCGGTTAATTTCCCAGTTATATTTACATCAACTTGTTGTTTAGAGTTATTATGGTTAGATTCTTCAAGTGCTTCTTTCATAGTTTCTTTCATCATATCTTTTGGAGATACAATTTCCGGATTAGATTTAGCATTAGAATATTCAGCAACTCTTACGATTGTTTCACTATCTAATACAGCACCTGTTGCTAGACTAGGTATTTGAGGTACATTTATTAATTTAATCAATCCTTTAAATGGCTCTATTCCTAAGAATGATATATCTCTAACGGTCTTTAATGCTGTATTAATAGCATTAAATGGTATCGAAACAACCTTATTAATTCCAGCAATTAAAGTATTAACTACTGATTTAAAAGCGTTAAATATACCATCTTTAATTCCGCTAAATATTTTACCACCTGACGAGAATACATTTTTTACACCATTCCAAGCATTACTAAATATATTTTTAAAGAATGTAGCAACTGATGAGAAGATATTTTTAATACCATTCCAAGCGTTTTGAGCTCCGTTCTTTAATGTATTCCATATACCACTAAATAAATTAGCTAAAGGTTTAATTACTTTGTCATCAAACCACTTCGCAACAGTTGACATAACTGACTTTATTTTTTCCCAAACTGCTATTGCCGTTTCTTTTATTGTTTCCCAGTGTTTAACACATAATATAATAACTGCAATTAAAGCACCTATTGCTAAAACAACTAAGGTTATTGGGCTAGTTAAAACTGCCATTATTCCACTAAATATACTCGTTACGACATTACATACTGCCATTACAACATTATATATTCCAATAGCTGTTGCAACTAAGCCTATTGCTATTGCTATTCCCTCTAATATAGCCATTGCTACTTCATTTCCAGCAATCCAATTCAAAGCGTCACCAATTCCATTTAATACATCAACTATAATTCCACCAGTGAATTCTGCTAAAGGTTTTAAAGCGTTTTCCCACAACCATTCAAATATTGGCTGAATATCAGTTATTGCTTGATTCAAAACATTTAAAGCACCACTTAAAATATCTAAAAATGATGGTATAACATCATTTATAACCCATAAACTTATAGGTATTAATATTTCTTCATAAAACCATAGCAAACCATCAAATATTGATTTTGTAAAAGGTAATAAACTATTATATAGTTCATTTAATGAACTTCCAATTTTACCAAAATCAATTTGTTTTATCGCTTCCGCTGTTGCATTAAAAAAATCTGGTAATGTGTTTTCTATTACATAAGTAGATAATGGTAATAAAAAATTATTCCAAAAATCTTTTGCTAAATCAACTATACCACTTTTCAAAAACTTCATAGAATCCCATAAATTATTTAAACTTGCTAATAAAGGTTCAAAATTTATAGAAGATAATTTTTCTTTTATTTTATCTATCCAACTTAAATCAACATTTTCCGTAGTAATAAGATTGTTATTGTTTCCACCACTCGAACCACTATCAGTATTGACAGTATGGAACTCATCTAAACTAGATTGAGTATCACTTAATTTTTTAGTTGATTTAGCTTGACTATCTATTGCTTTTGAATTTGCACGTGCTACTAGATTTATACCTGTTAAAGCTTGTACAAAAGCATTAACATAACGAACAGCCTTAGAAAATAAACTAACGACAACTTCTAATACTGGTGCTAATAAACTTCCTAGAACATTCCAACAATTTTGAATAGAATCGCTTAATTGTGTGTCATAACTTAAATATGACTGCATAGCTTTACTAACCACACTAAACGCTGTTCTAACGCTTAATAATCCCAAAGCAAATTTTTTAATGGATTTAATACCATTGTTAAAGGTAGAGGTAAAACTTTTGCCTAAATTTTTGCTTCCTGATAAAGCATTTTTAAACTTACTACCTAATCCTGCTATTTGTGTTCCAGCTGTTTTAACTTTGGCTTTTATTTTATCAAAAGCACTACTTGTTTCCTTACCAGTATTTTTTCCTTGATTTTGTAATTTTTTTAATCTATTTTCAAGTTTTTCAATATCAGCTTCAATTTTCAAAGTATCTCCAACTTCAAATCCCATATCAGCTTGAGATAACAAATATTTTAAGTCTTCTATCTTCGTCTTTAAATATTCTTGTTGTTTAGCTGTTTCTTGTATTGAATTACTATAACTTTTCATTTGAGATTTCATTTGTGATACACTAGAAGCACTTTTACTAGCCATATCTTTTGCTTGAGTAGTTAGTTGTTTCATAGGCTCTACACTTTTTGCTACTGCGGATTTAACTTCATCAGTTATCTTTTTTATTCCACTCATAGCGTCAGTAATATTAGCCCTTATAATTATTTCTAATTCTTCTATTGTAATAAGTCATCACCACCATTTCCTTTGTGTGATTCCTTATTATTCCTTTTTCTTCG
>CAZPSA010000057.1:0-7066 GCA_964589375.1 uncultured Clostridium sp.
TTCCAGAATTTTTTTATTTATCGGACAGTCTCCCCCGTGTCAAGTTAATTTTTGTATCTTAAAAAGTCTATGATGTTAACCCTAAAGTTAACTATAGACTTTCTACACAATTTTTAATTCCATTATAAACCACAGCTATTTCATCATTACTAAGATTTTTAAAAGACTTATTCAATATTACCTCTGAAATGCCTAGCAAAGAAATTATTCTTTTAGCTTCCTTCTTAGTATGCCCACATACCTCAATTATTCCTTCAATAAGAGCATTTTTGGTTTTTTTATCATCTAAATTATAAAGTTTTCTTAAAATCAATTCCAAAGTACTATATTCCTTTTTTTGCGTTAATTCAAATGCAGTAGACAAAACCCTAGGACTAGGATTAAATGCTACAGGCGGAAGATCAAAATGCTTCTTCAAATCATAAAATACATTCGTCATTAAAGCCAAGTTACTAATCTTATTTTCTATAACACTATCAACATAATGTTTTCCCATAATCATATAAACTTTATCAATCTTTGTATTTATAAGTTTATATATGAATGGTTCAATAATACTATAAGGTAAAGAAGTAATAATCTTATTAACTTTAGGCCAATCACACTTTAACGCATCATCACAAATAATATTTATATTTTTAATATTTTTTAAATTGGAAATTAACCTTTTATCTTTTTCAATTACATACATTGTTTTTACTTTTTTCGCAATAATAGAAGTTAATACCCCATTACCAGGACCAATTTCTAATACTATGTCGTTTTTATTTAAATTACAAATACTAATAAATTTATTTATATACTCTTTATCTACTAAAAAATGTTGATCAAGATAATTTGTATCATTTATAAACTCCATAAATCCTCCATAATTACTACATATTATATCATGATTTATCTCATTATAAAATCTTTACTCATTCTTAGAAATATTTAAAATAATTCCAATACTCACCATACTAACAAGTAAACTAGAACCTCCATATGAAATAAAAGGTAAAGTAACCCCAGTTACAGGCACTAATCCAATAACAACCGCAATATTAAGACACATTTGAATAATAATTCCCATAATCAAACCAAAAGCTAAATATTTAGCAAACAAATCAGAAGTATTAATACTTATCTTCATTGTATTATAAAATAAAATAAAAAATAAAGTTAAAATAATTAATATCCCTACAATTCCAAATTCTTCACTAATAATTGCAAAAATAAAATCTGTTTGAGGTTCTGGTAAATAAAAATGTTTTTGAATAGAATTACCAAATCCTCTACCAAATAAGCCAGAAGGACATATTGCATATAAACTTTGAATAATTTGAAACCCACTACCTAAAGGATCTACCCATGGATTTAAAAACGATACAATTCTTGCCATACGATAAGGAGCAATAATAATTAACGCAACTATCCCTAAAATCCCTAATAAGCCCATAATTCCAAAAAACGACAGTTTAATATTAGAAGCAAAAAGCATCATTATTAATGTAACAACTAAAACCATTGCTGTTCCAAAATCAGGTTCTAGCATAATTAAAGCAAAAGTTAAAAAAATAATAATTAATATTGGCAATACACCATTTTTAAATTTTCTTACATCTTTTTCATTATTAGCTAAATATTTAGCCGTAAAAATAATTAAAGCAATCTTCGCAATTTCAGATGGTTGAAATCCAAAACTTCCTATACCAAACCAACTTCTAGAACCATTTCTTACTTTACCTATTCCGGGAATTAAAACCAATACTAGTAAAATAACCGCCACTAATAATATTTTATTGGCATATTTTTTATATAAATTATAATCAATTTTTCTTAATATTAAAATTGCAAATATTCCTAAAACAAAAAATACTGCTTGTCTCTTAATATAGTAAAAAGCATCATTAAATTTATAAACACTCCAAACACTTGAAGAAGAATATATCATTAATAATCCAAAAAGAGAAAGAATAATGCAGGATAAAAAAATTAATAGGCTTCTTTTCATTTTTATCACCTATTAATATTTTATAATTTATATTTTATTTTTATAACCAAACGCCATAGATTATTCCAATCATTGATAATAGAAAACCAATAACCCAAAATAATTTTACTATATCAGTCTCAATCCAACCTAGTTCTTCAAAATGATGATGGAGCGGTGCTTTTAAGAATACTTTTTTATTGAATTTCCTAATAGCAATTATTTGAATTAACGAACATAAAGTTTCAACTACGAATACCCCACCAATTAATATAAGGGATAGTTCATGACGAGTTAAAATCGCAATAGTTGCTAAGGCAGCTCCAAGTGCTAAAGAACCAGTATCACCCATAAATACTCTAGCAGGATGTGTATTAAAGACTAGAAACCCCAACAACGATCCAACTAAAACAAAGGCAAAGATGGCAATATCTTGATAACCTTCAAGCCAAGTTGTTCCCCAAGCAATAACTCCATATGCCATGAAAGCCATTACCGATAAACCACCAGCTAAACCATCTAAACCGTCGGTTATATTTACCGCATTTGTCGTACCAACTAACACTAAAAGAATAAAAATTCCAAAGCCCCAACCTAAGGGAATATCCAAACCAAGTGATGTGATTAAAAGGGTTGAATCCCCACCATTTTTCTTAAAAATAATATAGAAAATAATCGCAATAATAGTTTGAAGAACCAGCTTAGTTAAAGTTTTTAGTCCAGCATTATTATGATATTTAACTTTTAATATATCATCTACAAAACCTAAAATGGCATATGATATAAACACAAATATCAAAATTATTAAATTTGATGATATTTCAACGCTTCCCCTTAAATAAAGCACTAACATAATAAGAATAGTCGGAATAATAAATATTAAACCCCCAATAGTTGGCGTACCATCTTTTTTTAAATGTCTTTCATTTATTAAATGACTAACGCTTTGACCTACATGTAGTTTCTTTAACAAAGGAATTAATATTACTGCAGTAATTAAAGATAACACAAAACCAAGCATTAAGCCAAGTATAGATTTAGCTAAAATTAACATAACTCACCTCTCCTGTAATTATACAATTATTAAATAATTGTTGTAAATATCACTTTACACTTTTTGATGTATAGTCATTCATTATTAATCCTGTAAAAGCAATTTTACGGTACTTCCCTCTTTTACAAAACGATCACCCTCTGGAGACTGTTCTATTACTTTATCGCCAGTACCTGAATATTCAACACTAAATCCTTTTAATAAAGATTTGGCACTTTTTAAATCCATACCAGTTACATCGGGTAATTTTAGATATTTGGTATCAAGCCAAGTATATTCTCTAGTACTATCCGTAACTTCAGGCTTAATATTTTTACTATCAATAATACTTAACATTATATTTTTAGCAATAGGAGCAGATACTGTCCCACCATACTGAGTAATGCCTTTAGGATTATCAATTGCAACATAGACAACATAATCCGGCTTATCAGCTGGTAAAAATCCCACAAAAGATACAATATAATTACCAACCATATATTTTCCATCTTTAACTTTTTGGGCTGTCCCAGTCTTACCACCAACTCGGTAATTTTCAATATAAGCATTTTTACCAGTTCCATTTTGAACTACACTCTCTAAGGCATACCTAACTAGTTTTGAAGTTTCCTCAGTTATAACTTCTCTAACCCGATTAGGCTTATTTAAAACAATTAGACTATCTGTTTCACCTTCATTAATACTTTTAACAATATAAGGTTTATAAAGAGTTCCACCATTAATTGCCGCAGATACCCCTGTTATTTGTTGGATAGGCGTAACACTTATTCCTTGACCAAACGCAGTTGTCGCAGTTTCAACTGGTCCCATTTGATTTAATTTAAACATTATACCACTTGATTCACCATTTAAATCAATACCGGTTTTAGTTCCAAACCCAAATTTTTGCAGATAGTCATATAATAATTCTGTTCCAAGTCGCTGACCCAATACTACAAATCCAGGGTTACAAGAATTTTCTACAACTTGTAAAAATGTTTCGGCTCCATGTCCACCTTTCTTCCAACATTTTATTTTAGCACTATCAACCATAATAGAACCACCATCATAATAATTATCTTCAAATAAGTTAACTTTACCTTCATTAATTGCTGAAGCTAACGTAATTATTTTGAATGTTGACCCAGGCTCATAAGTAGCCCATATAGGTAAGTTACGATTTATAGTCTCCAAATCATAATCTTGATAACTATTAGAATTAAAATTTGGTCTACTACTCATTGCTAAAACCTCTCCTGTATTTGGATCCATTACTAAAGCCAAGGCCTGTTCTGGATTATATTTAGTTACAACATTGTCAAGTTCCCTTTCTACCGCTAGTTGAATATCCAAATCAATAGTTAAAGCTATATTATTACCATTTAATGGTTCATCATAAACTTCTGATAACTTTAATCTGTTCCCTTTGCCATCAGAATAATACTTTACCCCTCCATCAGTTCCTTTTAAATAATTATCATACATAAGCTCAATTCCGGATAAACCCTGATTATCAATCCCAACATATCCTAAAACATGGGATAATACACTATCATAAGGATAATACCTTTTTGACTCTTTTAATAAATAAACACCATCATAATTTAACTGAGCTATCTTCTGGGCTATATCATAAGATAACCCTCTTCCTTCCGGATGTATTCTCTCTATTGATGTTTGCTTAGTCAAATGCTTATAAATATTTAAATAATCAGTTCCTAAAATCGAAGCTAAAGAAGCCGCCACTTTTTCTTTATTAGTAATTTGAACCGGTACTACTACTAACGATGTAGTCGTAACATTATCGGCTAATATTTTACCATTTCGATCCGTTATCTTTCCTCGATCAGCTAAAAGGGGTAAATTTCGGCTCCAAAGACTATTTGCTAAATCTCCCAGCTTTTCAGTTTTAAATACTTGCAAGTAAAAAACTCTTAATATAATTATTAAAAATATTAACAATACTGCCAAATAAACATAATACATTCGTTTTAAAATACGATAATGAAACATATAATCACCATTAAATTATATGCATAAAAAAATATCTTACGATTTTACCTGAAATCAAGCAAAAATTTTTCATCAAAAAAAGCATATCTTTAATATCCTTTTACAATTAATTAGATAGGCACATTTCTAAATATTAACCTACTTTAAAAAATAATTAAAAAAATCATAATCTTTCATAACCTCTGGATGATACTGCACCCCAATAATATTATCCTTTTCAATCGCTTCAATCTCATTGTCTTGACTTCTAGCACTAACTTTAAAACCCGGTGCAACTATCTTAATACTTTGATGATGAAAAGAGTTAACTTTAATTTTCTTGTTTTGATAATAATTAAATAACTTACTACTTCGTTCAATTCTTATTTTATGATTGCTATTATTATGATTTACTATATCTTGATTTAATGAACCTCCCAAGCAAACATTTATTGCCTGCATTCCTCCACATATCCCAATAATGGGTTTATTTAGCTTAATAAATGCTAAGATAGTATCCCGATCAAGTAAATACTCAGCATCTAGTTTTGTCTTTTTCATATTATTATTACCATAAAACCGCGAATTTATATCATTTCCACTTCCCGGAACAATTAGGCCATCACAAATCTTACTAACTTGTTTTATACTCTTTTTTGCTACAATGGGAATTAACGTAATATTTAAAGCATCTGCCATTTTCTTAAAATAGTTACTAATATAATATCTTATTTTCCCATTTTTATAATCTAATCTAGTAACAATCGCGATTAACATTAAGACCACCTATAAAAATATATGCATTTTAGCAAACAAAAAAACACTATTATTTTTTTAATAGCATTTCCCTAAACTAGCATCTAATAAATTTCCAATTATACATTCCAATTTTATAGCATCAAAATCATCTAAAGATTTTTCTTTTTTAACTAATGAAATAATACGTTCTTGATATTTATTAATAAGCTTGTCACGAAGTGTAATATCACTTCCCATACCTCTTTCAAGTAAGTATGCTGCCACTATGTCTTTAACCATATTACCATAATCTTCATCATTAATATTTTGACTAGTAATACTCATAAAATTTAAACCATACTCATCAGCAAAATCCTCAGCTGTTTCATAAGCACTACTAAGCTCTTTTTCTCCTATATTCACATTTAACACTGTCCCTGGAAAATAAGTAATATCTACCTTTTGTAAACTAGCAACATCTATAGGTAAGATAAGCTTATTAATTATAACATTATGACATATAAAACCGCAAAATCCAGCTGGTAGTAATCCTTCTTCCAAACTATTATATGGCATTAAGATAAAACCATCTTCTTTAGAATTTAATAATTCTTTTAAATCTTTAAGCAGACTAAGTGATGAGGAAAGTTTATGAATTAAAACATATTCCCTTAAATAACCTTGCCATATTTTATTAATGATTATTAGCATCTCTTCCTTAGTAATATAATCTAAAGTATCTATTTCTTCTTTTGTAAGATATTTCCAATATTTTTCTTTTATTTTTATGATTAATTCTTTCATTATAACGCCTTTCTTAGTCTAATTTATCATATATTAATTGCCATTAGTATAAATCTTCAACATTCTTTGGAACTTTATCTTCTTTAATACAATCAATAATTTTATTTTCTAAATCATTTGAGACATTTTTCCCTGTCATATCGCTTAGCTTTCTAATCACTGTTCTTAAGGTCTTTTCATCTTTTAAACCATTATCGTTTACCATTTGAGCTAAAGAAACTATCGTATCTTTGTCAATATTAGTTTTTCTTTTAACTTTTTCAAAGATTTTATCGTCCATTAAATCACCTAAAGTATTATATGAAAAAAAGGAAATTATAGTATCAGTTATTTCCTCTATCAGTAGATTTAGTATTATAATTCAATCTTTTCTTTACCACCCATGTAAGGTTGTAAAACTTTTGGAATATTTATAGTACCATCTTCATTAACATTGTTCTCAATTAAGGCTATCATGCCACGAGGTGAAGCAAGAACTGTATTTGTCGGTGTCACAATATGCACCCACGGATTCGTCATTTTCAATA
>CAZPSA010000058.1:0-6948 GCA_964589375.1 uncultured Clostridium sp.
ATAAATCACCTAAAGCTGGATATTCAATTAAAGTAGCGTTTGACTTATCATTATTAATCATTTTTTCATCATCATATAATTTAATATATTTTTTCTCATTTGGAAGATTATCATCACTTAAAGACAAATTAGTTTCTGGATCAACTAAAGTGTCTAAACTAAGTAGTCCTGTATCAGCAAGCCGAGAAATACTTATTATATTATATCCGTTTATTTCATCTTTGGCATATATTTCTGCCGCAGGATTAGCTGCCATATATACATTAGCCGCCGACTTAACTTTATTAACAAATTCATTATATTCTTTAGCTTTTTGCTCTTTTAAATTACCATTAACATTTAAAATAATAATTACTGCAAGTACAGCAAGAAGCCCCACAGATACCAAAAGTTCAACTAAAGTAAAACCATTTTTTTTCATTTATCATCAGCTCTATTCTTTCTAAATTATACCAAACCAATAAAAAAATAGAAAGTACTTTTACCTGTTTTTGTACTTTCTATTTTTAAAATTACTTTGTTATATTGCAAAATAATGCAATTGACAATAAGTTTTAAGCAAATAAAACATATTATTAATTACTGTGAAATGGAAAATCTTGTTAAGGGATTTTAAATTTTAACTATCAGCTCTTGACTTATCACAGTACTCACTATGATGTGTCCAGCTATACCATAATCCATCAACAGGATTTTGCCAACCTCCAGAAAAATAGCCTACTTGTTTGTATTCACAATAACACACTGGGGCATAATATCCACAATTATCATAACTACCCCAATGAGGCTCATTTAATAAAGTATAATATTCTGAGCAATACCTTACAAGCGTACCAGTATTGCAAGATTTTTTTGTTTTCGTTGTTTCACCGCATAAAATATTATTATCATAAATAGATACTATCTTTGTGGTTTCTGTCTTTGTTCCACTTCCACATGAAGCTGAGCAAGCTGAACTTGTGATTATTTTTTTAATGCTATCACTATCACAACAATTCTTATCTGCATTACAACTAGCTGTTATATTTTGGCTACCGCAGTCTTTACTTTCAATATATTTATCCGTAATGCTTCTTGTTTTCTTACAAGTTGGCACATTACCATCTTTTACGCATTTAGCTGAGCAAGCATTAACACAATCACTCATCTTACCTTCTTTGGTATAAGAACAAGCTTTATATACCTGATATTCTTTACTTAAAATAGCAATCTTACTTTCATCTTCCTCTGCCACTTCATTTTTGGCAAATGCATAATACGTTATTTTATTTCCACTATAATTAGTAATATCTAACTTAACATTTTCTTCTTTATAAATGCTATTATAATCCTTCCAAACACATGACTTCATATTATTACTAGTTTGTAAACAAAATTTAATATCACTATTATAAACATCAGTTAATTTAAGTTCTAAGTTAATTGTATTTAGCTTAAATATTTGATCATTATTTGTAGATACTAAATTTAAATAATCTATCTTTGGTCCTTTATTTTTCTTCCATTTAGCATATAAAGTTACATTTTTATCAGTCTTATAGTATTTTCCCTCACTATATGTTATTGGTTTAGTAAGTTCTTGATCTTCATACCATTCAATAAAGTCAGCATTATCATCAGTCGGTTTACATAAAGTAACATTCTTTAAAACACCAACTTTTTCCTTTTTACAAGTACTACCAAATCCATTCATAACATAACTAATATATACTTGAAATTCATTCATATTATTAACGGGATACTCAATTAATGTCGCATTAGATTTATCATTATTAACTTTTTCATCATCATAAACTTTAATATATCTTTTAGGATTATTTTCTTCTAAATACTTTAAAGCTTTTTGACTTTCGGGGTCAATTAATGTACTTGTACTTATTAGTCCAGCAGCTTCTAAATCATCTACTGTAATAATATAATACTTATCCATTTTAGCGTATTTTTCTACAACTGGATTAGCCGCAATAAATACATTAGCCGCTGATTTAACTTTATCTACAAAAGTCTGATAATTTTCATCGTTGGATTTTTTTAAATTATTATTAACATTTAAAATAATTATTGCTGAAAGGACGCTTAAAATTCCAATTGTAACTATTATTTCTATTAAAGTAAAACCCCTACTTTTTATTCTTACCATAGTCTCACACCCATTTATTAAATTATACTTCTTTAACTAATTCTGCATTTTTAAATTTAAAATTATCATTACCATCATTGACAAATGTATAACGATATCTAGCAAAAAGGGAAGATTTATCATATACTTCATCTTCTTTACAAATAAAGCTATCACTATTCTTATTCTTATAAGCAAAATGGTTCTTGTCTAAATAATAAACTATATAGTCAAATGTAACAATATCTTTATTTGAGGTTGATCTAATTAATAAGTAATTTGTTGTATTATTACAGCTATCATTTTCGGTAATTGTATAAGAACTAGTATAAACATCATTATTTAATCTATATATATTATTGCCAATTACAAAGCTCTTTAATTTAACAAAATCATTGTTAAAAACCAATTGATAGGCATTTTCTAAATCACTTACTTTAATTATTTCTTCATATTCATTTTCATTTATTTCAAGTTCTTCATTTAAACTATCATACTTTTTAATTATTTTATTTTCTAATTTTAAATAATTATATATTATATTGTATTTAAAGTTTTCATCTAATTTTTCTTCAGTTATAATATTCGTATCAAAATCTAAATAATATCCATTATTACACTTACCAAAAGATGATGTCATTTTAATTAATTTATTTGTTACATCTGAATAATCTTTTTCATGATTAATTACTTTTTCTTTGTTATTTAATCTTTTATTATTAAAATAAGCAAAACATAATCCTAATAAAACACCAAGGATCATAATTGTTAATACTATTATTTTTATTTTTTTTTGAATTTTTTTCTTCATCTTCTTACCTCTTAATAACAATTTAATTATAACAAATACATATTAAAATAGAAAGTTATGTTTTTAAATTAATATGTTCTATTTAGTAAATCTATTCTTTTTAAGCTTGCTTCTATCATTTCCCTATTTTGTTTTAGTCCATCTTTAAGCATAGCTTTAATTGTTGGAGAGATTTTTCCTTGAATTTTCATTTCAACTCTCGCGATGACTTTTTCAATGTTTTCATCGGAAATAATCCATAGTTTACTTCTTAGTCTTTCTGTATATCTATCATCACTTTCTTCTAAGAATTGATTTAAGGCATTGCCTCTTGGAATTGTAAAAACACCTTTTTCTTCATGAGATACATTTAATCCATATGACTGTTTATTAATGCAACCTTTTATATCTAGTATTGCATAGTTATCATATAATGGGGCTAAATGAGTACCGTCTTTATTTTCTACTATACCATAATTAGATTGGTGTCTATCTTTATTAGATATTAAGACATCAAATAAAAACATATTTACTATTTCATCCATTAAAACCGCAATAATATCATAGTCCATTCCCATTCTAAGGAATGCACTCCAAATATCTTCTAAACTATTATGAGAACGCTCTTTAACAATGGCTCCTAAACTAGTAAATATATCCCCTTCTTTTAGGATATCTTCACTTATTACTATTTCTTTACCTTGTATTAAAGCAATATCATATTTAGCACATTTAATTCCAAAATCATGAGCTAATTCTTCTGCGATAAGTTCATTGTATTTTTTTAAATAGTCAACGTATTTGTAGTAATATTTAGTCCCCTGATATCTAAAGCCAAAACTTCTAAAATCATTTTCAAATTCAATACCAGGTATATCTTCAATAAGAATAAAGCCATCTTTATTGCGATATGCATTAAATTCTTCCATTTTTATACCTCCAATAAGTTTATTATACATTATAAGTCCAAGAATAAAAATACCATTTGTAAAAACAATATTTTTAGAGGCTTAAATAATATTATTCTATGTATATAATTAGATTGAGTTAGACAATGACTTTTTAGCAAAAGATACAGCTTTCTTTCTGATACTTTTTATAAAAATATAAAAGAGCATCATCATACCAATAATACTCTTTTACTCTTAAAATTGATAGAACAACCTTTATAATAATATTATTTTTGAAAAAATAAAATGATCCGTTCTATAAATAAATTACACAACAATTAATTTGATATTGTAACTGGTTAAGTGAATTTGTTAATTAGTTTATTGATAAATTTTTTATTTCTAATTAAACATCTACTGCAAAGAAATTATGGATATCTCTTAACTATAGGCATTAACTCTTATACCAGTTGAAGTTTCAACAACACCACTAACATTATCAATGATAGTAACCCAATTATTGTTATCGGAAGATACTTTTAATGAGTGATTGTTATAGCTTCTTCCATCTCCAAAATAATGCCAAACAGCAATTTCATCAACATTGAAAATGTCACCTAAATCAATAGTAAGGCATTGCAATCTTGATGTTGTAGTTGTTTCCGAATAACTTGTATCAACCCAATTTTTAGTAGTAATATCTCCATCTGTAATCCAAGAAAGCGGTCTTTCTGGATATGCAGAGCTTATTCCTGTTGGCAATATTCCCTTAGCGATATTCATTCCATCTTTAATAACTTGTAATTCAACCCAATGGTTTGAATAATTCTTATTATTACCATTAATACAGTCCCTAACGTAACGAACATTATTTAGTTGCGGATTTGTTCTATTTGGGGTTGAAGATGTATTAAGCAATGATATTTGAGCTTTACCATTGCCAGAGTTTGTCCCAGGTGTCATTTGACCATTGATAAAATATTTCCCACTGTAATGCAAAGTTTGATTAGCAGGAGTTTGATCTGTTTCTGAAGTTATAGCATTTACGCCGGCATACCCTGAAATAAATGAAGAACCTCCACCAGCGGTACTTACAACCGCTGAAGCTGAACGACCAGCACCACCGCCGTAGTAACCGCCGCCGCCACCAGGACTATATGTCCACTGTCCGGTTTGAGGTGTACGGCTTCCACCCATGCCAAATGTTCCACCGTAAGAATTGCCACTCGTATCGGGAATTTGTGTTCCTCCTAAAGAGGCAGAAAGATTTTCAGTTCCGGTTTTTTTGACAATTCCATTGGAGCCTATCAAACCACCACCAGCTCCACCATTATTATTCCAACCTGAACTAGCAATACTTCCGCCGCCACCAGCAGCTACCATTATTCTTGAATTAAGACTTGATGTTAATCTAACATCAGTAGCCCCACCACCATTCGCATTAAGTATTGTTTCAGAAGTTGAAATACTTCCGCGACCACCGCCATTGTAGCAATGGTTCTCACTAACACCGTTGTAAGCTTCACCAACTTCAACAAGTAGTGTTTCACCAATATTAAGAAATATGTTTCCACTTGTATAGCCGCCTTTACCACCTGTAGCTGAATAACTATCTATTGTAGCATTTCCGCCTTGAGCTCCCCATAATTCTATTTTATATGTTCCAGTTATTGGAGCAGTAAAATATTGGGTTGCAAAAGTTTTTCCATAATTTACTTTATAATCGGATACAACTTGTTTTATTTTGGCATAACCATTGCCAATCTTTGCACAATTTGCGGTAGCTACACTATTAGTACAAGTCGTAGATTTAGTTTTAGTATTTTCTGCATTTGATACAGTACAATTATAGCAGTACATTACTTTGTTTTGTAATAAAGAATGGCCAATATAACCTGAACCGCCGCCGCCAGAACTATTTGCAGTACTAGACATACCGGCCGAACCACCACCGCCGTAGTAGCCGCCGCCACCACTACTTCCATGCATTCCGCTTCCAACTTGGCCGCCATAACCAAAACCTGCTATACCATAACTAGTATTATTATATGCCACACCTCCAGTAGTTTGAGTTCCGCCCGTACCATAAAACCCGCCTCCTGCAGTACCATTTGTTCCATTTACTCCCTGAATACCGCCGCCAGAGCCACCTTCGCCGAAGTATCCACTTGTATTATGTTTGTATCCGCCGCCTCCGCCACCTGATACTATTAAAATAGGCGAGGCGTTATTTCCGGCATACTGCGATAGCGCTGAAAGCAAGCCTTCAACTTTGGCAATATGAGTTGCCCCACCACCAGATGCAACGTATCTATTTGTTGAACCACTTACGGCAGCCGTTGAAGCACCACCATTGTATCCGCCAGTTTGAGTGGTATTTGCCAATCCGCCACTACCAGCGCCGCCTACATTAATGTAAAGAGTTTCGCCTTTATTTAAATAAATTATTCCTGTGGAATAACCACCATAACCGCCACGATACCCGTTGGCTGTCCCACCTTGGGCTCCCCAGGTTTCTAAACTGTAATATGCTGATACTGGGGCAACAAAGGTCCGTTCTTCTCCTGTATAATCATACAAGTACTCGGTTTTACTTGCTTGCCAATTAGCTTTTACCGTGCAACCTTCTTTACCAATGGTAAGAGTATTGCCCGAGATTATTGCATCACCACTTATAACCCGCCATCCTAAGAATGTAGCACCGCTTAAAGTCGGGTTACTTAATATGATTGTATTTCCTTCATAATAATAATCATTTAATACCTGACTTGATGATCCACCATCTAAATCTAGAGTTACCGTTATTCCTACTTTGTAGGTAGCTTTGATTGTGATATCTTCCCTTCCAACTGTTAAGGTATTGCCTTCAACTGTCCCATCGCCACTTACTATTTCCCACGCTTTAAATGAGTGGCCTTCTTTAGCCGGTATTGGTAATTTTACTTTGTCTCCTTCCCGGTATACTTCATTTAATTCTTGGTATAAATGTCCGCCATCTAAGTCAGCACTAATTATTATTTTGCCTTCTTCACTTTTAGGATAAGCATTTATGATAATCTTACTATTAAAACTTTTATTTGCAACTGTTTCCGCCGTTCCACTACCATCTACCCACAATCTTAATTTATATTCTTTACTTGCTCCATTAG
>CAZPSA010000059.1:0-6824 GCA_964589375.1 uncultured Clostridium sp.
ATTGAGACATTTTCGCAAGTTAATACTTAAGACATTATCACAAATTAATCATATTTTTAAGTGATTTTAAAAAAGTTGGGCTTGAATTATTAAAGTTTTATGTTATAATAACGAGGTATACGAATTTCTATAACTTAATTAAGTTATGGCTGAAGGAGGAAAATTGATGAAGAAAAATTTACATCCAGAAAGAGTAGAATGTACTATTACTTGTGCTTGTGGAAATAGCTTTACTACTATTTCTAATAAACCAAGTCATTTCGTTGAAAGCTGTAATAAATGTAATCCAGCTTATAATGAAAATATGAAAAAGACTACTAAAAAAGATGGAACTGTTGATAAATTTAAGAAAAAATACAATCTTAACTAAGAGCATTAATCTTAGTTTTTTATTTGTTAAAAATATGATATTATTTATCATAGGTGATAATAATGAAAATAGTAATTGGTGCTGATCATAATGGAACTTTAAAGAAAGAGGAAATAATAAAGTATTTGGCAGCCAAGGGCAATGAAATAGTTGATGTAAGTGTTAGTAGTGTTTCAGGTGATGATTATCCAATATATGCCTTTAATGCTGGGGAACTTGTCAAAAATGCTGTTTGTGATTTTGGTATTTTATTATGTGGAACTGGGATAGGCATGAGTATTGCCGCTAATAAAGTAAAAGGAATTAGGGCTGCTCATATTAGCTCTATAAGTGAAGCGAAGCTTACAAAAGAACATAATAATGCCAATATAATTACTATGAGTGCAAATGCAAAGGAAATAGATGAATTAGAGGCAATGATCGATGCTTTTATTGATGCTAAGTTTTTAAATGAGGAAAGACACGTAAGAAGAAATGAGTTAATTAGTAATTATGAAAAGGAAGAATTAAATGGCTGAGACTTTAATTTATATTTTTTCTGTACTTATAAGTGTTTTTATCGTAAGTGGGATTAATTTTAATAATTTTTTTAAAAAAAACCATGAAATGGAAGCAAGATTTTTTGTGGTTGTCATAAGCTTTATTATGGGGTATTTACTAGGCAGTTTTATAATAGAATTTTTGTCTATAAGCAGTATCTTATAAGAGGTGGATATTTATAAAAAAGTTAATTATGATAATTTTATTTTTATTTCCAATTTATATATGTAGTTTTAAAAATGATAAAACTACTTTTTTTAAAAATAAAAATGTTAATAAGTCGGTAATTGTACACATTAAAGAGCAAGATTTATATTTGGATTTAGACGATTATCTTGTCGGAGTAGTAAGCGCGGAAATGCCAGCATTATTTCAAGAAGAAGCAATAAAAGCTCAGGCCGTGGCGGCGAGAAGTTTTGTGATGAGTAAAGAGCATAATAATATAATAGAAATATCTTCAACTATAAGTGATCAAGTCTATTATCCTAACTATGAACTTAGTAAAAAATGGCAAGAAGATTATAATAATTATTATAAAAAGATATCTTTACTAGTAAATAGTACAAAGGATTTAGTGGTTAAAAGAAATGGAAAAATTTTAAGGACATATTATTTTTCAATGAGTAATGGTTATACGGAAAATTCGATGGTAGTATTTAATGATGATACATTTGAAAGTGTTGCATCTCCTTTAGAGAAAAAACTTGCAAACTATGAAAAAAAACTAGCTTATTCGGAACAAGATTTATGTAGTATGTTAGATGTTTCTAATATTAATATAGGAAAGATTGTTAAGAATGAGACTAATCATGTTGAAAGAATAGTAATTAATGATAAAGAATATTCGGGAGTGGAAATTAGAAAACTATTAAAACTAAGGTCGACTGATTTTGACATAGTATTTAAAGATAATTTATATGAAATAACGACTAGAGGATACGGTCATGGGGTTGGAATGAGCCAATATGGCGCTAATGAAATGGCAAAGTTAAATAAGAAATATGATGAAATCTTAAATTATTATTATAAGAATACAAAAATTGAAAAAATATAAGTATAAAAATTGAAAAATTACTCAAACTTTTACTGAAAGAGGTGGAAAATGAAACCAAAATATAAGTTAAAAGGTTGGGTAGTAGTAAGTGTTTATTTGCTTTCGTTAGGGGCAATTCTTTCTAGTTTATTTTTACTAGGGAAATCATTGAAGTCATCATTTTATAGTGAGGAAACATTATCATATGTTTATCGAGGGATTATAGAAGATGCGGTGCCAGTGGTGAATTTTAATACTGATAAAATTTTAAAACCAATTATGGAGGAAGATGTAACTGTAATTAAGCCGTTCTATGATAAAGATGCTGATAATAGTAAGCAGGAAAATGCTTTAATTTTTTATCAAAATACATATATGCCAAATACAGGAATATTATATGGTTCAACGCAAAAATTTGATGTAGTTGCGGTATTAGATGGCACAATTTTAGATGTAACAGCTGATGAAATAATGGGAAACATTGTAACGATTAAACACTCTAATAATTTAAAAACAGTTTATCAATCTTTAAGTGATGTAAAAGTTATTGTTGGTGATTTGGTAAAACAGGGTGATGTTATTGGTTCATCAGGAGAAAATAAAATTGAAACTACAAGTGAAAATATGCTTTTATTTGAAGTAAATAATAATGGAGAATATATTAATCCTGACACATTTTATACAATGAAAATAGAAGACCTATCTTAGAGCCCGTTGGGGCTTTTTATAGTTAAGGAGAATAATGAATGTTAATTGAGTTTACAGATGATAAAATATTTATTTATAATAAAAAGAAAAATATAGTGATTGTGGAAAATATTTTGCCAATGATAATTGTTAATAATAAAATTTATGATTATTTAAAATTAAAAAGAATTTTAAGAAAAATAGTATATAAGTATAAATTAGTTAATAATTTTTTTAAAACAAAGTTTAATGTTTTGCTTTTTGAAAAAATAACGCCTAGTGAAGAATATTTATATATCAATTTGTTTGATGAAGCAGTAAATGTCAAAGTTAATTTGTTAATGGTAAGTAGTCTTTTAGATGATGAACGACATATTATGATTAGTGGTGATATCTTATATTATAAGAGTGAGGTTTTAAGAAAATTGGTTTCTAATAGGGATTATATTTTAGTGGGAAATGCTGATATATCTAGATATAACACCTTGGAAAAGTGGTTAGAAAAAAAGTATAATGTTAATATTTTAAAGTATGAAAATAGTGAAAATATAATATATAGTTTAGTATAGATAAGAAGAAATAATACAAATTAAACGTTATAATTTGTGTTTTTTTTATTGATAATTTATATTATAATTATTTAAGAAAGAACGTGGTGATTATGAAAGTAATAGATGGTTGCAGTGCTTGTGCTAATATGGCGTATAATTTTAGTGATATTAGTTTTATTTATCCTATTACGCCATCTAGTCCAATGGCAAGTCAAATTGATAAAATAAGTTCGGAAAATGGGCTTAATATTTTTAATGATACTGTAAATGTGGTTGAGATGCAAAGTGAAGCTGGGGCGGCTGGGGCGTTACATGGTGCTCTTAGTGCGGGACTTTTAGCTACAACTTTTACGGCTAGTCAAGGTTTATTATTAATGATGCCTAATATGTATAAAATAGCTGGAGAATGTTTACCGGGGGTAATTCATGTGGCTGCAAGAAGTTTAGCTAGTCATGCTTTAAGTATTTTTGGGGATCATCAAGATATTTATGCGGCAAGGACGACTGGTTTTTGTATGTTATCATCAACTAATGTTCAAGATGCTTATAATTTAGCGTTAGTTGCACATCTTTCGGCAATTGAAGGCAGTCTACCTTTTTTACACTTTTTTGATGGCTTTAGAACTAGTCATGAATATAATCAAATAAAAGAAATTGATAAAAAAGAGATTTTTAAATTAGTAAATTTTGAAAAAATAGAAGAATTTAGAAATAGAGCATTAAATTCAGAAAAATGTATTACTAAGGGAACAAATCAAAACGAGGATATTTATTTTCAAAGTGTAGAGGCTAGAAATAAAGATTATAATAATATTCCTTTGATTGTAAATAATTTTATGCAAAAAGTTAACAATTTAACTGGTATGGATTATAAACCATTTAATTATTATGGTAGTGATAAAGCAAAATACGTTATTGTGGCTATGGGTTCTGTTTGTGATACGATAAAAGAGGTTGTAAATGCTAAAATAAATGAAGAATTTGGTATGGTTGAAGTTCATTTATATCGTCCTTTTAGTGCGGAGTTTTTAAAGAATGTTTTACCAGAAACGGTAACAAATATTGCGGTTTTGGATAGAACAAAGGAAAGTGGTAGTATTGGCGAACCACTGTATTTAGATGTTTTAGCGGCACTTAGTGATATGAATATTAAAATTGTGGGTGGTAGATACGGATTATCTAGTAAGAATACTACGCCAAGTGATATTTATGATGTATTCATGAATTTGAAAAGTGAGAACAAAAATAATTTTACCGTTGGAATAGATGATGATGTAACATTCACTAGTTTAAAGCAATATGGAATGTCTTTTAAAAATGATTATAGGGAATTTAAAATTTATGGTTTTGGCTCTGATGGTATGGTTAGTGCAAGTAAGAATATTTTGAAAATTTTAGGTTCTTCTAATTTTGTTCAAGGCTATTTTGAGTATGATTCTAAAAAAAGTGGTGGTGTTACTATTTCCCATTTACGTTTGGCGGATAGACTTATTGAAGCGCCTTACTATGTTACAAATCCTTTACTAGTTGTAGTAACTAAAGATGAATATTTTTATAAATTTGATATGTTAAGTGGGATTAAGGATGGCGGCACATTATTAATTAATACTATTAGGAGTGAAGAGGAGCTTAATAGATTTTTGCCGGATAATGTAAAGAAACAACTAAAAGAAAAAATGATTAAGGTATATATTATTGATGCTGAAAGTTTAGCTTCAAGTAAAGGAATAAAGGGCAAAATAAGTCTTATAATGGAAGCATGTATTTTAGAACTTTTGAAGATTGATAATTATAGAGAGCGACTTTTTAGTGATATTAAAGCTACTTTTGCTACAAAGGGAGAAGATATTGTTAAGGCAAATTTAGAGTGTGTACAGGAATTTATTAATTATTTAAAAGAGATTTTAATAGATGATCTTCCGGGAATTATTTTAAAAAAGAGTGAAAATATCTTTGAAATGATTAATTCTAGAGAAGGTAATTTGCTAAAAGTAAGTGATTTAGAAAAATATAAAGATGGGGTTTTTCCAGGTGGAACAAGTGCATTGGAGAAAAGGAAAATGAGTTCGCTAGTGCCAAAATGGAATAAGGAAAAATGCATTGAATGTGGTTTTTGTGCGACTGTGTGTCCGCATGCAGTAATACGTCCATTTGTAATTGGTAAAGATGAGTATGTAGAAGATGCAAAGATGGCTTTAGATAAAGAAAATAATTTTATAATGGGCATTAGCGAAGCGGATTGTACTAGTTGTGGATTATGTATTAATATTTGTCCTACAAAATGTTTAGAATTTGGCTCTTATGATGATAGGAAGCAAAAACTGGCTGATGATCTTTTTAAGCGAGATAATAGTTTAGAAAGTTCTTTAGAAGAAATTAAATCGATAAAACAATTGAGTTTGAAAAAACCACTTTTTGAATTTTCAGGTGCCTGTGCGGGTTGTGGGGAAACACCCTATATTAAAATGTTGACTCAGGTTGTTGGTGAAAAATTAGTGATCGCTAATGCGACTGGATGTTCAAGCATTTATGGGGCTAGTTGTCCTAATACACCTTATAAAGTTTCTTGGGGAAATAGTTTGTTTGAAGATAATGCGGAGTATGGTTTTGGAATTCTTTCATCTTATAATAAATTAAGAACAAGAATTGTTAGAGAGCTTGAAGAAAGTTCTAAAGATGGCGCTAAAGAGGTATTAAACTATTACTTAGAAAATGGAAATGATTATGCGAAGATGGTTTTATTTAAGGATAAGATCAAAGATTATATTTCGAATGATTTAATATCATATGTAACGCCAAAGAGTGTATGGGCTATTGGAGGAGATGGCTGGGCTTATGATATTGGTTATGGAGGAATTGATCATGTTTTGGCTAGCAATCAAAATATAAAAATCTTAGTTTTAGATACTGAGGTATATTCTAATACTGGAGGACAAGCGAGTAAATCAAGTAGATTGGGTGTTGTAGCTGAATTTGCTAATAACGGGAAGAAAACGGTAAAAAAAGATTTATTTAAAATTGCAATGAGTTATCCTAATGTTTATGTAGCTCAAGTAAGTCTAGGGGCAAATATGAATCATACTTTAAATGTATTTAAGGAAGCAGAAGCTCATGTGGGACCGGCAATTGTTATAGCATATTCTTCTTGTGTAGAACACGGTATTCATGGGGGAATGATTAATTCAATAAATGAAGAAAAATTAGCAGTAAATGCTGGCTATACTTTATTAATGAGATATAAAGATGGAAAGTTGATAATGGATAGTAAGAAGCCAGATTTTGATAAATATGAAGAATTCTTAAATAATGAAGTTAGGTATAAAGCTTTAAAAATTAAAAATAAAAAAATGGCTGATGAATTATTATCTTTAAATAAAACAGAAGCCATTAAGAGATATCATTATTATAAAAATTTAAGTGAAAATTAAATCAAAAAAATAGAGGCTATCCCCCTGGGGTAGCCTCAAAGAATAAAAAGGGGTTGGCTAGTGTGATACTAGCACCAATTCGCCTTAAGTGAATTGGTGATTTATATACTAATCGAAAAAGAATAAAATGTCAACACTTTTTTAGGAAATTTTTAAGAAACTATGATTAATTTGTGATAATGTCTTAAGTATTAACTTGCGAAAATGTCTCAATA
>CAZPSA010000060.1:0-6592 GCA_964589375.1 uncultured Clostridium sp.
CCAGAATTTTTTTATTTATCGGACAGTCTCCCCCGTGTCAAGTTAATTTTTACCATCAAAAAAGTCTACGATATTAACCGCAGACTTATTACTTAATCTTCATTTCTAGAACAGAGTCAATTTTATTAACAACCGATAAACTAGTGTTTGCATCGCCCATAACATTATATGTGTCAGTCATAGTTGTTACTTTAACACTAACCTTAGGTGGTGCTTCATAAATATCATAAAATTTCAAATTATATTTTTTATTAATATTAACAGTTTCGGAAAATCTTCTAACAAATACTTCAACAAACTTTTCTTTAATTATTCTAAGTTCCCCATATTTTCGATAATGAGCCCAGTCAACAGCATCTACCATTGCGGCTTCAGTAACCTCTCTTAGTAAGTATTGGTCTTGTTCTGAGGTAGTTGTATAATTTTGTAAAAGCATCATTATTACTATAACAAATAAACCTAGAACTATTAACCAATAACCCCATAAACTTTCTTTCATTTCTTATCACCTCTTATGGCCAATTTTTATAAGTATTTAAGTAGCCAACACTGTTTTCTGGATCAGGATATCTGCCATTTTCAAATTCAGATATTGTTATCATTGAGCCTTTTTTAAATTCGCCTGTTTTAGTAGTTGGATTATAGAAGAAATATTTCCACTTACTTTGTCTTGTGATACTTGTAATTGTCGGATCTGCGTAAGCATCAATAAATGTACTTTCACATTCTTTGCCATCTTGATTGCATTTAAAACAATAATCTGCATCAGCTCCCTTGGCACTATTTGATGTATAGTTATTTGGACATATACTTAAAGTATCATAGGTTATTTTCCGATTATTAGCTTTTATCATTTGCATATCTTCTGTTGTTAATGTTATATCATATTCTAAAAATTCTTTTGTAGTATCATCATATATTCCCGAAAGAAGACTAGTTTTTATATCAGATGATGTATTTTCTAAAGTTGATATATTACTATTTAAAGTGCTACTTGCAAGCATAGTCTTATCGTTAGAAGAATTATATTCACTTATGGCAATTTTATAGCCAAAATTCTTTTCAATTAACCATTTGGCAGCTTCGCCTTTTTCATCAACCCAGTTTGTATCCGTATCACGTTCATTTGGTGTTACATCATTTAAAGCTACATTTCTAAAAACAAATTTAGCTTCTAATTCTTCACAAGTTGGGCATTCTCTTTCAAATGATCCTTCTTCAATACAATACTTGCACTGACTTTTAAACATATTTTCTTCAATATTACCATAATCTATTTTACTAGCTTTTTTGTATTCTTCGATGGTCATTTTTTGTAGATTTGAATTAGCTCCTCCATTGCCTAGATTTGTTATATCAAACCACGTATTATATGTACCTTCGTAAGATGTAACCGTAATATTATAAACATAGCCAATATCTAAACCATTTTCCATCATATTTGATGAACTTTGGTATTTACTTGTTTTTACCTCTCCAGAGGGAAGTAAACTATATGAATTTAAACTTGGTCGATAATAAACCGTTTTTTCATATGTATTTTCATAGATTGTATTGCTTTCAAAACTATAGGTATTATTATTAGCTTTAGTTATTTGACTAGTAACATTTGGCCAATATTTTACCGGATCATCAGTTGCTTTTGTAGCGTACATTTCAACGCTTTCAGTCTTTTTTTCTGTATTATTTCCACTATAGTATTCTTGATCATAATAGAATGTTAATTTTGGTTCTAAATTATATGTAAAGTTATTAACATTGTTTTCACAGGTAGACTTAGCACTTATTAAACTATTTACCTTTTCAGTAGCTTCTTGGCAAGCAACACTATTTGTTAAAGATGCAGCATCATTTCCACTAGCACCAGCACAAGCTCTGCTTTTTTCAGATAGCGCGGCATCATAATCGCTTTTCCATGTTGCGTAATCACTTACAACATAAAGCGAAATACTACCTTTAATATATGGTTGTCTAAAGCACGTCTTACTACTATAATTTAAGCCTGATAAATCGCATTTGGTTTTATCTAATTCTTGAAATACAAAGAACCTACCACTTGTTGCAACTGCAGTTGTTGGAAAATATATTTCATTATCTTCTGATGTTACAACTTTACAATATTTATTACTTAAAGTTTCATCATAATAATGATTAAGCTCACTATTATTATTATTTATATCTTCAAATTTAGTATTATTTAATACATTCTTTTTTAAAGTGTCCATTGGTACTTGCCAAACAAAAGATGTTGAATAACTTTTATAATTTCCTGTACCATCACAGCTATCTGAACCACAACTATTTTCATATGAAACTAAATCTTTAGTCATACAATTATTTTTATAGTATTCTATAGCTTTTCTTCCTTCTTCAGTTGTTGTATTAAAGAATTTTGGTTGAACATCAGAACAACAACCTTTACTCATATATGTTATTGCATCTACTTTTTGTTCTTCAGCTTCGTTTGTACCTGGTCTAACTATATGTAAGGTGTATTCAGGATATTCTTGACCTGATTTAGGGTCAGTTTTTATTTCATATTGACAAGTTTTAGTTACTGGAAATGAAGTTGAACCAGTGTAATTTTTATTAGCAGTTCCAGCATTTCCCGGCCCAATAAAATTTTGAGCACCACCACGGTTAGCAATAACTAAAGTCTTATAAGATTTTTGAGCATTAACATTAGCCGTAAGGGTTACCGTAGATAAGTCTCTTATTTTTTCATTAGAGTAAACTATAACATCCATTGATAGTCCTCCATAAACTGAACCGCTTTCATTAAGAGTTTCATATTTAAAAACTCCGCCACCACTTACAGTTATATTATAATTTAATGTAATACCTGATGTATCGCCATTAACACTTATTTCTAAATGATATTTCTTAGAAAATACTCTAGGTGAGGTTGAATTTGTTATTAAAGGATCTTGCCAATTTGTAACTTCAGTCCAATTTATATTAGCGTTTATATTCATATCCGCTGTACCATATTTTGATAGGTACATCTGTTTGGTTGCTTCATCTAAGGTGCCATTTTTAGCCGCTACGGCATCATTGTATTTTCTTTGATCAGTTATAAAACAACTTTGACCACCAGAATTAAAATAACGAATATTACTTATAGCAGCAGCATCTAAACCATCACTAGCCAAAATTAAAGTTGGCAAATCTGGTGTTCCGGTTACTGTAAGAATGCCGCCAGCTGGACTATTAGCATTAGGAGTAATACAAGAAAACTCTCCTTCACATAAATAAGAACAACCAGGAATTCCACAAGTTCCGGAGGCGGCAGCCCAAACTATATTTGGCAAAAAGAATAAACTTAAAATTAATAATTTATAAAGCTTTTTCATTATATTCTGTCTCTCCTTTTCTTCCAAATAATCAAGCCTGCGACTATACCAACAACAATTAAAGTGCCGCCAGCAATATAATATTTATTATCTTTTATAAATAAAACCGCATTATTATCTTTATTATTATTCTTATTAGTAGTTACTGTACTATTTATATTATTACGATAATTATTTATTTCTTCTTCTATTTTAGTAAGATCTCTATTTTCATCAATTTCCGTTACAAACTGAGAACACATCGGTACATCTAAATTATTTTGACATATTTCCATTCTATAAAGGGGATTTTCAATTGGCTTAGTATAAGTAATAGATTTTAACTTACGAGGCTTACAAGGTTCGCTTTTAGCATATATATCAAAAGTATAAACTGCTATGCCATTAAAATTATCGTAAGTATCTAATGCATATTTGCCATCAGTTGTATCACTATAAAGAATAGTCTTTTTATTACTATTTAAATTATTACTTACCATAATAAAGATGTCATCAGTAACATTGTATATATCTAATAAAACGTTAGGAACTTCCATTGTTGGCTGGCCGCCATCTATTTTATAGTTTTCATTTTCAACGATTTTCTTTTCAATTTCATAATTTATCTTAACTTTACTAGCAATACTATTTAGTCTGCTTATTTCGGTCGCATCACACGTAGTAGCAGCATTTACCTTTAATATAGATAAACTTAGAAACATACTTAGAATTAAAATTATTTTCCTCATATTTGACACCTTACCTTATAAAGTAAGTATATCATATTCTAGATTTTTTTGACAATAAAATATCTTAATGACTACCCTATTTAAGTTATTTGTTGATTATTTATTCTAAATTTAAGTTAATATAAATTATCTTTACAACTTTAAAGATTTTTTTTCATAAATTTGATACAATTATTAAGGGTGCATTAATATGAATAAAAACGCTAAACCTATATTTAGTTTATTAGTTTATTTTATTTTACAAATTTATTTTAATTTAATTAGTTTGCAGATTTTAAAAAACGCTAGTAGTTTTTCTACCTTTATTTTTGATTTAGTAAAGTATTTAATTATTATATTTGTATTACTTTTTATAAATAAAATTAACCTTAAGAAGGCCTTTATTGATTTTAAAGGTAATTATAAACGTTATTTAAAGTTTGTTGGTATTTATTACCCAATTAGTTTTATTGTTATGATTGTTAGTATGTATTTTATAACTAAGTCTTCTTCTCTACCCGAAAATGAGATAATGGTAAGAAGTTATGTTACGAGTAAGTTCGTTTATAATTATTTAATTACTACTTTTATTATACCTTTGGTTGAAGAGATTACTTTTAGATATAGTTTTTCCCGAATTAAGAATAAGTATTTATATTTAATTATAAGTACTTTAGTATTTGCTTCTTTACATATTAGCGCGACTAGTGAAATTATTTATTTAATTCCTTATGGAGCTTTAGGTCTAGCATTTGCTTTAATTTTTTATAAGAGTAATAATGTTATTGTTTCAACTATTGCTCATTCACTACATAATTTTATTGTATATTTGTTTGTTTAGGAGGTCTATATGGGCAAGAATAAGAAGGAAAAAAAGCATCATTTATTTGTTTGGTTTTTATTATTAGTTGGAATTTTATTAATTTATTCTCGTTATATTGCAACCAGCGGTTTAATAATTAAAGAGTATGCAATTGTTGATAATAAAATTCCTGAAGGATTTAATGGTTTAAAGATAGTACATTTTTCTGATTTGCATTATGGAACTACAGTTATGGAAAAGGAATTAAAAAATATTATTGATAATATTAATATGTTAAATCCAGATATTATTACTTTTACTGGTGATTTAGTTGATTGTAATTATAAAGTTAGTGATAAGGAAATAGAACTTATTGCAAGTGAGATTGAAAGATTAAGTGCTAGTATTGGTATATACGTAGTTGAAGGTAATCATGATGATAATAATAAATATGATGAAATTATAAATAAAACTAGTGTTAAGGTTTTAAATAACGTTAATGATGTTATTTATTATAATAATAGTATAGTTCCCATTAGAATTGTCGGCTTATCAGATAGCTTAACAAGTACGCAAGATTTAGTTACTGCTTTTAACTATGATGATGATAATTTATATACTATTGTTTTAACTCATGAACCAGATGATTATGATAAAATATCTAAAAATATTAATTTGTTACTAGCGGGGCATTCTCATAATGGGCAAGTAAGATTACCATTTATTGGAGCAGTATATACTCCAGTTGGTTCTAAAAAGTATTATGATAATAAGTATGAGATTGATGATACTACGTTGTTTGTCTCTAGCGGAATTGGAACATCTAAAATAAAGTTTCGTTTTTTGAATAAGCCATCTATAAATTTTTATCGCTTATATAACAAATAAAAAACTCTTTTCATATAATACTTTGAAAGGAGTTTTATTATGTATTACTATCCTAGTTATGTTCCTAGAACTAACAATAATGAAAGACAATTTTTAGTTCCATTTTTATTAGGTGGCTTAGGTGGTGCTGCTATTGTAGGAGCTTCTAGACCAAGACCTGTTTATGTTAATCCTCAATCTAATTATTATCCTATGAATAGTCCTTATGGCTATAATTATTATGGAGGTTATAACTATAACCCATATCCATATTATCGTTAAGTATCTATGATACTTTTTTCATGGGAATTTTTTTAAGATATGGTAAAAGGATTTGAAGAGGAACCAGTGCCTGATGTGATTGTGGTGGTGCTTTTTAAACTTAGACTGGGGCGGAGCCCGCGATTAGAAAGATTAACTCCAATATAATCATAATATCCATAATTATTTCCAATTATACTAAAAGTATAAGCAATAGTAGCATTAAAATTATAAGGTGATATAGTCCACCAGTAAGTATTAGAAGCAACATTATTTTTTAAATAATTTGAATTAGAACTATACTTCCACATCACCAGTCCAGCACTAATTACCTCATCAGCTGTTAAAATGCCAATTTTATAATCTAAGTTCCCGTTACCGTTTGTTGTATCATTTACTGTGAATTTAGAAAGTTTCCCATCATTATTATCATTTGGACAAATTAAACTCGGTGTTTCATCAAAATATCTTAAATTCGCTCCATAAAATGAAGTAGGAGAGCCAAAACCATCTCCCGTTGTACTTTTATCATTGCACCAAATAGTATCTGCTAAATAATTTTGATAATTAGTTAGTTTACTTTCATACCATGTTTCTAAATT
>CAZPSA010000061.1:0-6364 GCA_964589375.1 uncultured Clostridium sp.
ACAAAATAAAACTAAGACACTAACTAGTGATAAATACATAAGTCTTTTATTTGTCTTAATTTTTTCTAAAAATACCTTTAATTTATTTTTTATATAATTCATAGAAACCACCTATATTTTCTATCTAATTATATAAACACCCCCCCGTGTCAAGTTAATTTTAACCCTCAAAAAAGTCTATGATATTAACCATAGACTATAGTTTAATTTTATCTTCAATATATTTTTGCAAATCTTCTAACTTTATTATTTCTTGTTTCATTGTATCACGATCTCTTATAGTTACCGTTCCCTCGTTTATCGTATTATCATCGATCGTAACAGCAAAAGGTGTGCCAACTGCATCGCATCTACGATATCTTTTTCCAATAGAACCGCTCTCATCATAACTTACATTAAAATACTTGCTTAAGTTTTGATATACTTCCATAGCTTTTGCACTATGATTTTTCTTAATTAAAGGTAAAATTGTTGCTTTAATTGGACTTAAGAAAGGATTAACTTTTAATACTTCTCTTTCATCACCATTATCAAGAATTTCTTTAGTATAAGCATCGCATAAAACAGTTAATATTAAGCGATCAAGCCCAACACTTGGTTCTATTACATAAGGAAGATATTTTTCATTTGTTTCCGGATCTAAATACCTTAAATCTTGCTTAGAATGTTCCATATGGACACCCAAATCATAATCAGTTCGATCTGCTATCCCCCATAATTCTCCCCATCCCATAGGAAAGTTATACTCAATATCAGTTGTTGCTTTACTATAAAAAGCTAGTTCTTCTTTCTTATGATCGCGGTATCTTAAATTTTCTTCTTTAATATTTAACAATTTCAAAAAATCAATACAGTATTTTTTATAATATTCAAACCATTCAAAATCAGTACCTGGTTTGCAAAAAAATTCTAATTCCATTTGTTCAAATTCTCTTATTCTAAAAATGAAGTTACCAGGAGTTATCTCGTTTCTAAAGCTTTTCCCTGTTTGACCAATTCCAAAAGGAATTTTAGCTCTCATACTTCTTTGAACATTAAGAAAATTAGTAAATATGCCCTGAGCAGTTTCTCCTCTTAAATAGCAAATACTTTTTGCATCTTCAGTAACGCCAATATGAGTTTCAAAAAGTAAATTAAATTTTCTAATTTCCGTAAAATCAAGGCTACCACATTTAGGACAACGAATTTTATTTTCTTTAATAAAATCTTCTAATTTTTTATTATCCCAGCCATCACCAGTTTCAGCTCCATTTGTAAAATCCTCAACTAGTTTGTCAGCACGATACCTACTTTTACATTTTTTACAATCCATTAAAGGATCAGCGAAACTAGTTACATGACCAGTCGCTACCCAAACATTAGGGTTCATTAAAATAGCCGCATCTAAGCCATAATTATTAGGAATTTCTACAATAAATTTCTGCCACCAAGCTTTACGAATATTCTCTTTTAATTCTCTTCCTAAAGGGCCATAATCCCAAGTATTTGAAAGACCTCCATATATTTCTGATCCTTGAAATATAAAACCATAATTCTTACAATAATTAACCAATTCTTCCATACTAATTTTCATCTTTTATCACTCTTTCTAAATCTTTAATACTATCGACAATATTAATATTACTTAAATCATCGGCATAAATAATTTCTTCTTTTTGCTTATCATAAATAAACTCTAATAATTTATTATAATAGCCATTATAGTTATAAATAATTAACTTCTTATTTCCTTTATTTGTTTTAAATTCTTCCAAAATACTAAATAATTCAGCAATGGTACCAGTTCCTCCCGGTAAAATTAAAAATATATCAGCTAGAGAATACATTCTTTTTAACCTTTCAAAAGTATTTGGCATTAATTCACTATAGGTATCTATATTAGCCTTGCCATAGGCTAAAGTGCCAATTCCATATACATCTTTCTTATTTTGAATAAAAGTTTTAGCACATACTCCCATCATACTACGATCATATGAACCATAAACCAAGTCATAATTTAAATGACACAGTAAATTACAAACTCTTTTAGTTTCATCTAAATAGCTTGCACTAACCTTATCATTAGAACTACAAGCAATAAATACTTTTGCCATAATAACACCTCTTTTTAAATAAAAAAGACCCTTTTCCTAGGGACGCTTTTAACGTGGTTCCACCCTATTTTAGGTCTTCATTTTTCTATAGCTCTTTCTTTTCCAGGGAAGTCATCGCTTAAATACAAGTTAATTATATATTAATCTTTTTTTATTTTCAATAACAAATTTTTAAAAATTGATTGTATATTGTACTTAATTAATTGTTTTCTCAAGATTAGTAGCATCTAATTTAAATTCTACTAATTTACCATTAACCATATATGATTTATTACTCATTTCATATGTTACATCACATAAAGAGCTTAATAAATCCCTACTATTAGAAAAAATTAATTCTCCAAATGATTTAGTATAGCCATAATATAAGTGATTGTAATCATCACTTGGAATAGTAACTCCAGCAATTAAAGCATTTCTAACAGTATCAAACATAACTGAAGATAAGTGGAGATAGTCCGCCTCTTGATACATTTTAGCACCTAAAATAGAATAAGCATCAGTAGAAATGGAATGGACTTTAGGGCTTGTTTTTCTGGTTATACAATTTCTTAAATCTTTAGCATCTACAGCACCTACTGAAAATACTTCATAATAAGAATCAAAATAAGGTTCATCCATATAGTTAGGATCTGGATTTGTTCTTGCTAAAATTTTTCCCATAAACAACGTTTCATTACCAAATGTTCTACATTCGTGACAAACTTTTCCTTCTTCTGGACACATTTTATTTAATTCTTCTAAAAGGCCACTACTATCAAGATTTTTTCCTTTACAAGCTATAAATATAGGCTTAACTCCTTGGATATTTTCCATTAATTTCCCCTCCAAAATTCATGTAATATATTAACATATTTTTATCATAAATCAAGACTAACTTTGACTTATCTTTGACTTATTAATCATTTTCCTTAATTTAAAACAATTCTATTAACACATTTAAGCCTATTTGAGTAAACTATAATAGATACAAAGGAGGTATAAGAATGTATTATTATGGATATAATGGCGGTTACAATGGCGGCTATAATAACGCTTGTTGTAATACCGGCTATATAGGAAACACTACAGGAGGCTATGGTCTAGGAGCTGCTTTATGGATTGTTTTATTTATTCTTTTAGTTATAATTATTGGAGCTGGTTGGAGCTGGGGTAATAATAACAATAATAATTAATTTAGGGCTACAAATTATGTAGCTTTTTACTTGTCTAAATAACTGATATATTATATATTAATATTGAAAGGAGGATAGATGGATTTTACAGTGGGATTTGTTATTATTATTTGTATTATTGTAATAATTGTTTTATTAAAATCAGTTAGACAAATTAATGAATATGAAAGAGGCGTATTATTTAGATTTGGTAAATTTAAAAGAATTTTAAACCCCGGTTGGAGATTAACTTTTCCGATTATTGATACAATGAAAAAAGTTGATATTCGAACTAAAGCAGTTGACGTACCAGAGCAAGATGCCATTACTAAAGATAATGTTTCAATTAGAATTAATGCCGTTTTATATTATAAAATATTTGATGCATCTAAAGCGGTTATTGCCGTTGAAAATTATAAATATGCCGTAGCCCAATTAGCCCAAACAACTATGAGAAACGCGGTAGGATCAATTTCTTTAGATGAACTTCTAGCTGAAAGAGATAAAATATCAGAAGAAATATGTAAAATTGTTGATGAAGCTACTGATCCATGGGGTGTAAAAGTTGAAAATGTCGAATTAAAAGATATTGCTTTACCAGAAGAGATGAAAAGAGTTATTGCTAGAGTAGCTGAAGCCGAAAGAGAAAAACAAGCAGTAATAACTAAAGCACAAGGTGAAGTTGAAGCATCAGAAAACCTAGCAAAAGCAGCTTCTTTAATGGCTAAGACCCCAGGAGCTCTTCATCTTAGAACTTTATCAACTATTAACGATGTTTCACAAGATCAATCTAATACTATTATTTTTGCTCTACCAATTGAAATTTTAGATGCAATTAAAGGTTTTAGTGAAAATAAGAAAAAATAATAAAAAACTTTCCTTAAATTTGGGAAAGTCTTTTATTTTAGTTAAAATGGCATTTTAAATGATCCATTGCTCATTTTTTTCATCATATCTTTCATACTATCAAATTGTTTTAAAAGCCTATTTACTTCTTCAACACTGCGTCCTGATCCTTTAGCAATTCTTTGCTTGCGACTAGCTTTTAATATTTCTGGGTGTCTTCTTTCATAAGGTGTCATTGATAACACTATTGCTTCAATATGAGCCATGTCCTTAGGATTAATATTAATATTATTTAATCCCATATTACGGGCACCAGGAAGCATTTTTAGGATGTTTTCTAAAGGTCCTAATTTTTTAATTTGTTTCATAGTAGTTAAAAAATCTTCTAAATCAAATTTACCTTTTTGCATTTTTTTAGCTAAATCTTTAGCGTCATTTTCATCAATTGCTGAGGCTGCTTTTTCGGCAATAGAAAGAATATCTCCCATATCTAAGATACGTTCAGCCATTCTTTCTGGATAAAACTCGGTTAATCCGTCCATTTTTTCTGAGTCACCAATAAACTTTATTGGAATATTAGTTAAATGTCTAACTGAAAGAGCAACGCCACCTTTAGTATTACCATCTAACTTAGTTAAAATTGCCCCAGTTAATGGGAGTTTTTCATTAAATCCTTTGATAACATTAATCGCATCTTGTCCCATCATAGCATCAATTACTAGGATTATTTCATGAGGATTTACCAATTTATTTATATCACTTAATTCATTCATTAATTCTTCGTCAATATGAAGTCTACCTGCGGTATCAATAATGATATAGTCGTTTTTATTTTCTTTCGCAAAATTAAGAGCTTCTGAAACAATAATTCTAGGATCTTCTTTACCTTTAGTAAATACTGGAATATTTAACGATTTACCTACTTCGCAAAGTTGATCAATAGCAGCTGGTCTATATATATCGCACGCTACTAAAAGAGGTTTCTTACTATGTTTTTTTCGTAATAAATTAGCCAGTTTACCACAAGTAGTAGTTTTACCAGAACCTTGCAACCCAACCAACATAATAATTGTAGGATTTTTACTGGTTTCTAAAGGTGCATAGTCATCACCAAGTAAGGATATAAGTTCATCTTTAACTAATTTAATAAATAGCTCATCTGGTTTTAAATTTTTACCGACATCAAGACCTAACGCTTTTTCTTTAATATTTCGGGTAAATTCCTTAACAACTTCATAGTTAACATCAGCCTCTAAAAGAGCCATTCTAATCTCTTTAACAGCATCTGAAATATTTTCTTCAGTTATTCTTCCCATTCCTTTAATATTCTTTATTGCATTACTTATTCTGTCTCCCATATATTCAAACATTAAAATCACCTTCATTAATTATACAAAAAAAAGACTAAAAAGTCTTGAAAAACATCTTCATTTACTATTTTAATGTTATTTTTCGTTATCTAACTTATTACAAATGGATTATTTGATGTGCCGGTTCCACCTGAATTAATTGTTGTCGTGGTTTTTAAGCTTAAACTAGGACGAAGACCCCATGTGCTATGTGCAACACTATGGCCAAGCTTTTCACTTTCTGTTGCATAGAATACTTTCGCCAAACTATCACTATTAACAAAAAGTTGAGGTGACATCAAATACCAAGAGATACCTGCATTTGCTGTCAAATAATTATTATTTGATGTATCAAATTTATATCCACTAAATATTAACTCATCGGCAGTAAGTAATCCTATTTTATAATCCAAGGCGCCATTTCCATTCAACTTATCATCTACCGTAAATTTGGATAGTTTTCCATCATTGTTGTCGTTGGGGCAGATTAAACTTGGAGCTTTATCAGTTGATATTCTTTTGTTAGCACTATAAGTTGTTGCAACTGTCCCTATTCCAGTTCCTGATGATGTACTTTTATCATTGCACCAAATGGTATCGGCAAGCTTTTCTTCATACGTAGCAATATTATTTTCATACCAAGCTTCTAAATTAGTTAAGATGATGCTTTTTACTCGATTAACATGGGTATCAACATATGTGCTTGCCCTTCTGCTTCCGTACATAAAACCGACATAGGTATTGTCATCTCTGTTACTATTAAACGCTGTTGTATATGTTTCACCACTATATCTAGCAAATGCTAAAGTACTTCCAACTTCGGTGCAATCAGCACTTGAATAGTTATAAAGGACTAGTTTAATGGAGCCATCGCCCGTTATTCTGACTATTCGCCAGCACATATTGGCAAATGCAACAAAGT
>CAZPSA010000062.1:0-6052 GCA_964589375.1 uncultured Clostridium sp.
TTTATTTATATACTTATTCTACAAGTCTATTGTTTCAGGCCCAATATCATATATAATTTCATCATTTGTAATAGAATTAATATTTTTATTTAAAAAAACATCATTATTTAAAACACATACATCAACAGGAAGGATTATCTTTTCTTTATATTTTTCATATAATTCTTTTAACTCAGGATATTTTTCTGAATTAGCAATTGAACTTCCTATATTGTAGTAACAACCTAAAAATGAATTAGCGATACCACCACCAGTTAATAGATAATCGCATTTGGGAAGAATACCGGCAATTATATCTAGTTTATCTTCAATTTTAGCTCCGCCCATGATGACAACGTAAGGATGCTCAGGCATTAAAAGTCGATCTAAGTTATTAATTTCTTTTTCCATTAAAAAGCCAAGTGCTGTAGGTAAATATTTGCTTATCCCATAATTTGAAGCATGTTGGCGGTGAGATAAGCCAAAGGCATCATTAACAAAGTAATCTCCTAAACTTGCCCAATACTTTGCTAATTCTAAATCACAATTGCTTTCTCGTTTGTCCAATAAATCTTCAAATCGAGTATTTTCCATAAGTAATACTTCTCCAGGTTTTAAGCTAGCAATTTTATTTTCTAAAATTTCCCCATGAGTTGCACTCGAAAAATATACATTAGTATTTAAATATGTGCATAATCTTTGGTAAACTATAAATAAAGTATTCTTATTTTGATCTTCCTTCGTTTTCACCTTACCCAAGTGGCTCATTATAATTATCTTAGCCTTGTTTTTAAGCAAATATTTTATCGTTGGAAGAGATTTTTCAATTTTTTCATCACTCACAATTTTATTATCTTTGATTGTCACATTTAAATCGCATCTTAAAATAACTTTTTTTTCTTTTAAATCCAATTCATCAATTTTTTTCATATTATCCTTTTTATCCTTTTTATCCTTTTTCCATTTAATAACCTAAACTTCCATTTAGTGAGTCATCATTATTTATCCAATCTTCTACATTATATATAGTATATTCGTTGTTTGGTTCTCTAACTATTACTTCTTTTATACCACTATTAATTACAACTCTTTTACACAATATACAAGATGTACTGTGAGGTTCTATTTCATTAGTTTTCACATTTACTCCTGTCATATATAAAGTAGCTCCGATAGTATCTTTACGAGCCGCACTTATAATAGCATTTTGCTCAGCATGAACACTGCGACATAATTCATATCTTTCACCACGATTAATATTTAATTTTTCACGGTAGCAATACCCTAATTCATCACAGTTTTTTCTTCCTCTCGGTGCTCCGTTATATCCAGTAGCAATTATCTCATCATTCTTAACAATTACAGCACCATATTTTCTTCTAAGACAAGTACTTCTACTTGATACCTCTTTTGCTATGTCTAAATAATAATTAATTTTATCTTTTCTCACTATACATCACCTATTTATATTATAATAGAGAAATATTAGTTTTACAAATGCAATTTTTATTTTAAAAATACATAAATTTTTTAATTAACTTAAAGTAAAGTGTTTTTCTTAAAACGGCAAATAAACATTTATTAAAACAATAAAATTTAGTTAAAATTTTTTCTAGATAATTTTATGATAAAAAAAGAAACCATTAAATAGTTTCAATTTCATTAATCAAATCATTTATTGTAATATTATAATCATAATTTTGGTATTTTTCTTTAGCTCTATTTACAAGATTAATCCAGTGAGGACTAGCGGATTTAACATTATCTATAAATACAGGACAATATACTTTCCCAATTTTATTTATAGTATCTAATCCTTTGGCATAATAATTTCTAGACATCATTCTTACATAAGATAAAACACCTAGTTCTATGTTATCATGCTTAATAAGTCCTTTACTAGTCATACCACCATAAACATTATTATAATTTAGCATAAATCTTACTTTATAATATCCACTTTCAGCAGCACCAATACTTAAAAGTACTGTTTTATCAACATTTTGATAAATATTAGAATAGTAAGTTATTAAATTTTCTATATATGTAGAATCTCCTTCATAAGGAATATATTTTCTATTTTGTTTCAGTTTTCCAGTTTTATCAAGATTATAAAAATATTCAATAAGACCATATTCAAAATTATCATATACGTATAATTTTCCATCTTTGTTTTTTAAGCACCCAATGTTCGTAGAAATAAATTGTTCGTTTGTTTTGTTTACTTCTTTTAAATCATCGATTATATCTTTAAGTTGGTAACCAAATGTTGTTGAAAAAAACTCTATTGTTTTTAAATTGGTTTTAATATAATAATTATAATCTAATACAACCACATTTGATAGTAAACCATTATCTAATAGTTCATTTTCATTTTTAATTGTTAATGATGGATAATGATATCCTAGTTTGAAACTAATCGAGGGATACACCTCATCATCATTATTGTTAAGTTCATTTGCCTTAACCGTTGTTCTTACAGTTGCAATTACAAATGTAACTAATAATATTACACATAAAATTATATTTGATATCTTCAGCGAAGATACATTTTTTTCCATTTTTTGTTCCCCTCCCCAGACGAACGTTTTCTATTCTATCATATAATGGGGCAAAAAGTCAAATTTTAACCATTTAAAGTATTACTTAAACACTTAAATGCAATTTTTTTTATATAAAATTTTATTCTTGCATTTAGTCTTTTAATATTCTTTAATCAATTGTTTTTCTTAAGGATGTTTTGAAAGGAAGTAAAACAATGAAAAAAGAAAGATTAACTATCGAAGATAGAATATTAATTGAAGAATTATTAAGACAAAATTATAAACTTAAAGATATCGCTAGAATTATTGAAGTTTATCCTTCTACTATTTCTAGAGAAGTTAAATTTAGAAGAAAATGAAATGTTAAACTTGATATTTGTGATAAAACTAACCATTGCCCTTTTGTTTGTTACAATTGTCCTAAAAAGTAAGTTGTAAAAAAAGAAAATATTACTATAATTACAAAGAAGCTCAAAAAGATTATGAAAACAAGCTTAAATATTCTAGGATTGGTATTGATATGTCAATCGATGAAGTTGAATATTGGAATGATTATTTTAAAGATAAATAAAAGATAAAAATCAACCAATTTTACATATATTTAAAAATATTGAAAATGAATTCCCAAAATCTATTCAATTATTTTATAAATATATTCATAAAGGTTACTTTTCTAGTATTAATGATGAAATGCTCGCAAGGTCTTTTAGTTATAAACCTAGAAACAAAAAAAGAAATTGTTAAAACCATTACAAAAGATAATATTATTAAAAAAGGCCGTAGAATGACTGATTTTGAAGAGTATATAAAAAATAATCATGATGTTAATATAGTTGAAATGAATACTGTTATTGGTAAATTTGAAGATGTTAAATGTATTATGACTTTATACTTTAGAAATTCAAAATTAATGCTAATGTTTTTCATTAAAAAATATAAACCATCGGAAGTCACAAAGGTGTTTAATAGTTTTAAAAAAACTTTAGGTGATGATTTGTATAAAAAATTATTTGAAGTAATTCTTACTGATAATGGTTGGGAATTTTCTAAACCAGAAGATATTGAATTTAATTATGAAGAAAAATTAATTAATGTATTTTATACTGAACCATACTCTTCTTGGCAAAAAGGTGGTATAGAAAGAAACCATGAAATCATAAGATATATAATACCAAAAGGTATATCATTTGATAATATTACAAAAAAGAACATTATTGATATGATGAATAATATCAATAATGTTCAACGAAAATCACTAGATTATCAAACACCATACCAATTATTTACAAAAAAAATATGGTAAAGATATATCTACAAAGTTTCATCTTAAAGAAATTCAAAAAGATGAAATAAATTTAAGCTACAAACTATTAAATAAATAGTTTGTAAAAAAGAAAACATTTGATTACTATTAATTTTAAAAATTGCCTTTAATATTTGAAAAAATCTTCAAAAAACTTTTTAAGTGCAACAATTTCCTTTTTCAGCAATTATCTTACTAAATTTTCACAAAAAAACAAGAGAAAAAAATTGCTTTCTCGCCCGTAATTTCAATAATTCGTCACAAATTACATTTTACTATTAAACTAACTTTTAACCATTTGAAAAGTTTTTATTTGTGTGTTACACTTCAAATAAAAATTTTTCTAATTGTGATTTTTTTATTAATAAGTTCTAGTCTATATCCAAGCAAAGTTTATCTTTTTTATTCTAATTAATAACATATAGTAAACTTATTCTATACTAATTTTATAAATATAATAGAATAGTTTTTAAAGACACTTTTAGACATATTTTATCTGTTTTGGATAAAGTGACATTTATTATTTGATGTTAAAGTATTTTAAATAATAGATAATTTTTTCGAAACAAAAAGAACTAGCTAAGTAGTTCCGTTAATTTATCAATCATATCTTCGGTTATATTTTCATTTATATAAATTTTGCCTTCAATATTTTTTGCAGAAATATATTTTACATCTTCTTCAACTTTTGTTTCCTCGGGATTTATTTTTTGAATTTTATAATATGTTTCATTATCAATTATTGCAGTATCTAAAACAATATATTTCTCGCCATTATTTAACTCAATTATTTCATCTTTCGCAAAATACATTTGTTCCTCCTTAAGCAACCATCTTATTTTTTTCCTGAGCTACATCTGTAGTAAATTCATTTGGTATGATGATAGATAATCCCGCAAATACACCCTTTTGATTTTCAATATTTGATTTTTCAGTTATTCCTTGTTCTTGTAATATAGTATTTAAAATTTCTTTGTTAGCCTCATATAAATCATACCAAGCACTTCTAATACCATATAGGCTTTGAGCTATATCAGCTAGTGTATCTTCAAAAGTCAGCTCATATTTTATATCTTCATGATTTTTCTTTTCATTTCCCGTAGATGGGATTGCGTTAAGTTCATCTAAAGTAATTCCAACAAATTCATCTAATTCGTTTGAACTTTTAGGACTATCATTATCATCATAAAAACCAGTTGGAATAGTTTCCTCCGTAAAAACCGGTTTAGCTTTTGCTTCTCCCTTAATTAAAGCCGGCAATCCATCTTCGTCAAAAAATGTATTGTCTGTAGCTACACTATTAGCTAATAATTCATCAATTGCTAGTTTGGGTTCTGATGTTTCCTTACTTAAAGTTTGAATTAAACTTTCTGATGCTTGATGAATACTTACTACATAAGGTTCATCTGTAGAAATAGTTGCTTGTAATGGCTCGCTTATAATTTCTTCGTTAGGTGATAATTCTTGTTGTGGATTAAACTCATCATTTATTCTTCTTAAAACCGGAATTTTAGCAAATAATTCTCGGGAAGATGCATTTTGGGCTTCTGGATATGTTTTATCAATAGTATCTAAAGTCGTTTGCAAAGCTTGTATTCTTTCTTTACGAGCAGAAACTTTTTTTAAGATAAATTCAATATCTTCTCTTGTTGATAAAGAAACACTTTTTAGAAATTCTTGGAATTTTCCAGTTAATTGTTCTATTTTTAATTTTATTTCTTGACTTTCATCTTCAGATTTAGCTTCTAAAGCTGCATTTAAACTTTCAATTTCAAAGATATAATTAACTTTTGCATTTGCAGCATTAAAAATATCCCCAGCACTATTTATTTCAGCAGATATTTCACTATTTAGATGTTCTATTTCTTTTTTTAATTTTCGAATACGCCAATTAGCTTTTAAATTACGAAAATCAATAATTTCACTCTTACTTAATAGTAATTCTGTCATATTTTCCACTCTCCTACTATTTGATTATAGCACGGTAAGTTTTTTTTCGCAATAATGTCCCATTAAAAATATTGTAGAATTATCACTATAAAAAATAAACCGAAAAACTAAAAATATTCTACAGTTTTAGGACATAAAATAGAATAGAAATTAAGTAAACAAAAAAACCTTCGTTAATGAAGGATTTAATAACCTAAATGGCGCCCGATGTAGGACTCGAACCTACGACCTAACGGTTAACAGCCGTGCGCTCTACCGACTGAGCTAATCGGGCATT
>CAZPSA010000063.1:0-5693 GCA_964589375.1 uncultured Clostridium sp.
CAGACTTATTTCCGTTATTTTAAAAAAAACGGAATTCCAAATGAAAATTAACGATTTTTTAAATAATCGTAAATATTTACTTGATTTTAAAAAAACCATATGCTAAAATGAATATGTTCTTCGGGGAATTAGCTCAGTTGGTAGAGCATCACGCTTGCACCGTGAGGGTCAGGAGTTCGAGTCTCCTATTCTCCACCATTTGAAAATTAATGGCTTATTATAAGTCGTTTTTTGTTTGCTTAAATTAGTGATGACAAGTTATAATCTTTAATTTATCAATATATATTATATTAGAATAAATATATTTCTTAGAAAGGAAATTATGAGTTATCGTTTAAATTACTTTTATTATTCACCAAGTAAACAATCTTTTAATATCCCCTTAAAAACTTTTATCTTTCCATTAAAAATGTCTACTAATGAAGGATTTAAAATAATATCGTACTTAATGCTTAAATGTGCTAAAGATTTAGATATTTATATTACTTCTCCTTTAGTTATGGTGGCGATTGATAGTCTTTTAGAAAGTTATCATTTTATTCCCGTTAATTCAGATGAAAATACCAAGGATATTTTAAATGTTATTGGTTGTTTTAATGGTATTAGAAAAAGAAATCAAGCATATAGTCTACTTGATTGGTTTGATAGTACAGTTACAAAAGAAGATATTATTAAGATTTATACCAGATTAAACTTATCAATTCCAGAAACGTTAACAACTACAATGATTCTAAAATATCAAAATTTAACGTTCATTTAACACTCTAAATTGCTATTTAATTCCTGACATAGTAAAATTTATATTAGAAGGATGTGAAGAAATGAGATGCGTAGGTACAACCGTAAGAGGTATTAGAACGCCAATAATTAAAGAAGGAGATAATTTAGCTGATATTGTCGTAAAATCTTTATTAGATGCTAGTGAAAATGAAGGATTTTCTTTTAATAATAAGGATATTGTGGCAATTACCGAAGCCGTAGTAGGAATAAGTGAAGGTAATTATGTTACTATAGATGATATTGTTGCCGATTTAAATGAAAAGTTTCCAAGTAAAGAAATTGGGGTAGTTTTCCCTATCTTATCTAGAAATCGTTTTTCCATGATTTTAAAAGCTATTGCAAGAAGTATGAATAAAATTACTATATTATTATCATTTCCTAGTGATGAAGTTGGTAATGGAATTATGGACGAAGAAATATTAGATAACAGCAATTTTAATTTAGGAAGTGTTATAACCGAAGAAGATTATCAAAATGTTTTTTCTTCGTGGCTCCACCCTTTTACTGGAATAAATATGGTAGATTATTATCGTGATTTATGTAAGGCTGAAAACTGCGAAGTTGAATTTGTCTTTGCTAATAACCCAATTGAAATTCTAAATTATAAAAAAGATATTTTAAATTGTGATATTCATACTCGTAATAAAACTAAGGATTTATTAAAAAAAGCCGGCGGAAACACTGTATATTCTTTAGCAGATGTTTTAAGCAAACCAATTAATAATTCTGGATGTAACCCTACTTATGGTTTACTAGGTTCAAATAAATCTACTGAAGAAAGACTAAAATTATTTCCTAAAACGGGCGATACACTAGTTCAAAATATTCAAAATATGTTAAAAGAAAAAACTGGTAAAACAATTGAAGTAATGGTGTATGGTGATGGCGCATTTAAAGACCCAGTTGGTCATATTTGGGAACTAGCAGATCCAGTTGTATCACCAGCCTATACCAGCGGATTAGAAGGAACACCTAATGAAATTAAATTAAAGTATATATCTGATAACAAATTTGCTGATTTAAAAGGCGATGAATTAAAAGAAGCTATTAAGAACGAGATTAAAATTAAAGAGAATGACTTAAAAGGTCAAAATGCTTCACTTGGCACTACACCTAGAAAGATTACTGATTTAGTTGGTTCTCTTTGCGATTTAACATCAGGTTCTGGAGATAAAGGAACACCTGTAGTATTTATTCAAGGCTATTTCGATAATTTAGCAAACGATTAATATGTCAATTAAAAAAATATTAAAAACAAAATCTCTTACCTTAGCAATTACAACTTTTTTAGAAAGTTTGTTGGCTTTATTTAGTTTAACTTATTTTAACTATTTAGATAGGCTTAGTTATGCTGAAAGCGTTATTAATAAAACAAGCGATTTAGCTCTTTTAATTGAAAATATGTATACCAGTACTTGGTGGGCTTTAATAATCTTAACTTTATGCTTAATTGTTGGATTTAAAATTATAGGTTTTATTTATAAAGACGAAAGATTTATTTTATTAAGTATTATACTATGGGTTATATTATTAATTTTAGCTATTAACATTAAGGATAGTATAATCAATAATTTAAGCACTCTTGCTATCTTTATTCCGATAATTGGTTTTAACATTAAAGGATTTATCAGCCAAAAAAAATTAAATCGAAAGTGATTTAATTTTTTTATGCAATTATATAGTGATTTCCTTACTATTTTAATAAAATCTTATTTAAATCATATTTTATCATAGAAATTGTTGTTTTAATTAATTTTTCAAATTACCAATAGATACAACATATACTCCATCTTCACGAACATAAGATAATTCAGAAGCAGTTAATACCATTAAAAATGCCGGTTCCCCACTTTTATCAACGTCAATTTTTTCCTTAAATTGAATTAATGTTTTAGCCGCTTCATCAATTTGTTTTGCTCCTAATTTAATTTCAATAGTACCCCATCTGCCATCTAAAGTTTTTAATATAAAGTCAACTTCAAAATCTTTATTATCTCGATAATAAAACAAGTCTGCATTTATTGCTTCAGCATAAACCTTTAAATCTCTATAACACAGATTTTCAAAAATAAATCCTGTAAAATTTAAATCATTTATTAAGTCATCTTTTTTTAATCCTAAAGATGCAATTACTATAGAAGGATCTACTAATTCAAATTTAGGACTTGTCCTTAATTGGATAGATGACCTTAAATTTAAATTCGTTGCCGGAACATATTCAAGAACAAATAATTTTTCTAGTATGGTTAAATAATCATCAGCGGTAGGTCTTGAAATTTCTTGATTAAACACATTTGATACATCATTTATAATAGTTAACTTGTTTGCAGGAGTTGAAATATTTCTACTTATACTTTTTAATAATGCTCCCATTTTATACTTGTCTCTTTCAACACCATTTGCTGTTTTTACATCCTCATTTATTAAACTTTGAACATATTCCAAAGCAACTTTAAATTTATTTTCCCCATCTATTTTTAATGATTCGGGCCACCCTCCTCTAATCATTACATTAATGATATCTTCAAATTTCAAATCAGAAACTCCAGATATTTCTTTTCCGTTTATAATATCCATTAAGGATACTTTACCATTCGATTCACCTGATTCATATAATGACATTGGTCTCATTATTAGTTTTGTAATTCTGCCAGTCCCAGTGTGCATGATTCCATTTTCAACTGTTTTTGCCGAACCAGTTAAGATATATTGTCCCTTTAATCCGGTATGATCAATATCCATTCTTATAGAATCCCATATAACAGGATACATTTGCCATTCATCAAACAATCTAGGCTTATCACCCTCTAAAAATAATGATGGTTTTATATTATTAATATTATCATATTGAATTTTTTTATCGGGATCTTGTAATTCAACTAAACTATTACAAAATTGTTTAGCAGTCGTTGATTTACCACACCATTTTGGGCCTTCAATTACAACAGCTCCCATATATTCTAGTTTATTTTTTACTATATCATCAACAATTCTAGGCATATACTCTTTCATAAATAAATCACTCCTAATATAATTATATTACATTCGAGTCATTTTGCAAAATTTCATTTTACATTTTGTACCATTTTCATTTTACATTTTGTACTTTATTATAAAGGTTTAAATATAAACGGCATTTGATTTTTTATACACGATGGTTGCGAATTATAACGATGCCGGAGCCGCCAGAACCGCCATCTATAGAACTACTATGTGCACCTCCGCCGCCGCCACCTGTATTCTTAGTACCAGCAGTATTTGCCCCATCAGAACCATAGCCTTTGCCGCCACCAGCACCACCAGCTCCGCCTTTTTTGTCTCCATAAACATATCCAGCTCCGCCGCCGCCGCCTCCGGCATATAGTTCACCAGTAGTTTCACCAAATTCACGCGTAGTTGCTCCCTGACCAGCAGCACCATTGCCATTGCTTTCAGCATTACCGGTTCCACTATTACCACCGGAACCACCATCAGTTCCTCCATTACCACCGACATAATGAATGCCGCCGCCGCCGCCTCCAGAGCCACCTTTGCCCCCATTAGCATTGTTCCCAGTTTTTAACCCTCCAAATCCACCACTTGCAGCACAATCAAAACCCGAACTAGCAGAGCCGGTTCCTCCATCAGTTAGTGTTCCTGTAGCTCCTTTGGAATGTCCACCTGAACCACCGGAACCAATAATTATTGTATATTCTATATTTTTGCTGATTGTTATCAATTCCGAATTTAATTCATCAGCGAACTTACAAGTATTTGTATAACCTCCGCCGCCGCCGCCTCCAGAGCCGTAACTATTATATTAATAGCCACCTCCTCCTCCGCCGCCGCCACCAACAACAAAGACATCTATATAATTAACCTCAGGGTAAGTCATTACAAAAGTCCCGCTTTCAAAAAACTTTATTCGCCAGTTGCCATCACCATCATCTATAGCTTTAACATAAGACTGATCACTTGAAACATCACTACCATTAACTAAATATTGAAAATTAGGAATAGGCGTAGTTGTACTAGTAAATTTAGCATAACATATCGAACTTTCAGTTGCAGAGTTCACATTAACTACCCACTGAGTTCCGCTCCAATAATCATCTGCATTAGCTGTCTCAGATAAATTGCCATCTTTATCATAACAAGTCATCTTTAAGGAAAAATTACCATGAGAAGGAAATTCATAGCTTTCTACTTCTTCCCCATCTGCATACGCAATAATAGTTTTTAATTCAAAAGATGCTTCACTAGGATTTAAGTATTTTTCGGTAATTTTACTATATGCCGCGCCTAGAGTTTCTAGTTCATTGTGCGTATAACCACCATTCATAGATAAATATAAATATGCATCTTTATCACTAGTATTTTCCGCATATAATATAATTACTTTAGTCTCAGCACCATTAATAGTGCCACTAACCGAATTGGGCGTATTATAAGCAAAAGCGATTTTTACCCCACTCGGAAGTTCATTTTGATATGTACACGTATTGGTACTTTCATTATATGTTTGACATACTTTATAATATAGTTCATATTTTGATGAGTATTTATTTTGAGCAGTTATTGATACATAGTATCTTTGGACATTTCCTGGCTTAATTCTAATAATATGATCATCATATATATCACTTTTTAATTCAGAAAATTCATTATTAATAGCAAAAATATATTTCATATCGCCTATTTTCACATTTGCCTCATTGGTTGTAAATGAAGCGCTAAAAACAGCAAAGGTCATATTTAAAGCAAAATAAAATAATAATATTATGCTTAAACCAAGTAAGTACATCAGTCTTTTATTTGTCCTAATTTTTTCTAAAATTACCTTTAATATATCTTTTATATAATTCATAGAAACCACCTATATTTTCTATCTAATTATATAAACGACCCCCCGAGTTCGTCCGAAAATACCAAAT
>CAZPSA010000064.1:0-5654 GCA_964589375.1 uncultured Clostridium sp.
TACAATGCTTGGAGCAATTTTTGCTACTACTTTATTACAGTCATTTATGTATCCTACAATTTATAAGTTAGGTGTAGAAAAGGCACGAATAGGAATATTTATAGTTGTCTTTGGAATTGTGATTATTGCTGGTATTATAGCAAAATTTATAGATTTTAAGCCACTGCTTCAAGCATTAGATAATCTAGGAAATTATTGGGTGATTATACTTCCAATAGCTATGGTAGTAATATTATACTTATCTTATAAAATATCAGAAGGGATATACAAGAAAAAAGAATATTAATCAAGGTAAAGGTTATGAATGATAAAAATTATGAAGCAAAAAAGTTTTCTACTAGAGATGAAGCAGTAGAGTATCTTGCGAAAAAAATAAATTTATCAGAAAAAGAATGTTCTAATGCTTATGAGATATTAGTAAAAATTGATTTTTCTAAAAATATAGAGTAACAAATTAAAATTTATATAAATGTTAAAAATCTTTGACCATAATGGAAATAGGTTCAGGACACGTGCTTCAGCAGTTATTATTTACAGCCACGAATAAAAGATAAGTGATAATTTCACTTATTTTTCATTGCTTTTAATTCATCAAAAGTATAAGGTTTTCCTTCAACCAATCTGTTTAAAGAAGCATATTCATTAATGCCATATATTCGGCAAGTCTCAATATAACTTCTAATATTAGCATAATCTACTGCTCGATCTATATTTTGAAACTGTCCCGAAACTTTCATTTTGGATTTTATTCCTCTTAAATTTCTTTCGCTCAAATTATTAGTAAAAGGTATATCAAAATCTAAAATCCAATAAATATAATTATCCCTATATTCCATTATTCTATTTATTAAAGTTAGTTCATTGTCAGCATAATATGGGGAAGAATCATTTTGATTTTCTTCAAAACCTTTTAAAAGAAAATCATCAAGTTTCCATATAAAATTATTTATATCTTCTTCAGTAAATGTATCTATACCTTTTGAAATTAACTCATTCCTTTTATGGTCGTACTCTTGAAACAATTTTATTGCATCCTTGCACCACACTCTATTTGGAATATTAATTTCTACTTTTTTAAGGTCTCTTAAAAGATGTTGACAACATTCAGCATTTGTAAAACTATAATCAGAGTTATAATTAACTTTATTATGGTCATGTTCTACAACTACATTTGAAGATAATAATCTTAATATATTATCCTTATCTAATCCCTCTTTATTTTTCTTTTCGTGAGCTTTAAATAAACTTATATTTTCATTGCCATAATATCTCATGCAACTTTGTTTTTTATTAATGCTAATAACTGTATCATCCCAATATACAATATTTGAATTAATTAATTCTTTGCGTAATTCTTCCACGAAACTGCTTAAAATTTTGCTTGCGTTTTTTTGTAGTTTTACTAAATATCCTTCACAAGGTTCTATATCATTTAATGATAGTCCAGACAAAATTCTTCTAACTTTATTAAATGGTACATTTCCAACATTAGTTAATGTTAAAGCTAAGCTTTTTACTGTTTTTCCGTATTGACATTCTTCTTTTAAATCATTAGGTATTAATTCGTGAACTAATTTTCCACAGCAATTACATTTATATTCTATAAAATTATGTCTTGTATTATAAACTATAATTTTATAATCTATTACATCTTTACTTATTATATTTCCAGTTTCAGTTAAATCTTTTTTATTACAATTAGGGCATGCTTTAACTTTGTGTTCTATTATTTTATCTATTTTTTCATCGGGAAGTTTTTCTAATTTATCTTTTTTATGTCCTTCTTTTCTTCCTATTTTACCCCCAGTGTTTTTTGCAAAGTTTGGAATAACTTTCTTTTTATTTATAGGGGTTTGACTTGTAGGTATTCCAGAATTATATCCATCATTATTTTGAATGACTTTTAATCTTTCGTTTTCTTTTTTTAAATTACTTATCATTTCTTCTTGTTCTTTTATTTTATGTCTTAATTCTTGTTCTTCCAATACCTTTTTATCAACAATACTTTGTAGTCTTTTTTGTTCGTCTTCAGCAATAAGAGCCCTTAAAAATAAAGTTTTATTTTCTTTTTTTAGTTTTTCATAATCCATAATATTTTTTTCATAATCTTTATATAATCTATTTGCATAATTACTTTTCATAGTGCACCACCTCTGAATATTACGAATTAAGTATATCATAAAGATTATAAAAAAGATAGGACTATTTTTTCCCTATCTTTTGGTGTAAAATTATAATAAAACACTTAAATGGCTGTAAATAATAACCACAATCTATCAATTTTTATAAAAATATTACAAAAAGTACTTGACAAATCAAGCATTTTCGATTAAGATAGTAATCACCAATTCACTTGAAGAAGGCGAATTGGTGCTAGTATCACACTAGTCAACCCCTTTTTATTCTTTTTGGAGGTCTTATAGGCCTCCATTTTTTATACAAAGAAAAAGCTAGATAAAACCCACTAGCTTTTTATATTATTTTTCAATTGTATTTTTATAATACTCATATCTTTTCATAGCAACTTCCATCTGTTCATTGAGTATTTTTTTAGCATATTCTGGATCCTTTATTTTTAAAGCGTTAAACCTTACTTCATTATCTAAAAATTCTTGATACTTAGAAAAATCTGGTTCTTTTGAATCAATATATAATTTATCACTATATCTCATAAGAATTGTATAACCACATTCAACTGCTAGTTTTTGTTCCATTATAGATGTACCCATACCTCTTTTTATACCATGTTCAATGCATGGAGAATATGCAATTATAATTGCTGGTCCATCATGATCTTCAGCTTCATTAAAGGCTTTGATTGCTTGAGCCATATTAGCCCCTAAAGATATTTGAGCAACATAACAATTAGGAATACTTGATGCAATTTTAAATAAATCTTTTTTCTTAGTTTTCTTACCTAGATTAGCAAATTCAGCAACAGCACCAAGTTTCGTTGACTTGCTTGCTTGACCTCCGGTATTTGAATAAACTTCAGTATCTAAAACTAAAACTTTAATATTCTCATTGGAATGAAGAACATGATCAAGTCCACCATAACCTATATCATAAGCCCAGCCATCTCCACCGATAGCCCAAACTGAACGAGCTGGAATATAATCAAGTAAGTCACTTAATTCACGAGGAATAATGTGGCCAGCGAGAGACTCTTTAATACTATTAGTTACTTCAAAGTCATCCATATTTGTAAGCCATTTATTAAATAATTCTTGGACACATTCATCTACTGAAGAGATAGATTCTTCCATAATAGTTTTGATACGCTCTCTTTTTTGTTTATAAGATGTGTAAATTCCTAGAGCAAACTCAGCATTATCTTCAAATAAAGAATTAGCCCATGGGATACGATAAGGACTTGATGGCATAGATCCTCCATAAATACTTGAACAACCAGTGGCATTAGCAATAACTAATTTTTCCCCAAGAATTTGGGTTAATAACTTGATATATGGAGTCTCACCACAACCCGCACATGCACCAGAAAATTCAAATAAAGGTTTCTCTAAAGCAACTCCCCTTATAGTATTTTTAGGTAAATGTTTATAATTTTTAATATTATCAAAATCAATACTAATTCTATCATTTTTAGTAATCATTTCTAAAGCTTTTTTACCCATTTTACCTGGACAAACATTGGCACATACGCCACAACCAGTACAATCTTGTTCACTTATTAAAACCTCATAATATAGTCCATCACTTCCCATAAATGGAATACCTTCTATTTCATTTTTAGTAGCAAATGACCTAATAACAGCGTGAGGACAAGATAAAACACACATACCACACTCAATGCAATTTTCCTTTATCCATTTAGGAACAACATTGGATATATTTCTTTTTTCCATTTTTGTTGTGCCACTTGGGAATGCACCATTTCTTAAAGGTATTAGTTTACTTACTGGAATATTCCCACCTTTTCTTTCATTTATTAATTTTATAATATCTTCTTCAATTATATTTATACCACTTTGGTATTCATGATCTATTTTTAACTCACTTAAGCAAGATAAAGCTTCATTTATAGCATTTATATTATTATTTACTATATCACGACCCTTAGTTTTAAATGCAACCTTAATGGATTCACTTACTAAATTAATAGCATCAGATACATTTAATAAATTAAGAATTAAAACTTCAATTATCTTACTAATTTTACCACTTATATTATTATTACTTGCTATTTTTTCTGCATTTATATAATATACTTTAATATTCTTTTTATAAATTATATTTTTTACTTTAGTAGGTAATAACTTAAGTAGTTCTTCTTCAGTTTTAATAGTATTTATTAGAATTATCCCATTTTCTTTAATATTATCTATTATATCAAACATTCTAAAGTATATATCTTTTGTAACTACTATAATTTTAGGTTTAGTAACATAGTATGGTTCATTAATTGGAGTACTACCGTATCTTAAATGAGATATTGTAACTCCCCCACTTTTCTTAGAATCATATTCAAAATATCCTTGAACATAATAAGATTTACTTTTATTTAATAATTTAATTAAATCTTTGCTAGCACTTACGCTTCCATCACTACCAAAACCTACTACTTTTATTTCATTAAAATCATTTATTATTTGATATTCTTCTTTTTCTAGGCTTGTATTAGTTACATCATCAGTTATACCAATTGTAAAATTATGATGGGGATTAGTACTTAGCATTTTAAATACAGCATAAATATCACTTGGAGTAGTATTCTTACTTGATAAGCCATATCTTCCCCCATAAATGTTCATATCTGTATCATTTAGAATACTGCAAACATCTAAGTATAAAGGTTCTCCGGTTGAACCAGCTTCTTTAGTTCGATCTAGGACCGCAATATTTTTAACACTCTTAGGTAAGATGTCTAAAAAGTATTTTTTACTAAAGGGACGATATAAGTGTACTTCAATTAAACCAGTATCTTGTGTATTATTTACTACTTCTTTTATTGTATCACATACACTACCCATTGCAACAATTATATTTTTAGCATCATTATCTCCATAGTAATTAAAAGGTTTATAGTTAGTATTCATTATTTTATTAACAGATGTCATGTATTCATTTACAATATCTGGCATGTTATTATATAATGTGTTTCTAGATTCCATAACTTGAAAATATATATCTTCATTTTGGGCCATACCATATTGGATATTCGCTCCAACATTTAAACATCTTTTTTTATATTCATTTATCTTATCATAATCAACTAAACTAAGTAATTTATCTATTGGAAATTCTTCAATAGTATTAAGTTCATGACTTGTTCTAAAACCATCAAAAAAGTGAAGAAATGGAAGACTTCCCTTTATTGCAGAAAGGTGGGATACTACCGCTAGGTTTTGGGCATCAAAAACATTAGTGGATGCAAGGATGCAAAAACCCGTTGCTCTTGAGGCATATATATCTTGATGATCCCCAAAAATTGATAAAGCATGAGTAGCTAGACTTCTAGCAGCAACATGGATAACTCCTGGCAAACATTCCCCAGCCATTTTATACATGTTTGGTATCATTAAAAGAAGACCTTGACTTGCTGTAAATGTTGAACAAAGACTTCCAGAAAGTAATGCTCCATGCATAGCACCAGCAGCACCTGCTTCTGACTGCATTTCTAAAACTCGAGGTTT
>CAZPSA010000065.1:0-5626 GCA_964589375.1 uncultured Clostridium sp.
ATATCTTAATCACTTTTTCGCGTTACATTGATTATCTAGGCTGTGAATAGTAACATTAATTTCTATGCCTATGCAATCTGTTTCAGGATTATGAAAGTCAGAACCGTAAGTTTCTAATAACTTATACTCCTTAACTAAACATTGATAATATTCTGTTTCACTAAGTTTCATCTTATCATTTACTACTTCAATACCAAATAGTCCTGCATCATTTAATCTACTTAAAATCCCAACTAAAATATTTTTATCACTCGTTACAGTATTTGGATGAGCCAACACTGTATAACCACCACTTTGATCAATTAAATTAATAATCTCTTCAGACGATAATTTTACATTTGGCACATAATATTTTTGCTTTTTACCAATTAAAGTATCATAAGTTTCAACAATACTATTCGTGTATCCCATATACATCAAATATTTAACAAGTTTTCTTTTATCTAATATACTATAATCTAAATTAATTTCTTGTAAATATTTCTTTATTAATGTTTCTGAAATTACAAATCCATCTTTTTTTAACAGTTCAATAACCTCAAGACAAACCCTTTCATTTTTTATCCTTAAAGTTTGCATCACTTCATCAACTAATTTAAAATTCTTTACTGCATATCCAAGTAAATGCAAGTTGGAAATTGAAGTATTAAATTCAATTCCAGAAATAATATCAATATTATATTTTTCAGCTAGATCATTATACTCATTTAAGAGTTCATGATCCGTTATTGATATTATCTTACAATCATTATTCTTTGCTTTTATCACAACATCTTCAGGACTAATTAATCCATCAGATAAATTAGTATGTAAATGTAGATCAACTTTACTCATTATCATCCCCCACAATCTATAAATTTAACTATTTAAAATTTTAATCAAATCTTTTGTATCAATTTTAAAATATTCCATATCTTCATAAAATTGTAATGAAGCATCATGACTATCAGACCCCTTAATTAAATTGAGTTTATTACTATTTAATACACTATAAAAATTATTTATATCCTCATAATGGTTTCTGATATTTAATTCAAGTCCCTTTATGTTCTTTTTTTCTTTAACTATATTATCTACTACATCTAAACTACTTTCAGTAGGATGTGCAAAATAAATATCATATTTTTCATTTATTTCTTCTGGTTTTAACTGCCCATAAGAGTTTACTGATAAACTCCCACATGCAGGTGCTGGCCACCAATCATCATCAACTTCTCTTACAGCCAACATAGATAATAAAAATCTTGCATTATATTTATTTGTTTCATTAACTTCATACTTTTCTCTTAACTTTATATATCTTTTTGATTTAAATTCTTTTCTATCTTCATAAGGGTCTAAATTATTGTTTTTTTCTAATAAATCTAATATATCAAAAGTTGTTACTCTTTTTTCTTTAAACTTTTCTATTAAATAAAAACTTAATGTATCATATTCAGGAATATACTCATTTTTCTTAAGATAAGATTCATAATCTTTATATGAAATATGAATATTATGTTTCTTAATTATTTCCTTTATAGTTATATTTTCTTTAAGTCTGTTAAATTGAATTTTACTTCTATTGAACATAAAATTATAATTTTTAGAAACGTCTTTTAATATAACTGGATCCTTAGGATTAGCAAATAATTGTAACATATGACATTGATTTCCATATTCTCTTTTATCAGTTGTAAATTCTATACCCGGTATAATAATTGGGTGGGTTTCACCTTTAGAAACAATATCATATAATTCATCATAAACATTTAATGAATCATGGTCGGTAATTGCAATAATATCAAAACCTTTTTCTTTTGTAGTTTCTAAAATTTGTTTTAAATTTTGTTTACCATCAGCACTATAATTAGAATGAATATGTAAGTCTATATATAATTCTTTTTTTGTTCTACATAATCTTCCTATTTCCCCCTTAATAAACTTATTATATTTTTCCCAAAATTCATAATTATTCATTTTCTTCACTTCCTTAAAACTCTTGTATTATTTCTTTTTAAATGTTTTTTGCTTATTTCTAAAATATCTTCGACTGCAAGCTTATTAGTTGCTAAATTACTGTCTAAATGTCCTTTAACAGATATTTGATCTTCATATCCCAAAATCTCACAATCAATATTTCTTTCATATAACAAAGATTTAATAATATGAGAATATCCGTTAAATAGATATATTACTGGAACTCCATCATTGAAATATTTATAAAAATCGGTATCTGATAATGCTTTTTTACTTTCCATATCTAAAATTTTAGGGTTAGTAACATAAACTATTTTTGCTTGTATTCCCTCTTCGTTTAATAATTTATATACTTTTATAATTTGATCTAACATATAATCGCCTGTAGCACATAATACTAAGTCAGGATTATCACAATCTACAAAGTTTTCAATTTCAATATTTGCATTATCATAATTTTGATATTTCGTTAAATGCCTTTTTGATGACACTATCACATTAATTAAATTTTTAGAATTAATAGACCGTTCAACACATTTTATAAGATTAGCACCATCTTTTGGATATAAAACATTATAAAAGGAATCATATCTTTGTAAAAGTGCATTTACAAATTCAGGATTTTGATGAGAATAAGTATTTTCAAAACATGTTGAAGTTAATAAATAATTCATAGAACATGTATCATCTTTGTGCAATAATACTTACTTTTGCATTAAGTATTTATAATATTGTGCAAGCATACTTGTAATAATTGGCATAAATCCCTCATAACTTACGAATAATCCGTTGTTACCTGCTTGAACATATCCTTGATATAATGCTTGAAGTAAATTCTCGTTTAATATTTCAATAGCATTACTACTTAATTTTTCAAATTTGTTTGAAAATAATTCATCTGGTGAAAATACCATAAAGTTATTTTCTTTTGTATAATCACATAAATAATCTTCTAACATTTCTATATTATCTAGTGTTTTATTTTCCCTTATAGAAATATTTTTTATTTCTTGCTTATTACTAAATGCACTTTTTGTTTTAAATTTAAAATTATCAATATTTATATTATCTGCTTTATCAAATAGTTCTTCTTCATAAAACTTTAGGAATTTTTTTACTATATCTAACTTGTCTTGCATTGTATAACCTTGAAGTGGATTTTTATGTACCTTTGTATTACCCTCAAGTTTTAAATCATTAACATTTGGTAAAGTAAATCCCTTTTTAGAGCGAAATATGATTAGAGGACTTTTGCTACTTAGAGTTTTAAAAAATGCTTCTTGCATTAAATTTATAGTTTTTAATAAGTCATTCTCTTGCGTTGCATCAACTATACTTACATCATATCCCATAATAGTATAATAATTAATTAATTCTTCATTACTAAATCTTGATAAAAATGAATTTGACCCCATCTTTAATTCATTAAGATTGATTATTGGTAATACTTTACTTTTAGTATTAATCATTTTGTTTAATTGCCATGCAGAACATAAAGTCCCTGTCTCTGCTTCGCCATCTCCAATTATACATGGGATAATGTCTTCTTCCGTATTAATTGCATAGCCATAAGCAACACCAAGTGAATATCCAAGTTCTCCACCATCATAAATAGTTTCTGGATATTCAGGATTAATTTCACTTCTAATAGTTTCGCCAAAATCCTTGATTAAATTGTTAAGTCCTCTTTTATCTAAAGAATATTTTGGATAATAATCTTTTAAAATTCCATTTAACCATAGATTAGATATTAAAGATACTCCACCATGTCCAGTACCAATTACAGTTTTACTTGTTAGCTTATTTTTGTTTAAGAAATAATTTAAGTTAGCTTGTATAAAGTTAAGAGATAAACTTGTACCTAAATGACCTGGATTATATTTTTTTAAATCTTTTTCTGCAATATCATCAGGTTTTAAATATTCATTTAAATACATTGCACACAATACAATATAATTTAAATTATAAAAATTTTTTTTTATTAAAACTTCTTCTTGCACCTTACCTTACCTCCACTTATTTCTTTATCATCAAAATATAAACTTCTAAAACATTCCCATGTTTTTGGTTTCATTTCTTCTTTATTCTTGAATATATCATCAATAATCTTTCTTGCTTCAATATAAAATTTAACATCTTTTGCATCTTCACATCTATAAATTTCTTGATAAGGAGTATAATTTTGAAAAACTTGTATAATTGGAAATTTATTAATGCTACCTTTTAAATAATTAAAATAATATTTAATTGTTTCTAAATCTTCTAATCCTAATATATATAGAAATGTTGTTGTTAAACCTAATGAGGAACAATATTCAAGTAATTCTTTTGCTTTATCAATAGTTAAGCTTGCTTTTTCAGGTCTCATAAATTTCTCTCTATCAAGAAATTTTTCAATTGTTAGATATAATCCAAAGTCATCTATTTCATTTGATATCATCTTAATTTTGTCATAATCACGAAGTTGAGACCAAATATAATTAATACTTCCATTAAAATCCATATTTTTAAATGTTTCATTTACAAGTAATAAATGGTCTATTAATTTATCTTCTGATTCAAAGCATCCAGTACAAATAGTAACATTCTCAATATTTCTCATACTCTCTATATTATTTTCCATTAATAATTTAGTAAAATAATCTCTAATATTTTTTTCTGTATTAAACTCTAGTACATCTTCATCAGTTAAACTATAAGTCCCACAAAACTTACATCCAACACACTTACTTCTCGAATTAGAATTAAATGTTATAACTTTTTTATCATTTCTAAAATATGTTGATAAACAAGTATCTTTTTCAATACCAGAAACTTTACCGACTGGTACTCCTTCAAGTAATAAAGTATTATTCTCTAACTTAAATGGAGATTTTGCAAATGTATTAACACACACAGCAAAATAAGTTTTCTTATTAGAATCTAATAGTTCAAGATTAAATCTTAATCTATTTTCATCAGTATTATCTACTATAATTCCATATCTATTTAGAGCTATAGATAATACATTCTCCAAACTTAAGTTATACTTCCCTGCAATTTCTTTAAAATAATCTAACATAATATACCTCCTAAAAAAGAGATGACAAAAACGCTAATTTGTTAATGTCATCTCTTTTTAGAGACAGTAGTGCCTAAACTTTTTACCAATGAAATATTTAAATCATAATAATCATATAAATCATAACATTTAGACATACTATCACTTCCTTGAATATATAATATCACATTATTTACACTTTTTTACATACAAGAAACAAATACTAGTTATCGGAATTTTTAATAGTCTTTTTTAAACTATCAATATATTTTAATACTAATTTGTTTTTGTTTTTTGAATTATATACTATAGAAATACTATCAGTTGGAATATTTTTAAAACTTTCAATTACAACAACTAAACCATTTTCTACTTCATCCTCAATAAATTTCTTGTTTATATAGCCGATCCCCATATCATTAATTATTAATTTTTTAAGTAGAGTTGAATTAGGAATCTCAATTTCAACAGAATAATTAATATTATTATCTATAAGGTATTGTTCAATATTTCTTCTTTTTTCAGTACTTCCAGGCAAAATCATAGGACAAACATAATCATCACAATTTTGGAATTTTTCTTCATAAAACTTTTTAGAACAAACAAATACATTTTCAGCATCTGCTA
>CAZPSA010000066.1:0-5498 GCA_964589375.1 uncultured Clostridium sp.
TTCCAGAATTTTTTTATTTATCGGACAGTCTCCCCCATGTCAAGTTAATTTTTGTACTAATTCGTTCTATGATATTAACCTAAGTAAATTATTCTAACAACATATAAAATAACTAGTAATATATTATTGCATAGAAAAAAGTACCAAAATTAAATTTAGTACTTTTAAATAATAAAATATTAAATTATCTTTCCTATACTCTTAGCATAGTATTAACATTAATACAATAATTGCTGCAAAAATAACAAGTAAGAATTTCCAAATATACTTCATCCACTCTTTATAACTAATACCTAAATACCCTAAACCTATTAATAATATAGCAGAGCTTGGAGTAAACATACTAGCTAAACCAAATGTAGATTGAAGCATTAAAGCTATTTGTTCTTTATAATCAGCAAAAGTAGTAATTAAATATGAACCAATAAGATTAACTGTATATTGATATTCTACAGTAAATAATGATGTAACTAAACCAGAAATAGTAGATAATAAAATATTAAATTTAGAACTTAATCCGCAAATCCAATCAACAACAGTTGGAAGAACTGCAAACATTACAGAGAATTCTAATACTAAGTAACATAATAATAGTAAAACTACTAATTTACCAGTCTTTTTAAATCCTTCACCATATGCTTCAAAGAAATCATCTAATTTAATATGATAAATCCACTTAATTATTAATGATGCAATTAACATTAATACTTGAATACCAAAAATATCCCATTGACCAAATGCTGAAATAGTTCCTAAGATGTATTTAAATATAGGTTCGCCTAAAACTTTACATTTTAAAACAGAATCTGTTGCTGTAGTAAACCAATCAACATTCCAAGCTTTATCCCAAGGTAAATATGCTAATATAGAAACTATAACTAAAATAGATAGCACAATAACCAATGGCCATACTTTAGTTTTTTCAGTTGTTTTTTCACTTACAAAATACTCTTTTATTTCTTCATCTTTAGCTTTTTTCTTAGAATTAGCAAATAAATGAATAATAGTAAAAGAATTATAAACTAAGTAAGTAATTCCAAATAACACTAATCTAGCCCATAGTAAAGAGTTATACTCTAATGCTAAATAATTAACATTCATACCCACTACTTTAGAACTATAAACTGAACCAATTACCCCAATTAATATAGAACCAAAAGTTATATTAAATGCGGTTAATTTATCCAATCCCATTTTTCTTGCTACAGTAATAAAGAATGGTGCTAAAGCTATTAATAAAATGTATTCATTTGTAACAGCACTTAAAGCCGCTATTAATAATGATGTAACTAAAACAAAAGTAATAGTTTTCCATTGTTTATCTTTAGCCATATTAGCAATATTATCTGTTAATTTTTGATATCCAACAGTTTTAGATAATACTTGATAAAAACAACCTAAAACAAATATAAACGTTACTAATACGGTAAAATAATACATTCCCAGTAACCCATAAGTGAAAAAGTCAAAAATACCAATACGAGAAATATCACCAACACTTAAAGTACCACTTTGAAATACACCTTGTGGAATAACCCATGTTAATAATGCTGACAATAAAACCATAATACCAGCTACCTTAACAAGCTCATACTTTTTTGCTTCCTTTTTCATTTTAACCTCCTCTATCAGCATTATAACATAATTTGGGCATTTCAATCGGTTTTTTGCATTTTTAGACAAAAAAAGAGCTAATTTTAGCCTTTTTTCTTATTTTAATATAGTTTTGCCCCTGCTGGAATAGCATCATCTATCATAATTAAGTTTAATTTTTCTTCGCCTTCTTCATTATGAATTGCAGATAAAAGCATTCCACATGAGTCAATACCCATCAATTTACGAGCCGGTAAATTAGTTATCGCAATTAAAGTTTTACCTACTAATTCTTCTGGTTCATAGAAAGCATGAATACCACTTAATATTACTCTATTTTCTCCAGTACCATCATTTAAAACAAATTTCAATAATTTAGCACTCTTTTCTACGGCACTACATTCCAATACTTTAACTGCTCTAAAATCAGATTTAGAGAATGTATCAAAATCAACATAATCCACGAATAATGGTTCTATTTCAACTTTTGAAAAATCAATAATTGGTTTAGAGCCATTATTATTAGTAATTATTTTCTTATTTCCATTTATACTTTTCATCGTTGGGAATAATATTACATCACGAATAGAAGCACTCTCTGTAAAAAACATAACCATTCTATCTATTCCATAACCAATCCCACCTGCTGGCGGCATGCCATATTCTAACGCTTCGACAAAGTCCATATCAATATCATTCGCTTCATCATTACCTAATTCTTTTTCTTTTAATTGTTCTTCAAAACGATTTAATTGATCAATTGGATCATTTAACTCTGTATAAGCATTCGCAAATTCCTTACCACCAATAAATAATTCAAAACGATCTACAAATCGAGGATCTTCAGGATTTCTCTTCGTTAACGGAGATATTTCAACTGGGTGGCCATATAAAAATGTTGGTTGAATTAGTGTCTCTTCTACATACTCTTCAAAGAATAAATTAATAATATGTCCAACATTTTTTTGATGTTCTTCTACTATAATATTGTGCTGTTTAGCAAGTTCTAGGGCTTCTTCTACACTCATTTCCTTTTTAAAATCTATTCCTGTTTGCTCCTTTATCGCATCAACCATACTAATTTTCTTAAATGGTTTTTCAACATCAATTTCATGCCCATTCCAATTAAAAACATATTTTCCAAAAACATCTTTAGCTACTTTTTTAAACATAGCTTCTGTCATTTCCATCATGCCATCTAAATTTGAATAAGCCAAATATGCTTCCATCATTGTAAACTCAGGATTATGTAAAGGATCCATTCCCTCATTTCTAAAAGTTCTGCCTATTTCATAAACAGCTTCTAAACCACCTACTAATAATCTTTTCAAAGGAAGCTCTAACGCAATACGCATATACATATCTAAATCTTGAGCATTGTGATGAGTAACAAAAGGTCTTGCTGAAGCTCCCGTTAAAAGTGTATTTAAAATAGGTGTTTCAACTTCTATAAAACCACGGTTATCCATAAAACTTTGTACACATCTAATTATTTTAGATCTATAAATAGCAGTTTTCTTTGCTTCATCATTCATAATTAAATCAACATATCTACGTCTATATCTCTCTTCAATATCGGTTAAACCATGAAATTTTTCTGGTAACGGTCTTAAAGCCTTAACTAAATGTGTATATTCTTGACATTTTAAAGTAATTTCCCCTGTTTGAGTTTTCATTACTTTACCAGTTATCCCAACAATATCCCCAATATCGGCCATTTTAAACAAATTATAAACATCTTCTCCTACATCATTTATTGATATATAGATTTGTAATTTACCAGTTTTATCTTGAATTGTAAAAAATGATGCTTTTCCCATTTTACGAATAAACATTATCCTGCCAGCAACTTTATAAACATCATTTATTTGTTCAAATGCTTCATGTTCTAAATTTTGATATTTTTCTTTAATATCATTAGCCCAACCATTTCGATCATATCGCTCGCCAAAAGGATCAATTCCCATTTCTCTTAATTTTTCTGCTTTTTCTCTTCTAATTATTTCTTGATCTGTAAGTTCTCTCATACTATCCCTCTTTCTATAAAAAAAGTTAATGATTAAAGGGGCAAAATATTTTCGCGGTACCACCCTTCTTTAATCATTAACTGATTTCTCTTAATTATAACGGTATTAACCGGATCAAAATCACTCCAAAGTCTTTATTCATATTATCTTATTATTAGTTTACACCACCCACTAACTCTCTTTAAATAAGTCATAATACTACTCTTCTTTTTCTTCGTTTTATGCCATGATAATACTATAAAACATGACTTATGTCAATAAGTAAAAATAGCTATTTTTTGGTATTTGCTTCACTTATACCTTCTTTAATGCCTTTTGCAATTTCCTTCCCAACTAGTCCCATCGTTGGCGCCATTTCCTCTAATCCTTCTTTAGCAACCGGCATCACCTGTCTAGTAGTATACGCCATAATTTCTCTTCTATGTGCAATCAGCATTAAAACCCCACCAGTTCCGCATACTCCGAAGCTTATAGTAAGCATAAAGCCTCCCGCCGCAAAAGTACCGAAACTCTTAAAAATATTACTAGGTCTTATTAAATCGCCACCAACAACACTACTAGCTCCGACAAACCCCATAACCAATAAAACAAAACTAATAATTATCATGATAATTCCCACTGTTAAAAGAATTTTTCCTATCTTTTTTACTTTGGCATTGTTTTTTTGATATTCATCTTCACTTAAAAACTTTTGGCTCACACTATCAACTCCTTATAAAATACTTAAATATACTATACCATAAAACTAACATAATTATCTATATTCTCTCTTAAAATGCAAAAACCCCGCAAACACTATAGTTTACGAGGCCTAAAAGAAATAATTTACTAACGTTTACTAAATTGTGGTGCTCTACGAGCTTTCTTCAAACCGTATTTCTTACGTTCTTTAATTCTTGGATCACGAGTTAAGAAGCCATTATCTTTTAATACTTTATGATAAGCATCTTCTCTTGTTTGATCAGCATCTGCATCATACAATGATAATGCTTTAGCAATTGCTAATCTAATTGCCCCTGCTTGGCCAGAAAAGCCGCCGCCGGCTACTTTAACAACAACATCAAAATTATTTTCATTTTTTGTTAATTCAAGAGGTTGTTTTACATCCATAACTAAAGTATCAGATTTTAAATATTCTTTAATATCTTTGCCATTAACAGTTATGTTTCCCTTACCAGGAACTAATCTAACTTGAGCAACAGATCTTTTTCTTCTTCCTGTTGCAGCGAATTCATTCTTCTTCATAATTCCTCCTAATCAATACTTATCATTTCTGGTTTTTGAGCCATTTGATTATGTTCTGCACCAGCATATACAAATAATTTTCTGTAGCATTGTCTTCCTAAAGGACCTTTTGGAAGCATACCTTTAACAGCTCTTTCTACCATTTCAGTCGGATATTTTTCAATCATCGTTTTGGCGTTTCTTTCTCTTAATCCACCAGGAAATCCAGAATGATCATAATACATTTTATCATTAATCTTATTACCAGTTAATTTAACTTTTTCAGCATTAATAATAATTACATAATCTCCACAATCAATATGAGGTGTAAAAGTCGCTTTATTTTTTCCTCTTAATATAGAAGCAGCTTTTGTTGCAACTCTACCTAAAGGCTTATTTTCAGCATCAATTACATACCACTTACGTTGAACAGTTTCTTTTGTTTGCATAAATGTTTTCATAAAACTTTCCTTTCATTACCATTTCACTTATTAAATTCCCACTTATCAAAGCAAAATGACAAATCAAAATGTACCAATATGAATTATATGAAATTGTTTTTTAAAAGTCAACTACTTTTTACGTTTTCTGAATTTTCCCTATGATTAATTTGTGATAATGTCTTAAGTATTAACTTGCGAAAATGTCTCAATA
>CAZPSA010000067.1:0-5373 GCA_964589375.1 uncultured Clostridium sp.
TGTTTTTTTATCAATGCATTTTGGAAGAACAAGATATATGAAATGTCCTAAATGTAATAAAAGAAGTTGGCAAAAGAAAGTAGTTAGCAAATAGTCATATTTTATAAAGTAAATCAAGATGATATGAACCTTGTTTCTTGAATATAAGAGAAGCGAGGTTTTTAATATGAGTAAATTAAGTTACGAAGATAGAATAAAAATATGTAATTAAAAGAAAAGTTTTTATTAAACTTATTTTTGTGATATTATGATAATAAGAATGATAGGTGATTTAAATGAAGGAATATTTATTAAGTATAGATGATGATAAAAATTTAGTTTTAACGGGTGGTAATTTTAGAACCCCAATTAAAAGCTTAGATAGTATAAAGACCTTTATTAGTAATTTATCTGAATATTCGCAAAAAGAAGGGGCTTTTTCTAGTTTAGGGGAGGATAGCTTTACGGTCGAAGATGTCAAGGTTAAGATTGCTCCTGCGGCGATGGAATATTTTAAGATTATTTTTAAAGCATATCAAGTTCAAAGTTTAGCTAGTAGTATCAGAAAAAAAGAAAATAAACATGGTCCCAATGTGGTTAATTTAATTGTAATAGATAATCTATTAAAAGAATTAATAAAATCTTTAAAAACTAATGATTTGGATGGTGTTAAAGAATACACTTCAGGCTTAGAAGAAAAGATTACTACAATGGTTCAAAGTAAATCAACAGATATAAAGGCAAATAGAGATAAATCAAAGTCTGGTTTTACTTCTTTTGCAAGTTCTATTTTACTTGGATTATATCTGATTTGTGGGGCTAAAAGTTTAAGTACTGCTGCTAAAAGTGGAGAAATTTCCAGAAATCAAAGTGAAATTAGCATTATATTAGATGATGATACTATAAAAGAACCAGTCATAGCAGAAAACGATAGTAAGATGCAAAATATGCCAGTTGCTGAGATGCAATTTATCCAGCTTAAAGAACTAGATGATCTTTCTTGGGCAAGTAAATTTACTTATGTTCAAGGTTGTTACTATCAAATATTTGATAAATATGCTGATATAACAGGAAATAATTCTAACCTAATGATGGCTTTAGCCACCCAAGAAAAAGGATTTCATGAGCCAATTAGAGATGTTAATGGTGATGTTGGGATATGTCAGATTAATCCTGATGTTTGGCTAAGACAAGATGCCGATGGTAATTATCAAGAATATCTTGATTATTATGACTTTAATGATCATCAGTGGAAGTCTTTCTTATTTGATGAAGGAATATATGATTTAGATCAAAATATCTTTGCTAGTAATGTTATTTTTCAAAATAATTTAAGGTTATTTAAAGGAAATTTAATCGCTGCATTATATGCTTATAACTGGGGACCAACTGCAACAAAGGAAAAAATCGAAACTATTGCTAAAAAATATGATATAGACTATGATACATTCCTAATTAATCCTCCTGATTATGATTGGATAACTGAATTTGATCTTATGGTTGATGGGCCTAATAATACAACAATTAAAGTTAACTATGCCCTTGATGTTTTAAGATATTTACCTAAAGATAAACCAATATCTTTTTCCTATATAAATGATGATGAAACTATCTCAACAATTGTTTATATGATCTATTCATATAATTTAGGAGAAAAAGCTTACGCTAATAAGATATAATTAATCAAGGAAGTATAAATTACTTTCTTTTTTAGTGTTAATTAATAGTAAATCTATGTTATAATTATTCTAGGTGATATTATATGTTAGAAAATACAATTGAAATTAATGGTGAAAAATTAGAAATATTATTTCTATTTAATTACAAAGATAGAGATTTTGTTGTTTATACCTTTCCTGATGGGGATATAAGTGCTTCTATTATGAAAAAAAATAATGATAAATTAGAGCTAGTTCAAATAACAGATGTTGAAGATTGGGCATATGTTGATCAAAAAATTGATGAATATGTAAATACTTCTGATGAAAATTAAGTTTAGTTACGATAGTGAACTAGGTTATATTATTTTAATGTACCGCGATGGTAAATTAGTTAAAATTGCTAAAGATGCTGGTGATAAAAAAGCTTTTACCCATAATATGCAAGAGTTTAAGCGTTACGATAAGAGCTTAAAAAATATTAGATTTGAGGATAACAATTTAGTAGCTGATTTATTTGACGGAGTACTAGAATTTTGTGATTTTAAAAGGTTTGAATTAATTATCAAGGAATATTTACCTCATACATATAAAAGCGCTATGGAATGCTTAAGAAAGAAAGCAAAAGAAGAAAATAAAAATTCAATTTTTTCAATGAGTAAAGCTTTTGAAGATTTATTAGATGATAAAGTAGAAAGTCTAAAAAAAGAACATGAAAAACAGTTGGAAGAAAAAGATGTAATTGAAAGAGAAAAGATAAGACTTGATTTAATTAATCGCTATGAAAAAGAATTACAAGATGAAGAAAACAGAAAACGCAAGGAATTAGAAAGAAAACGACAAATAAAAGAAAAAGCGGAAGAAGAAAGAATAGATTTACTAGATAAAAGAATAAAAGAAAAAAAATCGGCAGAGTTAAAGGCAAAAGAAAGACAAAAAAAGGAAGAATTAAGAAGAAAAAAAGCTAAAGCTAATCGTACAAGATCAGTAGTGGGAACTTTAACGGCATTTTCTTTAGCATTTATGATAATGGCATATTGTTATAATCAAACTATTATTAAAATAGATAACTTTAGTGATGATTTAAATAATAAAGCAGTAATTGTAACAAGTAATGATACTACTTCCCAAGAAATAACTGAAGAACCTAGGGTATATAATATTGATATTCCTTTGGAATACACGGAAGAAAAAGTCAATGATTTTTTATTAAGTCAAGAAAAGTATAAAGACATAATTCCTAAGATGGCAGAAACTTATGGGATTGATGAAAATATCTTAACTGCGATTGCGGCGATTGATATACAAAAAAGAGACGATGCAATAATTGGCTCTGGGGCAAGAATAGGACCTATGCATATTAAATATTATGAGATTGCCAATAGAAGTTTTAGAGTTTATAATTATAAAGAGCAGAGGTATGAGTTAATTAAAGTTAATGAAAAAGATTTGCTAGATCCTGAACTTAATATAAAAATTGGTTGTGCAATGCTTCAAAGAGCTTTAAGGGATTGTTCTGGGAATGTGGTTTTAGCAATAGAAAGTAGTGAACTTGGTAAGTATTCTTATAAAGAAATGAGAACAAAAGTAAGTACTTATTTTGATAAATATGCTATAGATGAAGGAGTTGCCCTTACAACATATAATAGTTATGATTGGTTTACCAATATTTTTAGTGAACCTAATAATACATTTTATGGTAGTGTCGCAAGCCATCTGCCAAAAGGAACAACGATATGTATGCCAATTACTGATTATTTAGGAAATACTACTATAAATTATTTTATAATCAATGATAGTTTAGAATTAAATAATAATTTTGAGGTGAAATAGATGGAAAAGTATAGTTTAAAACTAAATGAAGATGGAGTACTTACTCTTATTAAGGAGGGAGAAACTCCAGTAACTGATTTATCAAAGATAATTGAATTTTTTACAAAATATTCTAAATTAGAAAAATGTAAAGAATTTGAAAAAACAGATGAGGGAGTAACTTATAGAGCAGGAAATGTTGATGTTTTCGTGCAAAAAATAGCCTTAGATTTCTTTGATTGTTATTATAAAGGAAGCCGTATTTTGAATGTAATGGCTCTTACAACTAAAAAAATAAATGAAAGTGGTGTGGAATTACCTGAGCAAGAGATGATTGATGATATTATCTCTGATTTGAAAATCGCGATGGAATTAAAAGACTTATCTCAGATTAGTAAAGATACCAAAATATTAGAAGAAAAAAATAAACAATTAGTTGCTAAGTATAATATCAAGTTTACTTCTAATAAAGATAAATCAAAAAGTGGGATAGTTTTAAGCTTAGGGGCAATTTGTCTAGGGGTAGTGGTCTTTGGTAGTGCAATAGGAATTATAAGTAATTATAATAAGGAGCCTAAAAAAGTAGATGTAACTAGTGCACCATATGTTACAGTAGCGCCTACTAGTACTCCAATTATAACTCCATCTCCAGATGTTACAATTGTTCCCGAAATAACGCCAAATGCTACAAATGATCCAAATAATTATGGAACAGTACCACCAAGATATTATGATGCCAGCGATTATGAAAAACCAGATAATTCAAATGCTTATAATAATCAAAATATATATGTTAGTCCAACTCCTTATCCATATAATCCAAATACTAATACTAATCCAACTCCTACGCCAACTGTGGCACCAACACTAGAACCAACTCCAGTGCCAACAGAAATTCCGATAGTAGATAACGTTTTAAAAGATACAATGTATATAAGTTTCCCTGGATTACAAGATATGACTTGGGACGAAAAATATCAATCAGTTAATAATAATTATAGTGGCAGTTTTAATGAGTGTTCATCTATTACTGGTGTAAGTAGTGATATTTTAAAAGGGATTGCCAGTGTAAAAGGTTATCATGATAGTAGTGATAATAAAGGAATTATGAATGTTTCTTTAGATGGTTCTTCTCATACTTATTATAATTTTAATACTAATACAATGGAAACAATTGATTTAGGAATTGGGGTTTTAGAAGAAAAAATGAATGTTTTAGCCGGTGCAGTACGTTTTAATGAGTGTCTAAATAGTATGCATGGCAATTTGGTAGCTGCTTTGTATGCATATGATGTGGGTGTAGATTATACTACGAATGTCCTTATTAATATTGCTCAAAATTATGGTATGCAACTAAATGAATTTCTTCAAAATACGCCTGATTATAATTGGATTGATGCCTTTAATAAAGAAACATATAATGCTGATGGGAGTATAACGTATAGTAATTATGCTCTAGATGTTCTATCTTATATTCCTACAAATAATATTTTAATAGTTAAGGAATATAATAGCAACGTAGTAACAACTTATTCATATTCAGTATCTGCTCAGCTGGTAAAAAATGATGATAACTTTGTATTTTCAAATTAAAATGTAAAATAATGACTTTGTCAAATAGTGTTGATGAAGGACTTTGATAAAAGAAAGAGGGTGATGAAAACCACTCTTTTATAACGTCTTTAATTAAAAATATTCTAGAAATGAAGTGTTAATATTTTCTATATTCAAAGGCAATTCTTTTTAGTGTTTTTATTAAATTATTTATCTTCAAATAATAGTTAAAAATTTCTATGACAAGTAAACTATATAATTTTTAGACGTTAAATCTCGCGTAAATTAACGTTTAAGTCCAAACTTGATAGGTTGATTGTCAATAATTTAGGAAAATGTCTCAAAAAAATTTAAACATTAGCGGGAAAAT
>CAZPSA010000068.1:0-5197 GCA_964589375.1 uncultured Clostridium sp.
CCAATTTAGAAACATGGTATGAAAGTAAACTAACTAATTATCAAAATTATTTAGCCGATACTATTTGGTGTAATGATAAAAGTACAACGGGAGATGGAATAGGAACTAATATCTCATTTTATGGTGCATATAATAGATGGCAAAGTGGAACACTAAACTTAATCTGCCCCGATGATAATGCTGGCGGTAAATTATCAAAATTCACCGTAAATGATACAATAAATGGTAATGGAGCGTTATCATATAAAATTGGTTTACTAACTTATGATGAAACGGTCTATAGTGGACTACACAATGTTTCAAATACAAACTACTTAGTTGGAAATGCTAAAAATTATTGGAGCTTTTTAACGCCTTATTATTTTAGAAGTAGTAATAATCATTCTTATATAACTCGTTTAACTGGAAGTGGTACTATTGGAGCATACAATGTTAGTTATAATGGTTGTCTAAGACCAGCTATTGCTTTAAAAAGCACCACCACAATCACATCAGGCACTGGTTCCTCTTCAAGCCCGTTCGTTATAAATTAATACCCGAGATACTTTAACAGTATCTTTTTTGAATGAATTAATACCCCAATTTTAAAAAGTTTTAATTTATGATATGATAAGTTTAGAAATAAAATAGGGAATGATTAATCATGAAAGAAACCGAAAAAAATATTATTGCAATATCATTAATATTTGTATGTATAGTCTTATTTTCTTTTTTAGTTTATTTTTTAATGTATATTAAGTTAAATACCCTTGCAAATGAAGAAACTAGTCAAGATACTGAAATAATCGTAACCAAAGATAAAGAAGAAACTCCATATCGGGGAATATATCCGGAAAAAAATTCAAAAAATGTGGATGAAGTTTTACTTAAAGAATTAATATATAAAAATAATAAACTTATTAAACAAAATAAAGTAGACTTTAAAAATAATAAAACTTTAAAATATAATAATATAAAATATAAAATAACTTGTAATACCTATGATAATGATAAATGTACTAATTTAAATATATCTTTTCAAAATAATAATGAAGTTTCTTATAATACTTTAGAAGATAATTGTTATGATAATATGAAATTATTGCTATATCAAAACTATCTAATTACACAAAGTAATAATTCTTGCAGTAATGATATTAATATATTTCAAGATAAAACATTAGTAAAAACTATAAATAATTCTGTAACAAAAGTAAATGATTTAAATTTTCCTTTAAGAATATGGGAAAATCGTTTGCATTATTTAGTTTTAAATAATGGTAAAATAGAAGAAAGATATATTGTATTTTCTAATGATTTGTTAAGAGAAAATATCGTAAGAATTTATCTAAGCATATAATTGCCCATCTTTAGTTTTTTTACTATTTATGTTAAGATGGTTATAGTTAATGAATAATATTTTTATTTTAGAAAGGGTATTTATGAATAATAAAGGTTTTACTTTAGTTGAGTTATTAGCAGCTTTAACAATTATTTCAATTTTAGTTATTATAGCGGTGCCTTCATATAATAAGGTTAGTTCTGATACTAAAAAGACTAGTTTAGAAAATAAGAAAAAAGCAATAACAACTGCAATGCTTAATTATGCAAATAAGTATTATATTGATGATATAAAAAAAGAAGATAATAATGGTGGTACTTCATGTTTAAATTATGGTTGTTGTAAAAGTTTTAGTGTTAAATATATAGTTACAAATGGAATATATTATACTAGTGAAAAGTTAAAAGATGAAAATGGAAATGAGTATAAAACGGAAGTAAATCCGGTTACTGGAGAAGAACTAAGTGGTTATGTAGCAGTATATTATGATATAAATAATTTTAAACTTGCTGCTTCTTTTGTAAATGATTTAGAGGAATTAACTACAACTTATCCTGAATGTGCAAAAGAGGAAAACTTAAATTAAGAAGGAGATTAATATATGAAAAAAATATTAATGATTATTTTAGATGGATTTGGAATTAGAGAAGAGGAAAAAGGAAATGCTGTAAAGCTTGCTAATATGCCATTTTTTAATAGTCTTTTAAATGAATATCCACATAGTTTATTAGAGGCTTCTGGACCATATGTTGGTTTACCAGAAGGCCAATTTGGTAATAGTGAAGTTTGTCATCAAGTAATAGGGTTAGGACATACCGTTAAACAAAAATTAACTGTTATAACGGAGAATATTGCTAATCGTGCTATTTTAGAAGAGAATAATTTTAATGATATGGTAAACCATGTAGTAGATAACAATAGTACATTACATCTTATGGGGTTACTATCTGATGGCGGAGTTCATAGTCATATAAGTTATATGAAAGACTTAATTCCTTTACTAAAAGAAAAAGGAGTAAAAAGAATTATATTTCATGCTATAACTGATGGCCGTGATACATTTCGAAAATCAGCAATAAAGTTTATCAAAGAAATGGATCAAATATTAAATGAAAATAATATTGGTTATGTTGGTACTATATGTGGACGTTATTATGCTATGGATCGAGATAATAAGTGGGAAAGAACATATAAATACTATAATATGGTTAATAATTATCAAGGATTTAAAATAAATAACTATGAAATTGCAATTAATAATTGTTATGTCAAGGGATTAACTGATGAGTTTTTACCTCCTATGATAATTGCTAAAGATGCTTATATTAAGGAAAATGATGCTTTATTATGGTTGAATTTTCGTTTTGATCGTTCAAGACAAATTCTTAATGCTTTAGCGAAACCAACATTTGATGAATTTCCAGTTAATAGAAAAAATAATTTTAAAGTATATAATATGTTTAGACAAATTGATGCTCCTAATATTAATAATTTATTTATGATACCTAATGAAGAATTATATCCAATTGGTAAATATTTTTCGGATTTAAAATTAACTCAAGCTAGAATTGCTGAAACAGAGAAATATTCTCATGTTACTACCTTCTTTAATTCAGAAATATCTAAAAAATTTGAGGGACAAGATAATATATTAGTTGCTAGTCCTAAAGTTGATACTTATGATAAAACACCTTTAATGAGTGCTGAAGAGGTAACAAGTAAAGTAATTAGTGCTTTAGAGAAAGATTATGATTTTATTTTGGTTAATTATGCTAACCCTGATATGTTAGGACATACTGGTAATTTAGATGCTACTATTACAAGTTTAAATGAATTAGATAAGCTATTAAATAAAGTAGTTGATAATGCATTTGATAATTTTTATCAAGTATTTATTTTAGCCGATCATGGTAATTGTGATATAATGATAGATGAAAATGATAATATAGTAACAACTCATACTTTAAGTAAAGTACCATTTATTATAACTGATAAAAGTTTAAAATTAAAACCGGAAGGAGATTTAACTTCGGTAGCGCCAACTTTACTAAAATATATGGATATTGCTTTAACACCAAAGATGAATGATAATCAAATATTAATTATAGAAGAATAAAATATTATAAAGAATAAGAGGGATAAAGTGGATTATAACATTTTAAGAGAGAATGATATTAGGGGAAATTACCCTTTACAATTAAATGCTGAAGTAGTTACAAAAATAGGCAATGCATATGCAGTTTATTTAAGAAATTTAGGGATTTCTGAGTGTTTGTTAGGTTATGATAATAGAATAAGCAGTAATGAATTATATAAAAGTTTAAAAAAAGCTCTTTTAAATAGTGGTATAAATGTAATTTCAATTGGTTTAGTTACTACGCCAATTTTTAACTATAGCCAAATTGAAAATAAAATACCAGCAGGGGTTATGATAACTGCATCTCATAATAAAGCTAGTGATAATGGTTTAAAGATATTTGCTAGTGATTATGGCCATTTAAATCAAGGAGAATTAAAAAAACTATATGAATTAATAAAAAATAATGAAGAAATAACGGGTAAAGGTAATTTTACAGAAATAAATATGATTGATAAGTATGTAAATATGCTAACTAGTAAATTTGCAAAAATTAATAAAAAGGTTGTAGTAGATTGTGGTAACGGAACTGCTAGTATAATTATAAAAAAGATATTTTCTAAAGTATTTATAGATGTTTCATATTTAAATTCTGAAAGTGATGGAACTTTTCCTATTCATAATCCTGATCCAAATGAAGAAGCTAATTTAAGTTTATTAAAAAGTATGGTTAAATTTAAAAATGCCGATATTGGGATTGCCGTTGATGGTGATGCTGATCGTGTAGGAATTGTTGATAATAATGGGAATATGATTGCAACCGATGAATTAATTGCAATCTTTGCTAGAGAGATTATTCCTAACAATGATTTAAAGAATATTATTATTGATGTAAAATGTTCTAAATCTTTAGAAAATGAAATTAAACTTTTAGGTGGAAATGCTATTATGGTTAAAAATGGTTCCGCCTATATTGAAAGAGTAGTTAAAGAAAAAAATGCCCTTTTAGGAGGAGAATATTCAGGTCATATTTTCTTTCGAGATGATTATTATGGTTATGATGATGGCATATATGCTGGATTAAGATGTGCTAAGTTAATTAATGAAAAAAATATTTTGGCTAGTGATCTAACTAAAGGATTAGAAAAATATGAAAGTACTCCTGAAATTAGATTGGAAGTAGATGACAATATTAAATATCAATTAATTGATCATTTAAGAGAATATACCATTAATAAGAAATATAACTGTAATATGTGTGATGGGGTAAGAGTAGATTATGAAGATGGTTTTTCTCTAATTAGATGTTCAAATACGGGTCCTTATATAACATTAAGATTTGAGGCTAAAACAATAGAAACTCTTCAAGAAAGAAAAAAAGAGTTTATGAATTTGATAGAAGATTATCTTAAAGAAAAAAATTAGGATTAGAATGATTAATAGGTGATTTATTAGAAGTAGTTAATTTATTAGAACTAGAGTTATTACTAGATAAAGGTTTATTATTTGGTAAATTTAAAATATTATTATTACTTACTTTTGAATTTAGTTTTATTTTATTATTTTTAAGACTTTTATATATATTTTTGGCATTAACAACTAATGGTTTAGTATCTTTATAAATAGGAATAACATTTTTAGCAATATTTAAAGTTTTAGAAACTCCACTTAAAATTTTAAAAAGATTTAATGAATTATTCATAATATCACATCACTTATTTAATTATATGTTTCAAGTTAAAAATGTGTCAATAATTTAGGAAAATGTCTCAAAAAAATTTAAACATTAGCGGGAAAAT
>CAZPSA010000069.1:0-5124 GCA_964589375.1 uncultured Clostridium sp.
ATTTAACATTTTGATTTTCAAATAAAATAATTTCGTTTTTCATCTATTATCACCATCCTTTACTTTTAGTTATTGTTTTATAATCTTTAATAAAGATTATTAATTTTCTATTTGTTTCTTATCATCTATATATTGATAGTTTAAAGAATTTTGATTTGATATTGCTGATTTTTTAGTTGCTATTTCATAAGATTTTCTTGCATCATTTGCAACTTCGCCACCTTTTTTTGCTACTTTCATATTTTCTTTAAATCCTTGCGGATGGAGAGAGGTTGCAATATCACGAGTAGCAATTTCGCCTAAATCAGTAAGTAAAACTTCTATATCAGTCATATTATCTCTTAAAGATTCTTTTCTGATACCTTTAAATGCTTTATATTCACTTGCTTTCATTCCAGACCAACTTTTATATATTTCATTAGTAAGCATTGCATATTCGATTGGTTTTTCAATGCCACCATCTTTCCAAACATCAGTTAATCTTTTTCTTTCCCCGATACCTTTAATTCTTTTAGAAATCCATGTCTCATCATAGCCTTTAGCTCTATATGTATCTATTGCCCTTTGTATTGTTAATGATGGGTCAAATACTTCATCAATTCTTTCTTTACCTAAATGAGCTAACCATTGTTTTATAGGTTCAGCATTTTTGCTTGGTACAGATTCAATTATTCTAAACATATTTTCAATATCACAGACATCAGTCATACGATATTTTCCATCAGTAGCTTTCAATTTCAACTGTCTAGTAATACTAGACGTTTCAAAACTTTCTTCTTTTAATAACTTATTTTTTAACCAACTCCAATATTTTCTGGGTTCTTTACTATCTGCTAAAACACCAACAATATCAACAATACTTATATAGTACTTTTCTTCATCTTTGTCCCAAATAGTTCTAATTGTTTCATTGTTAAATATTTTATTAATTAAATGCATATTATCTTGTTTCATTTTTTCGCCGTCCTTTACTATATATTTTAATATGTATTAAGTGAGTGTATAGAAGCTTTATACCTCTTACTATTATTTTCACCAAAACTTTTGAATTTCCTTTTTTTATTTTAAGTTATCGCAAATTTTGCAATAACTCATTATTCAAAACTCCATTTAATTTCAATGTCTCTTGTATTTGTTTCTTTATTTAAGTTTCCAATATAGATTTTATCTACAAACTCATCAACAATATATTTATTAAGATTTTCCAATTTTGCGTATTTATTAAGTAAATCATGCTCATTAATTATAGTTTTTGACTGATGATTTAATTTATGATTAATAACATCTAATCTTTCCCTTAATTTTTCTTCTTCCTTTTTATAACACTCATTTAAATATCTGAATTGATGTAGGAAAATGATGCCATTAACTTTATCTTCATAAATATTTTTTAAATAATTTCTAATATTACTAATTTGACTTACAATTTCCTTTTTTTCTTTTTTTAACAACATTAAATCTTTTTCTTTTTTATTAATTAACTTTTTTCTAATTTCAGATTCTAAAAAATCCCAATTATAATAATCTTTAATTTTTTGATTAATTTTCTTTAATACGACCATTTGAAGAACATCATACCTAATTCCGGTTTTATTGTTACAGTCATTTGAATTACTTTGATGTAAAGTGCAAACAAGATACTCATGTTTAGCTGAATTCTTTTTTCGCATCATATTTTTACACACACTACAAAAAACTTTACCCGAAAAAATATGGACACTACCGGTTCCTTTAATTGGTTTTGTCCTTACTTTAATGGCTAAATTAACTTTACTAAACGTTTCTTTATCGATAATCGCATCATGCGTATTTTCATATTTTATCCATTCATCTTTTGGTTTAGCTATTACTTTGTGATTTTTATAACTAACTGTGGTTCTTTTACCTTGAATTAAGTTTCCTAAATATATTTCATTGGTAAGTATCATTTTAATCATTTTTGAAGACCATTTAATTTCATCTCTAGCTTTATTACTAACAACATTCAACTTAATTCCTTTTCTATATTTATAAAGAGAAGGGCAAGCAATATTTTTATCATTCAAATACTTTGCAATTGCGGTATAACCAAGACCTTTTAAATACATATTAAATATCTTTTTAACAACTACTGCTGCTTCTTCATCAATGACTAGCTTATTATTATCTTCTTTTGATATTTTATAACCATATGGGGCAAAAGGGGATATAAACTCTCCTTGTTTCATTTTAGAATTAAAAGCAGTTCTTATATTATTTGAAACATCTTCTAAATACCATTCATTAACTAAACCATTAATTTGTCTAGCTTTTTTATTTCCGCTATTTTCCGTATCTGCATTATCTGATAACCCAATAAATCTAATATTCCATTCTTTAAACTTATTATTAATGTATTTTTCAACGATTTCCATATCTCTAGAAAATCTAGATTGACTTTTACATAATACCACATCAATTTTACCATCTTCACAGTCTTTAATTAAACGTTCAAACTCCGGTCTATATGTTCCTGCCCCAGATAAATCTTCATCTGAATATTCCCCAATTAAATAGAAATTCTTATTTTTTGCAATATAATCTAAAAGCATATTTCTTTGATTTTTGATAGATTCACTCATTTCATTTTTACTAATTTTGTCTCGATCTTCGTTTGAAAGCCTTAAATATATCGCAGTATTTAATAGTCTATTATTTGTCTTATCCAAATATATCCTCCTAATCTTATATAAATATTAGTTAATATCTTCCATAAAAAAGATAATATTTAGTATTTTGTTATTAATAATCAATTTTAACTCATCATATGATAGATTATCATTAATTATTTCTTTTACTTTATAGTTTACGTTAATAACAATCACCTCTAACTAAATATATTATTTAGAAAAAATATTTAAACTTAAAAAACAAAATTTATTCATTATTAATTAAATAAAAATAATAATTTCACAAAAAAATCACATATAATATGTTAATGTATAAAAAAGGAGAATTTATGAAAGAAAAAACAATTATATTTTTAGTAGGACTATTATTAGGAGCAATAATTTCTACCGGATCAATTTACATTTATACAATTGCAAATAAATCAAATGACTATGCATTAAGTACCCAAAAACACAATGATTTTAAGCAAGATGATATGATGAAAAATGGCGACAATCCTCCCGAAATGCCAAACGATAATAAAGAATTATAGGAGAGTTAAAGATGAAAAATATTACGAAGTACTTATTAATTATTTTAATAGGTTTAGCATCTTTTATAGTTAATGTTTATGCCTCCTCAGATCTTACTTATATCAATATCAAGACTAGTAAAATATCCACGGATGGTAAAAAATATACTAGTATCAAAAAATATGATACTTTAGATGAATTTTTAAAAGACTATAAAGCAAATAAACTACCAGAAATATACTTAACTAGCTTTTTATTTGATGGTGTTTCTAGCGTTAAAAGTCCCGATTTAGATGATTTCATAGATGAGAAGTCTAACGATATAAAAATCAAAACTTTAAAAATAAATGTATTAAATATCAATACAATTGGAAATATAGAATTAACTGGTGCAGCTAAAGAATTTATGATTGCGGTAAATACCAATGGAATAAAAGGTGAACTTAATATAATCTTAAATAATGTTAATATTGATACTGATACTAAGAAAGCTCCTGCAATCTATGTCTATAATAAGGATATAACTTATACCGATTGTAAGGTTACGATAAAAGCTAAAAAAGAAACAGAAAATTATATTGAAGGCGGTAAATTTAAAAAAGTAAGTTTAATGCCAAAAGATGATCTTGATAGTTATAAATCATTATATACCAGTGATGCTCTAACGAACTTTGAAAACTATTCTTCATATTACGGAATATACAGCAAAGAAGAACTTGATAATATTCTTTTTGCCAGTGTTAAAGCTGATAATGAAGGATTGAGGGAAGGGGATCCTTACTTATTTTATAAAGGAAGTGGAGCCATAAGTTCTGATATTGATTTGTATTTTGAAGGGGAAGGTTACTTAAAAGTTTCTAGTAAAAATAAGGAAGGTATTGAAACTAAGGGGAATTTAATTTTTAGTGGTGGTATTGGGGATTATGAAATATTAGCTTATGATGATTGTCTAAATACTACTACCTCTAGTAGCAAAGATACTAATGTAAGAAATGATTTAATAATCGATGTAAATTCTTTGATCGCTACTGTAAATGATGATGGTGATGAAGGCGACGCGATTGATTCAAATGGATCATTAACTATAAATGGTGGTAATATATATGCTTTTGCCCATTCAAATAGTGGCGATGCTGGATTAGACTCTGAAACTGGTGTTGTTTTAAATGGCGGAACGATTATTGCTACAGGAAATATGGCAGATGCAATATCAAATTCATCAAAAGAAGATTATGTTTATGTTAAGTTTAATGCAAAAATATCAAAAAATACTCTTATTGTGATAACCGATGAAAACGATAAGATAATAACCGCTTTTAAAACTGATAAAGACTATCAAACTTTATTATATAGCAGTGAAGATTTAGCCTATAAATCATTTAAAATTTATTCCGGTGGAAGCATTGATGGTGAAGAAATCAATGGCTTATATACAACTATTACTAATTATGAAAAAGGCGATGAATTAGAATATAGTACTTTAACATTTGATAACTTTAAGCTGCAAAGTAATAAATCCAATAATTTTATTTTTAGACTATTAATATGTGAAGTATCTGCCTTAATAATTTTAATAATATATATATCGATTGATAATAATATAAGAAAAAGAAGAACAAATAAGATATAAATTTTTGATATTAAGTTATTTCCTAGTAATTAATAATATAATAGTGTTATAAACTAATTTAATCATTTTTTCAAAATTAAATATGTGAAATTCTGCAATAAAATGCAGTTTTTTAAAAAAATATATTGCGAACTTCTGTTCGCTTGCGGGGGGGGTAATATATGCTATTATTAACATGAAAGTAGAGGAGATAGAGTATGGAAAACAATAAAAAAAGTATAATACTTGCAATAGTTTTATTACTAGTGGTAGTTATTGCGGGTGTATCTTTTGCATATTTTAGTGCCATTATAACGGGAAGTGAAAGTTCATCAACTATTTATATGGATGCTG
>CAZPSA010000070.1:0-5034 GCA_964589375.1 uncultured Clostridium sp.
TCCCACAGCACAGGACAAAATTGTTGATTTATTAGACAATTTATAAGTAAATATTAAAATATTAGTACCTAAATTAGTACCTAAAAATTAGAAAAAGTCCATAAATAAAGGAAAAATTAACTATTTAATTTTTTTATCATAAAAAATATTATTTTTAATATACAAATTATATATATCCTTGTTAACCTCATCTTTTCCTTTTATATTATTAAAACAAACAAAAACTACTTTTTTATTTTCTGTTTTTCGCATATAATTAAATAATTCTAAATCTTCTTCATATATTTTAAGTGAATTAGTAATATTAAATTCAATAAAAACCAAATAATTTAATGACTCAAAAATAACATAACTTCGGACATTATTTTTTTCAAAATTAAAGAAATCTCGTAAAACAAACTCCTCTTGTTTTTCTAAAGTTAATAACTGATTAATATAATTAATAAAAAAACTCTTATAACCTTTTTCCCATAAATAATAGATAGAATACGGGTTCATTAAAGAAATATATTTCATCTTAATTTGCTCCTTCTATTATATATATTAACCAAATTTTTCTAATTTCCTTTTTCAAATTACATATTTTGTTAAAAATACCAAAAAAAGACAAATAGTGCAATTCTATCTGTCTACTTTAATACTGCCTTTATTCTTCTAACTCCAGCAGATGAAGCTTCTTCCTTAACAATTTTAAATGTTCCTAAAAGACCAGTATTCTTAACATGAGGACCCATACATATTTCTTTAGAAACATCACCAATACTATATACTGTTACAATATCTGGATATCTTTCAATAAACATTGCTTCCGCTTTTTCTTTTATTGCTTCTTCTTTCGGCATTTCTTTTACAGTAACAATCAAATCTTGTTTAATCCAATCATTTACTAAATTTTCACAGGCAGCAATTTCTTCAGCTGATAGTTTATGATCACATGAAAAATCAAAACGCATTCTTTCATCATTAATATTAGACCCCATTTGATGACAATTAGGAGAAACAACAATTTTTAAAGCTGCATTAAGTAAATGAGTTGCAGTATGATATTTAGTTTCAATCTCATTATTACCAGCCAATCCGCCTTTAAACATACCTTTTGAAGCAGTTCTTGATAGTTCTTGGTGTTCCTTAAAACGTTCATTAAAACCATCAACATCAACATCTAAACCCTTTTCATTAGCAAGCTCGGTTGTAAGTTCAATAGGGAACCCAAAAGTATCGTATAATTTAAAAGCTAAATCTTTATCAATTGATGATAATTTTTCAGTTTCTTTTTCAAAAACTCTTAATCCCTTTTCTAAAGTACGATTAAACTTTTCCTTTTCCTTTTTTAATTCATCAAGAATTACTTGTTCATTATCTTTTAACTCTGGATAAAAATTACAATATTTATCAATAATTAGCCTACTTAACTGTTCATCCCAATTAGAAAGCAAATCAATATTTAATTTTCGAGCATGACGAATTGCTCGACGAATAAGTCTTCTTAAAATATATCCTCTATCAGTATTAGATGGCACCACCTTAGCATTATCGCCTAAAATAAAGGTAGCTGTTCTAATATGATCAGCAATAATACGCATAGACTTTTCATGTCCTAAATATGGTAATTTAGTAATTTCTTCTATTTTCTTAATAACATCAATCCAAATACTAGACATATAATTATCGTTAACGCCTTCTAAAATTGCGACAACTCTTTCTAAACCCATACCAGTATCAACATTTTTATTTTCTAAAACAGATATTTTGCCGTTTTCATCTTTAAAATATTCCATGAAAACATTATTCCAAATTTCAACCCATCTTTCATCTTTTGGATCAAAATACTCAGGAACTTCATCATTACTTCTAAAGTAAAAGATTTCTGTATCTCCCCCACACGGACCAGTATCACCCGCTATCCAGAAATTATCTTCTACTCCTAAAAAAGCAATTTTTTTCTCACTAATTCCTAATTCTTTCCATCTACTTGCACTTACTTCATCTCGCGGAATACTTTCATTTCCTTCAAAAACAGTAACCGCTAATTTATCACTAGGAATATTTAAAACTTTAGTTAAAAATTCAAAACTAAAACCTATACTTTCTTTCTTAAAATAATCTCCTAACGACCAATTACCTAACATCTCAAAAAAAGTATGATGAGATACATCTCCAACAGAATCTAAATCATTAGTCCTAATACACTTTTGACAGTCAACTAATCTAGTTCCATATGGATGTTTTTTTCCCATTAAATAAGGAACAAGAGGCTGCATACCAGCCGTATTAAACAATACACTACTATCATTTTCTGGTACCACTGGAGCTGATGCAATTTGAACATGGCCATTACTAATAAAATAATTTAGATACAACTTTCTTAAGTCCATTTCTATCCTTCCTTCTAAAGTATTATTATTTAAACATAGGCAAAACGTTATAATCTCACACTAGAACTTTTACCACTTAGAAAATTATAACAAAAAAAGAGCTAACTTTATAGCTTTTTTCAGTAAAATAGATATATTAAGCATTTATTAGATATTATTTCTTAAATAAAAGTTTATATACTTCTTCAAAACTACTTATATAAAATATATTAATATCTTTTAATATTTCGGCTGGTATTTCTTCTTCATCTACCTTGTTTTCCATCGGTATAAAGACTGATTTTATTCCATTATTATATGCTGTAATTATTTTATCTTTTACTCTTGCAACTTTATTTACTCTACCATATAAATCTAGTTCTCCTAAAAAAGCAAAATTGCTATCTACTTTTTTATTATTAAATAAACTACATAATGAAATTGCTACCCCTAAAGAACCACTAGCACCATCAAGTTTAAATTTATTAGTATTAAAATGAATATGGATCCCATTAGTACTTTTTTTATAATCCATATAATTATTACTCTTTAAATAACTAATAACAACTTTAATAGCATCTTTCAAACTTTCACCAATATTACCAGTTATATTAGAATCATACATCATAGGAACAACAATTGACGAAACCTTAATTATAGCCCCGTTAGTACTTGTTACTCCAATTAAATTAACTTCCCCAACAATATTTTCCTTTAATTCATAAGAATAGGGTTTTTTCCCCAAAATTTCTAAAACATCAGGTTCAGAAGAGACATTATGAATTATCATATAACGAATAACATCATCTAAATATCTTTCCAACTCTCTTAATCCCGGTTCTTTTGTATATCCTTTTATTAAGAACATAATCTCATCATTAGTTAAAGCTATATCCTTAGCATTATATTTACGTAAAATTGATGGAATTAAATAATTTTGAGCAATATTTTGCTTATCAAAAATTGTATAAGCAGGAACATATAAAACCTCCAAACGATCTTTTAAAACAGGCGGAATCATATCATAATCATTAGCAGTTAATATAAATAAAACACTCGATAAATCAAAAGGCTCTTCAACATAATTATCTATAAATTCTCTATTTTGCGACGTATCTAAAATATCCAAAAGAACACTAGCTGGATCCCCCTTATAATCCTTAACCATCTTATCTACTTCATCAATTAAAATAACTGGATTATTAGTCCCACATTTAATAATCGCATCAATAATTTTACCAGGTGATGCTCCTAAATAAGTTCTTTTATGACCAACAAGCTCAGAAGAATCATTCAATCCCCCAACACTTATCTTATAAAATTCTCGCTTTAAACTTTCCGCAATTGACTTAGCAATCGTGCTTTTACCAACTCCTGGCGGCCCTATTAAACATAGAATTGGATTATTTAATTTTTTATTTTTATCTTTTAAAATCGCATATTCAATAATTCTATTTTTAACATTATCTAATTTATAATGGTTTTTATTTAAGACGCTAGTTATCTTCTCTTTATTGATTTCTTCTTTACTAGATTTACCAAAAGGAAGTGATAAAATCGTATCTAAGTAAGTTCTTATTACACTAAGTTCCGGATTATTACTAGACATATATTCATATTTTTTTAATTCATTAAATAGCTTTTTACGCGTTTTTTCATTTGTTTTAATATTTGCTATTCTTTCTTGATAATCATCTATCTCAGCATCTTTTGTAGTTTTAACTCCTAACTCTTCATTTAACTTCTGAATTTTAGTTTTAATTAGAAAATCTTTTTGCTCTTGCTCAATAGACTGTCTAATATCATTGTCAATCTTATTATTTAATTCAATAACTTCTAACTCGATACTAATATCTTTAATAAGCATTTTAGCCCTTAAAGTTTCATCAAATTCATTCATGTAATTAATTGTTTTATCTAAAGGAAAATGCATAAAATTAACAATTAAATCAGTAACTTCATCTAAGTTTTTTGCCGCATTCACTTTAGTAATAATACTATTTGAAACATCACTCGCTAATCCCACATATTTTGAAATTAAAGTAGTTAGTTTTTTACGAAGAGCTAGATGAATCGCCGTTTCTTCTGTTTCTAAAAAAATTCGACGAATATTAGCAATTAAAATACTATTATTTTTCTTATCATTACTATATCTATTAATTTTTATTCTATTTAAACCTTTTAAAATAATTCGATAATTCTTATTAGGCAATATAACGCATGATTTAACAAGAGCTAATACTCCCACTTCCGGTAAATCAGAAACCGTTGGAGATTCCTCTATTAAATTATTAGGTAAAATTACTACCACTTTTTTATCATAATATAAGTTAGATAAATCAACTATTTTCTGACTTAATTCATTACTTAATTCTAAACGCACCTCTTGAAGGGGTAAAAGGGACAATTTCTTAAGTAGTAAAACTGGTAGATTTTTATCCATAATGCACCTCCAAATATGTTTTTTATTATATAAATTAAATAATATTTTGTAAAGTATTTTACGTAAAAATTCTAAATTTAAATTAATTAGTTTAAAAAGGAACAATTTAACCTATAACTAGTAAAATAACTAACTTATAACTTAAAGTTTCCAAATGAAAATTAACGATTTTTTAAATAATCCGCAAATTTTTAAACTAAATGCAGGTTTATAAAAATTTATTTAATTTATTAGACT
>CAZPSA010000071.1:0-4853 GCA_964589375.1 uncultured Clostridium sp.
AACTTAATTAATTATACTTGAATTATTTCCAAACTAAACTTCTTTTCTAACAAATACTAAAAACATAATCATATCCAACAAGCAATAAATTTCACTATTTATTGTTAAACCATTTATTAATAAATCTATAACTATTAGCACAACTCATATGCCCCTTAAAAGAAGCAATACTTCTTTTAAAACTATCTTTATCAAGATAACCAATATCATTTAAATAATTCCATCTCTTAACACTTTTCTTAAACCTATTCTTATTACTTTTCCTTAATAAAACATAATCTTCATAAATAACAAAACCACAAAAATTACACCCATATCTAGATGGATAATATCTACTTTTTGGATTCAACTTAAGTTTAAGCTTTTCACTTAAAAATACCTCTACTAAATCATATACCTTTCTAGCATAATCTTTATCCTTAACTAAAATAACAAAATATCGAGTAGAAATATATGTCACCATATATAACCCTCACAGATCCGTACGTGCAGTTTTCCCGCATACGGCTCTTCGTAACATAGTATCTATTCTACAAATTGCATTATATTGAATATATTTTAACTTTAATATGTGGTTTTGGTATGTCATAATCTTTAGTCATTTGTAAGAATTCTTCCCAATTATAACTTTTTCTTTGACTTCTTCTATTTATCCATTTAAATAATATATGTAGACTTTGATAATAGAATTTTCTTACCATATGGTAATTATCCGTAATACCATAATAGTTATAATATCCGATTAATTTCTTTCTATATGTTGTCATTATTGTTTTTAATGATTCGTTTCTATTTTCTTTGCACCAATCATTAAATTCGGTTAGTTTCTTTCTAAATTTCTTACTAGATGTCTTGCGTTTTACACGAAATTTTCCATTTTGACCTTTGCTGCAATAATGAGTGAAACCTAAAAATTCAAAAGTATCTGGTTTATTTCCTATACAATTTCTTATTGCAAATCTTCCAAAACTTAACATCCTAGTCTTATCTTCTGCTAATTCCAAATCCGCTTGTCTTAGTCTATTAGGTAAAAGTTTTTCATAGAACATTTTAGCCACACTTTCATATTGAAAACAGCAAATAAAATCATCCGCGTAATTTATAATACTCATAAATCCACCATACTTAACTTTAACAAAATCTTCGAACCATTTTATTAAAGTATAGTACATATAGATATTTGCTAGTACTGGACTCAATATAGAGCCTTGTGGTGTTCCATATTCCCCAATATAGAATTTATCATTCTCTAATATGCCTGCTTTCAAGAATTTTCTAACAAGTCGCAATATATTTTTATCATTGATATGTAGTTGAAGACATTTTATCAGTTTATCGTGATTAATATTATCAAAGAAACCTTTTATGTCGGCTTCTACCACATAATTTGTATAATGTCCTTCAATATCTATCACTACTTGTTTTAATGCTTTATGGCAACTTTTATTTGGTCTAAAACCAAACATATTGTCTGGAAATTTTGGTTCAAATATTGCTTCAATTAGTTTCTTTGATGCTAATTGAACAATTTTATCTTCAAAATTTGCAATTGCTAACCCTCTAACTTTACCATTTGATTTCGGTATATTGACTTTTCTTGCTGGGTTCGGTTTGTAATTTTTATTTATTAGTTTTATAACTAGATTATTTAAATTTTCATCTAGTTTTAATCTATATTTCTCTTTTGTTATTTTATCTATTCCAACCGCTTTATTTCCATCTAATTCATTAAAACATTCTATTAATAATTCTTTATTAATTAAATGATATATTGAATTAAATATTTCGTTCGGCTTTTCTTTTGCAATTTGATTTATTCTTGTTATTTTACTTATCATTATTTATTCACTCCTTGTATAGTGATAATGTTTGCTCTAACAAGAGCTATGTTACGTGAACCCCTTCCCTACATTGTATTTATTGATACAATATCATAAGTACTATGAGTTCATCTGACTACCTATATTTCATTTGACTTATTTATTTATTATTTTATCATACTCTATACCAATTGGCTCACTGCCCACTTTTGGACTAAGAGAAAATATAGGTTCTCACTGTTCATCGAATAAACATTGTATATCATGATTAGGTCTTTCAGACTCCGCAAGAGTTTAATAATACTACCCATAAGCATATTATTAAATATAGTATTCCGCTTGGACGAAAGCGTCTACACTCTTGAAATATAACGATACGTTTCGAAGCTCAATACTAACCCTAATACCTAACTGTCTACGCTTAGCCATATCTGTTACCATTTATGACCCAAGACTCGTTACTAGATGTGACGGGTATCACTTTCTAGGTGAGATTTCCACTCACTAATTTATTCGACCTACACAGTCGCACCATCCATATACCTACAATAATACTTAATACCTAATTTAAACTTAATATAATAATCAAGTTCATTTAAATATATATTAGCAAAATACTGACTAGTATAATTACCAATAGGAATACCAACTTCATTAAAACTACCAATAATAATCTTAGTTAAATATAAAAACTTCTTATCTTTAAAATACTTAGTAATAATAGAATATAATACTTCCCTATCAATATTAAAAAAATACTTACTAATATCAAACTTAATTATATAATACTCCCCATATAACTTTCTCATAATTCTCATATAAAAAAGTACTTTCTTATATGCTTTATGAGTACCACGTCCTACTATACAAGCATATGTATCATTTATAAACTTAGGAACTATATATGGCTTTAAAAATTCTTCTACATACCACTGATGTATAATTCTATCTTTTATAGGAAGAGACATAATTAAACGTTCTTTAGGCTCATATATAGTAAAACAATTATATTTAGATACTTTATAAGTCAAATTATAAAGTTCATCATATAAATAACATAAATTATTCTCTAAATTCATTTCATATAAAACAAATTCTTTTTTACACTTCTTACCCCTTTTAGCACGATAAAAAGCCTCATATAGTTTATCAATAGAAAGTAAATCATCATACTTTACTTTAATCTTCTTTGACATGATATTATCCAGTTATTTAAATGTTTACTAACATTATTTATCTTTTTACTCCAAGCACTATAATTACTAGAAGATATATACTTTTCTTTATACGATATTCTAATATAAAACTCTATTACTTTTATATCAGAATAAATATACTTTAAATAACTTATTTTATTACTTAAATTACTTTCATCATAAGCATAAACTATATTCTTATATATATTAAGTAAACAAGATCTTATTTCTTTACATAAAACATCTTTTTCATACTTAGGATATTTTTTTAAAATATTATATGAATAATATACTAAATCTAAATAATTATTATAAATATATAACTTATCTAAAGATTTATCATTCATAACAAATCCTTCATTTTCTTTAAAATATTTAAAGCTTCAATACCCGTAATAGTATTTATATCAACTCTTTCAAGTAATTTAATAATTAAAGATATATCACTATCTTTAACTATAATATAATCTATATCATCAGCTTTAAACATATCTTCATATTTAGAAATAGTACTAACAGGAAAACCACACTTAACAACAGAATTATTTAATAAAGATAACTTTAAATTATATTTATTATTAAGTATTTTAGCATCATTATCAATAGCTATATAAAATATACCACTTTTAAATAAATAGATTTTATCTTTATCTTTAAGTTTTAATTTTAAATATTTTTCATATATTTTACTCATATTAAACCTCCAAACACGCATGAGAAACGCAAAATATCTTTATACTAAAATAATGCCCATAAAGGACATTATCCGTGATTTCGAACTTTCATATACTATTACTAGCTCTGGTATCATCTCTTTTTATTTTTTTCTTGCAAGCAAGAAAGGCGAAGATTTTTACTAAATAAGCTTTGGTTTTAATCCATGAACTAAAACATCTTACTATATCATTTAGTAATCCAAGAGGCCGGCCAAAACCAGGCGGGCGGAGTTGTTGTTGTTGCTGTTGCCGTTGTTGTTATTCGAGTTAAACACACCCGCATTCGAGCCATTGTTGTAGTTACCGCCCCGTTTGAACCAAGGGTTAGACAAACTTTCACTTCTTACAATCTTCCACCTATCTTAACATTGTTAAGACCAAAAATTCTTGCCGGTTTTTAAAAAAACCGGAAGTTTTGGAGTGCTGACGCATCAAAAGCTCCAAAACTTATATCTTACATTTTATTTCATAAACTAATTTCTAACAGGCACATAAAGTGCCAGTTAAAATTAGTACATCATCACTTCCTTACTCATTTTACCCAGCATAACCCGAAAGATCAATAGCCTAAAGGCTATTTATTCAAGGCCGGCCAAAACCAGGCGGGCGGAGTAGTTGTAATTGCTGCTGCCGTAGTTGCTATTCGAGTCAAACACACCCGCATACGAGCCATTGTAGCAGCGACCGCCCCGTATGAACCAAGGGTTAGACAAACCCACAACATATGAACGATCACTATACCAACCATAATTGTTTGTATTATATACTTCTTTTATAGCGTCTCCTAATTTACTATTTATTCTTGAAGTCTCACTTGTGCCAAAACTATATTTATCTATGTATTTATTTGCTGGATATGTATACGTTCCTGTATAAGAAGTATAATTGCCACTATCATATATTTTGCCTGTATATCCTGAGTTATAAGAACTATCATATCCACTCATCATTGTTGAACCATCATTGCTTACTATATTTGCCATTGTATATTCATATGCTCCTCCGCTCATATCATATACACCATATATATTTCCTGTTGTACTTGCTATCTTTTTTATATCCTTTGTTGTACTTTTTGTATTTGTATTATAATTTAATAAATATCCATCATATGTATAAAA
>CAZPSA010000072.1:0-4674 GCA_964589375.1 uncultured Clostridium sp.
AATGGCTTTTTGGTATTTCTGCTTTTACTAACTTCTCCAGTTTGTAAGTTGTACTTTCTTAATGATACTCTCCCTTTTAAAATTTCAAATGTATCAGGGTTTATTACCGCCCAACCAACTGATTCTGTACCAATATCTAACCCAATACAATATTTTTTCTTCTCCATAGCTTGACTACCTCCTTATTTTATGCTATACTTAAATTGTCTTGATACCATTCAAGATGACATAGAGAGTTAAAATAAACGCTTAGCCGATGTGCTAATGCCCTAAAATTAATGCTGTTAGATAGCATTTTTTTATTTTAACTTTTTTATTTTATGTCATAGAACTCCTAATTACATTTTACCAATTTTTTCTAATTATGTCCATAATTATTTTAAATTTTCCCACAGATTATTATAAATTTTCTTTATAATCCAAACTTAAATAAATATTATTTTTTTCTTATTTTATAATTAAAAAGCAAAAAACGGATTTCTATCCGTTTTTTACTTATATTATAAAATTAATCTTCCAACTTAGCACTTACAATCTTACTAACCCCAGATTCTTGCATTGTAATACCATATAAAGCATCTGCATACTCCATCATTCTCTTCTTATGAGTAATTACAATAAACTGGCTTCTTTCTTTTTCTTCATTTAAGTATTTACCAAACATATCAACATTTACTTCATCTAAAGCAGCTTCTGCTTCATCTAAAATAACAAACGGACTAGGTTTTACCTCAAGCATAGCAAAAAGCAAACATATTGCCGTCAAAGCTTTTTCACCCCCAGATAAAGAAACAGGTGAATTAATCTTTTTCCCAGGTGGAATTGCAATAATATCAATTCCCGTATTAAGCAAATCATCAGGGCAACTCAACTCAAGGTCACCTTTACCACCCTTAAACATAAGTTTAAAGATTCTCCTAAACTCTTTCTTAATATCTTCAAAAGTTTTTGCAAATCTTTCCACCATAATATTATCCATCTCGGAAATAATACCTTTGAGTTCTAAAGAAGCACTTTCAAGGTCAAACTTTTGACTCGTTAAAAACTCATATCTTGTATTTAACCTTTCATATTCCTCAATTGAACCAAGATTAACATTCCCCAAACTTTTTAATTCTTTCTTTAAATTCATTGTCTTATCCCTTGCAATATCTGTATCCATATCTAAACTATACATTGACACTGCAGATTCATAAGTTAAATTATATTCACTATTTAAATCACTTAGCAAATTATCCAACTTAACCTCTAACTTTCCAGATAATATTTCTTTATTCTTAAGTTCATTATTAATATTATTTAAACTTGTATTATTACTTCTTATCTTTTTATCCAAAACATTTATTTCATCATTTAATTCATTTTTTTCATCTGTAAGAACCTTTATATCTTTTTCAATTAACTCTCTCATTTTACTTAAATTATTAATTTTTTCCAAAATTTCCATTAAATGATCATCTAATTTATTTGTTTTTAAATCACTTAATCCTTCTAACTCACTTAAGATATTTTTATGTTCTTCATTTTTCTTACTTAAACTAGTTCTTTTATTAAACAACTCATCATTAAGTAAAATAATATACTTATTGAATACATTTTCTCGTTCTGTAAATTCCTCTTCATCTTCTTTTAAATTATCTACTTCTTCTTTTAAATCTTTAATACTTATCTCTAATTTTTGTAAATCACTCTTTAATTTATTTAGCTCATTTTTTTCATTTAACATTGTATTTTTCTTACTAGTTCCCCCAGTAATTGACCCTCCAGGATGAATTATTTCCCCATCTAAAGAAACAACTTTATAGCGATAATTAATGAGTTTTCCTACAATACTTAAAGTATTTGCATTATCAACTACAATTACTTGCCCTAATTCTTTAGTTACAACTTCTTTATACTTTGGATCAAAAGATATAAGGTCACTCAAAATACCAAGGTATCCACTAATATTCTTTATTTCATCAATAACTTCATTACTTGCATATTTTCCTCTAATAATACTTAAAGGCAAAAAGGTTGCTCTTCCAAGTTTTCTTTCCTTCAAGAATTCTATTGCTCTTAATGCTGAATTATCATCATCAACAATTAAAAAATTACTACTTGCCCCCATCGCTATATCAGTTGCAACCATATACTTTTCAGGAATATCAATAACTTTACCTAAAGTATTATGAATACCATACAACCGAGGATTATTCAAAATATTTCGCACAGAAACAGGTGCAGACTCCGCACTCAAAATATTATTTTCTAATATTTCAATCTTATTTTCTAACAAGAACTTTTTCTTTTCTGCTTCCATCAAAGCATTACTAGAAGTACTTTTCTTAACTTTTAAAACAAGCATCTTATTCTTAACTTCTTCAAGTTTCTTCTTTTCATTACTAATACTTGCTTCAATATCTAAAATTTCTCTTTCTAAAACACTTATACTTTTATTTAAATTTAACTCTGTTTCTTTTAAACTAAGCAAATTATTATCAATTAAATTACTATCAACTTCATACTTCTTTCTTTCAATAGTTAATTTCTTTTCTCCATTTAAATCACTTAAATTCTCAGTAACTTGTAAAAGTTCTTCTTTTTTATGACTTATTTTATCCTCTAACTCTAAATTCCTAAACTTTAAAGTCTCAAGTTTTGTTTCTTCTCCAGTATCTTTTGTATTTAACACTTTTTCTTTTAGCGAATTTATTTCTTCTAAAACCCTACTATATTCAAGATTTAAATCTGTTATATCTTTTGATATTAAAGCTATATCTATATTTTCTAACTCTTCTTTTAAACCTAGATATCTCTTAGCTACTTCACTTTGTTCTTTTAAAGGTTCTACCGTTTGTGATAATTCATCAATTACCAGTTTAATTCGCATCAAATTTTCTTCTGTCTTTTCTAACTTCTTTAAACTCTCTTCTTTTCTCTTCTTATATTTTAAAACCCCTGCTGCACTTTCAAAGATAACTCGACGATCACTTGACTTTGAATTTACAATATCAGTTACATTCCCTTGACTTATGATATTAAAGGCATTTGCACCTGCACCAGAGTCAATAAACATATCCGTTATATCTTTAAGTCTAACCCGTGAATTATTAATGTAATACTCATTTTCCCCCGTTGAATAAACGATTCTTTTAATTTCAACTTCTTTAAAATCACTATGTAAATAATGATCCGTATTATCAAACACAAGTGCAACCATTGCTCTTTTTTGGGCTTCTCTTGATTCTGATCCACCAAAGATACAATCCGTCATATTACTTGAACCACGTAACGACTTTACTGATTGTTCTCCTAAAACCCAACGAACTGCATCAACGATATTACTTTTCCCTGATCCATTCGGCCCAACAATACCTGTAATTCCTTTATTAATCTCCAAATCTAATTTATCTGCAAAAGATTTAAAACCTTGTGCTCTTATACTTTTTAAATACATTATATTATCACACTCTTTTCTAACGCATCATATGCTGCATTTTGTTCAGCTTCCTTTTTTGTCTTTCCAATTCCTTTTCCATATGTTATATCATCAATTACCACTGCAATCTCAAAAGTTTTATCATGAGCTTCACCATATTCATTAATTACCACATACTTTAAAGACTTTCTTGTTGTTTGAACTGCTTCTTGTAACTTTGATTTATAATCAGTATTAAAATCTCGATTTTCCTTAATATAAGGGCTCATAATTTTAAATAAATAATCACGTGCTACTTGAAATCCACACTCCAAAAAAATCACCGCCGAAACAGACTCAAAAACATCAGCAATAATTGCTTCCGTTAAATGAGATATTCCATGTCCTACTTTAATATGTCTATCTATTCCTAAATCTTTTGAATAAGTTGCCAAAGCTTTTTCACACACAAAATTAGCCCGAAGTTTTGACATATCCCCTTCCGTTAAATACATATTTTTATAAATAAACTCACTTGATGCAATTTGTAACATTGCATCACCTAAAAACTCTAAACGTTCATAGCTTTCTACACCATGCTCATTTGCATAACTACTATGAGTTAAAGCAGTTTCAAGTAAATCTTTATTTTCAATTTTAATTCCCATATCTTCTAAAAATTTCATAATATCATATCCATTCACTAAATATTATAACAAATTTTTTTCATTTTGAAAACAATTTACAAACAAATTAATTTGTAGTACAATAAATATGGGTGATATTTATAAAAAAATTATTAATTTATTTAATTCGTGGTTATCAAGTTACCCCACTTCATAGCCATTCTATGTGCAGATTTACCCCAACATGCTCTAATTACATGATTGATGCAATTAATACTTATGGAGTATATAAAGGCTTAAAAATAGGAATAAAAAGATTACTTAAATGTCATCCTCATGGAAAATATGGAATAGATAATTTAAAAGGAAAGGAAGATTAAAAATGAAAAAGATTATATTACTAATAACTAGCTTATTACTAGTAACAGGTTGTAGTTTAAAACAAGATAGTTTAGAAAATGCTACAATCTACACCACTATTTATCCAATTAAATATTTAACGGAATTTATGTATAAGGATTATGCAACAATTGAAAGTATTTATCCAGCTGGTGCTGATGTTACAACATATGAACTTACTGACAAACAAATAAAAAAGTATGCTAAAGCATATTTATTTATTTATAATGGACTAATTAATTAAAAGAC
>CAZPSA010000073.1:0-4654 GCA_964589375.1 uncultured Clostridium sp.
CAGACTTATTTCCGTTATTTTAAAAAAAACGGAATTCCAAATGAAAATTAACGATAACTTTCTTATATTTTTTCTACAATATAGTATTTTTTATCTTGTTTAATTAAAATTATAGTACCTTCCTTTTCATACCCCATATCAATTTCATATTCCCATTTTAAGCTAATTTCTACATCATCAATTTCTTCTTCTCCAATTTTATATTTACCATTCTTATAATCAGTTATCTCTATATTACTAACTGTAGGTAAATCTTGCTTCCTATTATTGCTCGAATTATCTTCTACGTACTTATACAAAGTATCTTCAACATTAAGCTTGTAATTATCTTCAGAAGAAGGCAAAACAAACTGGGTTCCTCCAACATCATACTTATTAACTTTATTACTTATAGTATATAAATCTATGATAAAAAGCTTAGCCACGCTCTTAGCATATTCCTCATCATTAATTGCTTCTTGTTTTAAATTATTCTTTAAAATATTAAATTCGTTAATATACAGCTGTGTTGCATTGGATTTCAAATCATAACCATAATCAACAATTTTTTCCACACTAGTAACTACAAATTCATCATTATTATCTCTTATAAACTTCGCATAAACAAATATACAACCCAAACAAACAAGTAAAACAATTAATATAAAGAGCATCCATTTATTCTTATTACTATTATTCATAACTCTCCTTTTCTTTACTATTTTTAATTAAATTATGAGTAATTATACCATCAGATATTTCTATTATTTTATCTGTATAATCTTTACAACCATTTATGTATTCATCAGATAATATTTCATCTAAATTAAGAGCTTTATACTCACTTCTAGAATTTCTATAATATACTTTATTTGTTAAATAATTACCACTTGGAAATGCAATTATATTATCATTTTTTATTTCAAATATATCATTTCCTAAAGCATATTCATTATATATTCCTAGCATATTTCCAACAGTTGGCATTACATCAATCATTCCCATATAATAATCTATTTGCGTAGCTAGTTTTTTATCTTTAGTCCAAAGAATTAAAGGGGTCTTTTTATTTAGTTCATTTGAATAATAATCATAATTTATATAAGTGGGATCATTTTTATCTTTTAACGTACCAGTATTAAAATCATAGTTATAATAATAATTAAACTCATTTAATTCTAATTTAGGATCGTGATCTCCATAAAATACAAATAAAGTATTATCAAAATTATTACTATTATTAATCATTTCAATAAAATAACCTATTTGTTCATCAGCATAGTGACTACTTCTAATATAGTCTCCTAACTTAGTTCCTTCTAAATAAGGATATACTACTTTTTCCATTTTTCCCGTTACTTCGTTTATAGCAGTTGTTTCATAATCTAATTTTATCTGATTAAACAGCTCACTATTTTCAAATGGGGTATGATTTGATAGGGTTATAATTGTTCCCATATATTTTTCATTGTTGTTTTCAATATTTTCTAATATAGGTATAGCCTGTCTAAAGAATGATTTATCGGATAAACCTAAACCAACTTCCTCATCAATTGTAAAACTAGTCTTAGAGTAAAAATCCATATAACCTAAACTAGGATGCATATTATCTCTATTCCACATACTGGCTTTATTACCATGCATACTAAACGTATAATAGCCTTGTTCTTTTAATAGTTTTGGAATAGTTACATACTCTCTATCGAAATAACTTATAAACACGGTTCCAGTTGTAGCAGGCATTAATGAAGTATTTAAAGTAAACTCAGTATCACTACTAGTTCCTACCCCAATTTGAGGATAAAAATTACTAAAATACATTCCATTCTTGCTTAATTTATTTAAATTAGGCGTAATCTCAACTCCATTAATATTTAAATCCAACAAGAAAGATGTAATACTTTCCATATGAACAAATATAACATTATAATCTTTAAATATATCTGTATACTCATTATTACTCGGTTTTATTTTATTAGTTTCATAATAATCATTAAAATTCTTAAGTGCCACATCATAGCCAAACCATGAACTAATCTTAGGTCTTAATGTATTTACTAAATCATTTATTTGATAAACTACTATACCATAACGATTTACTACGTATTCTCTATTCCACTGTTTTGCCAATCTACTTATAGCGGTTGTCGAAAGGGTCAAAATCCCCAATAATAAAATCGCAGCTCCCGTAAAAAAAACATTTCTTAATAAACTTTTAGTTTTTTCGATTTTAGTAACATAATTGAAATAGTCCTTACTATTTAAATTCTTATTAATTAATATAAATATAATTGGTGCTAAAAAGTATATAAAATGAACAATTTTCATCTTAGCAAATACAGCATCTCCAACTTCGCCAACTTGTTTTAAAGCGGTTATTAAACTAAATGAAGCAAAAGAACTATAAAACTCATAATAAACGGCATTAACAATGCAAACTACATCTAATAAAAGAAGACAACCTAGCAAGTAACCAAATTGATTTTTAGGTTTATTCAAATAAGCAAAAGAGCCAATTATTATCGGCATAGAAATTTCAAATAATAGTGGTTTTAAAGAAAAAATATTTCCAACAGTCGTCATTCTTAAAAAAATTGCACATAAAATAGATAATATTACATAACTGCAAAATTGTTTATTATATCTTATAAAATTCTTAAGTGATTGGATGTATTTTATAAATTTATTTTTCATTTTATACCTCTTTGTTTTTATTTTTTAATTAAAATTTTATTTTTACCTTGAAATAATATTATTTTTTTGATATTATACATATATCGATGCAGGTGTGGTTCAATGGTTAGAATATAACCTTGCCAAGGTTGGGATGGGAGTTCGATTCTCCTCACTTGCTCCAGATGTTAATTTACTCACTTGATGTGAGTTTTTTTATGTAAATTTATTATATCATACCAGAAGATAATTGTAATTGATTTTCCTAAGTTTTTATCAAAAATGTCAAACCATTATATAGCTGGTGAACCTATAAAATCATTTTGCTTTCTTTGAAAATATAAAAGACAAAGTATACCAATTATTAAAAATAAGCTTCCAGCTAGTTTTATAAGATATAGGTTTTTGTTTTCTTCTTTTGCTTTTTTTAATTGATTGTAATTTCTCGTAAAGAAATAAATATATATAAAGAAAGTAATAGTAATTGTTATTTCAAATATTTTATTAGCATTTTTCTTATTCTTTAATTTATGATATTTTAAATAATCAATATCTTGCATATCGCCTAAAATATTTAATATTGCAAGGCCAATAAAAATTACCCATAATATATTTTCAAAGTATAAACGATTTAACTCCTTTTCATCATTGCTCATATTAATATATATTAATTATAAAGGATTATTAATCTTAGGGTTTTTTATTTAATTAATTTTGTTATAATATTTACAAAGAAAGGTTGATGATTTTTATTAAAAATATTTATATATTTATTATTGCCGGAAAAGCCCAGACTGGCAAAGATACAACTGCAAAATTAATAAGAAAATACGCGGATAATTATAATCTTAAGACAGCAATTATTCAGTATTCAATGTATATAAAATTATATGCCAAAGCACTATTAGATTGGAATTTTGATGATGCTACCAAGCCAAGAACATTACTTCAAGATATTGGAAATGATGTTAGGGCTAGAATTAATCCCCATTTTTTTACTAATCGAATTATTGATGATATTAATGTATTATCTAATTATGCTGAAGTTATTGTTATTAGTGACGCTAGACTTCCAGAAGAAATTGCTAAAATTAATGATACTTTTTCTAATGTTACAAATATTCATATTGTTAAAGATGAAAAGCAAAATGGTTTGGATTTAAAGCAAGCAAATCATATTACAGAAACAGCACTTGATAATTATGATAATTTTGATTTTGTTATTGAAAATAATGGTACTATTAAAGATTTAGAAAATCAAGTAAGTAATATTTTTCTTAAGGTTATAAATTAAGTAAGTTTCTATATATATCGTAGTCTTTTTCTAAAAAACATACAAAAATAATATCAATTGAGTTATTATCATATTTTTTTGCTACATCAACTGCGATTTTGGCCGCTTTTTCTGATGGAAAGTGATAAACACCAGTACTTATGCAAGGAAACGCAATTGAAATTTTTTCTTTTCGAGAACTTTTTTGATATTCTTGAGCTAACTCCATTGAATTTTTGTAACAATTTCGCAATAGTTTGTCTTCATCATGTAACCCATCTTTATAAATGGGTCCTACTGTGTGAATAATTTTATCACATAACATATTGTAAGCATTTGTCATTTTGGCATCGCCCGTATTACAGCCATTCAACTTTTTACATTCTTCTAATAATTGTTTGCCAGCTTTACGGTGAATAGCGCCATCGACGCCTCCGCCACCTAATAAAGTTTTATTCGCGGCATTTACTACTATATCAACACTTAAGGCGGTAATATCACCTTTATAAATTTTTAACATTTTTTTCTCCTCTTCTTGCATTATTGTATCAAATTTTATAAAATAAATATATGCAGGCATAGTTTAATGGTAGAATATAAGCTTCCCAAGCTTAGGATGCGGGTTCGATTCCCGTTGCCTGCTCCATTTGAAATCAACTTACGAACTGATTAAAGTTCGTGAGTTTTTATTTTATATAAAACTATAATGTTCTCTTTCCAGAAAGGAGG
>CAZPSA010000074.1:0-4391 GCA_964589375.1 uncultured Clostridium sp.
AAATAAATATTTATTTCTATTTTCAAAAGTTTTCTTCTTACTTTGTGGATCAAGTGTTCTTTCAAAAACTAATAGTTTAGTTAAGCCGTTTAAATCATATTCTAATTTTGAATCAGATTTTATTCGTCTTAGAATATCAGAAATTCCTAATTGATTATATATATTTTCAAGAAAAAAATATCCTATATTTTTTGGATCTAAATAACAACAATCATTATCATCATTACTATATAATGAATTATTATATAATTTTGCTCTTGCACGAAATTCATTAGGATCAATACCATCAATTTTCAATTCACCATTTTTAAGTTTTTCTTTCATGCGTTTATAAAAGTCAGGTTTACCATCATCAAATTTTTCTTCATATCCTAAATTTTTAATAGTCTTTCTTTTTGATTTTTTTATCCCATTTTTTTCAATTGTAAAATTTTCAACAATTCTTAAATAAGGTTTACCTTTACAATTGAAACGATCTAAATACATAAGCATCCCTATACTTTCTATACAATTAAATTATACCACAATAAAAAGTAAAAGAAAAGCCTATTTTCAACAAAAAATAGACATTTTTATAATTTACAACTGAAAAAGTCGGGAAAAATAAGAGGTCGTTTTAATGGATAAATATATTTATTTAAATCCAGCTTTAGAAAATGGATTAATTAAAATGACCTTGCCAGATAAACCAACTAGCAAAAATCAAATGTATTACAAGGACTAAGATTATTTAGTGAAATAAATCATATAACAACAAATAGAACTAGTCTATTTTTAAATATCCCTCATATATTTTTATGAGGGATAATATGTTTTATAATAACATTCATACAAGAATTAGATAAGTATTTTTAATTTTTTTTAATAATAGTTATAAATTATAAAAATAGCTATTTTCTATAATTTTTAACTGAAAAAGTAGCAATTTATTTATAAAAACACCAAGTTTTTCTTTAAAAAAATTAAAGCTCGTGTTATAATAAGTCATGAGGTTTTATATATGAAATTAAGTGAAGTAGATCGAAGCAAATTAAGCCCAATGATGGCCCAATATATGGAAATAAAAGATGAGTACAAAGAAGAACTTGTCTTTTATCGCTTGGGAGATTTTTATGAAATGTTTTTTGATGATGCCCTAATTGCATCAAGGGAGTTAGAATTAACTTTAACAGGTCGAGTAGCTGGACTTGAAGAACGTGTTCCCATGTGTGGAGTACCACATGCTAGTGTTAAAACTTACATTGAAAAACTTGTTAATAAAGGATACCGAGTAGCAATATGTGAACAGTTAGAAGATCCAAAAAGCACCAAAGGAATGGTAAAACGTGGTATTGTTGATGTCATAAGCAAAGGAACCATCGCTGATAATGACCTTTTAAATGAAAAAGATGCCTCTTTAATAGCGAGTGTCTTAAACTTTAATGATATAACTATTTTAACAATGCTTGATATATCCACAGGTTATTTAGCAACCCTAACAATTAGCAATAATGAAGAAAAACTAATTAATGAAATTCTTGAACTTAATTTAAAAGAAGTAATCTTCCTAGATAATTTAAATACCCAACTAATAAACGTTTTAAAAAATACTTACGGTATCGAAGTAACAATTTCCTCAGAGTTCCTATATAACAAATATAATTCTTTACTAGATGCAATATTAGATGTTCGTATTAAAAGTGGTGTAGCTCATTTATTCTACTATCTTGATAAAAGACAACTTAAAGACTTAAGTTACATCGATAAAATAACTTATTTAAATAAAGAAGATTATTTAGAAATGGATATTCACAGTATCCGTAATCTTGAACTAGTAGAAACTCTTCGTTTAAAAGAAAGAACATATTCCCTTATTTGGTTAATAGATAAATGTAAGACAGCAATGGGAAGTAGAAAACTAAAAAACTGGATGCTAAATCCTTTAAAAGATATTGAAACTATAAATAAACGGTATGATAAAATAGAGACTTTAAATAATGAGTTTATTTTAAAAGATGAACTTAAAAACTCTTTATATGAGGTTTATGATATAGAAAGATTATCTGGTAAAGTTATGAATGGATCTTTAAATGCTAGAGACTTATTACAACTAAGAAATAGTTTAAGTGTTTTACCGACAATTAAAGATATTATTAATAAACTTAATTTTAATTATGAAATAAATATTCATGATTCTTTGTATAATATACTAAAAAAAGCTATTGTTGAAGAACCACCTATATCAGTAAGAGAAGGCTATATTATTAAAGATGGCTATAGTGAAGAATTAGATAATTTAAGGAAGATAAGAAGTGGGGGAAAGGACTTTGTTGCATCTTTTGAAACTAGAGTTAAAGAAGAAACGGGAATTAAGAATTTAAAAGTTGGTTTTAATCGAGTATTTGGGTATTATATTGAAGTACCTAATGGAAGTAAATCATTAGTTAAAGAAGAGTATAAATGGGAGAGAAGGCAAACTTTAGCTAATTGTGAACGTTATATATCTCCAGAGTTAAAGACCCAAGAAAGTATGATTTTAAATGCTGAAGAAAATATTAATAATTTAGAATATGATTTATTTTGTGAATTAAGAGAATTAGTAAAAAAAGAAGTTCCTCTTTTAAATAAAACGGCGGATGTTTTAAGTGAAATTGATGCACTATATTCTTTATCAGTAGCTTGTGAAGAGTATGGATTAGTAAGGCCTGTTTTAACAACTAATCATATCATTAATATAAAAAATGGAAGACATCCAGTAGTTGAAGTTGTATCTAAATCAGAGTATGTTCCAAATGATTGTGTAATGGATATGGGGACGAATACTTTACTTATTACGGGGCCAAATATGAGTGGAAAGTCAACTTTTATGCGACAACTTGCCATTATTGTGATTATGGCTCAAATGGGTTCTTTTGTACCTTGTGAATCTGCAACACTTCCAATTATTGACAAAATATTTACAAGGATTGGGGCGAGTGATGATTTAGTAAGTGGAGAATCTACTTTTATGGTAGAAATGAAAGAAGCTCGAAATGCGATAAAAGGAGCAACAGAAAATAGCTTAATTTTATTTGATGAACTTGGAAGAGGTACAGCTACATATGATGGAATGAGTTTAGCACAAGCTATACTTGAATATATAAGTGAAAATATTGGGGCATTTACACTCTTTTCGACCCATTATCATGAACTTACGAAGTTAGATAAAAAGTATAAGAATATTAAAAATGTTCATGTAAGTGCAGTGGAAAATGGTCATGAAATAACATTCTTACATAAAGTTAAAAATGGAGCAGTTGATAAAAGTTATGGGATACATGTTGCAAGACTTGCTAAGATGCCTGATGAATTACTAAGTCGAGCAGAAGTTATCTTAAATGAATATGAAGAAAATGGACGGAAGAAAAATCCTGTTGAAAAAGTACAGTTGTCACTTGATTTTGGAAGTGAAGAAAAAAGACAAGATGAAATAAAAGAGACATTAGAAAAAATAGATGTTTTAAATACAACACCAATTGAAGCATTGAATATTCTCTTTAATTTAAAACAAAAAATATTAGAGAAAAATAGTAAAGATAATTAAATAATTTGACATATAATTTTACATTTAAATTGTTCTGTGAAAAGAAAGTGAAAAATATTTTGGAAAAAATGCAATTTAGGGTTGACGTTTCTTTAAGAAAATGGTATCATTAAAATAGGAAAGGAGATAAGAAGCCATATGGAAAATAAAAAGAATACAGTTTTATTAACAGTTATCGCTGTTGCTACATTATTAGTTGCTGTTGTTGGTGCTACATTTGCATATTTCTCTGCTAGTGAAGCAACTGCTGTAAGTAAAAATGTTAGTGTTATTACAGGTAGTGGTTCAAGTTCATCATTTGCAATTAATGGTGCTATTGCAGTTACTGCAGATTTAAGTAATTTTGGTTCAGGACAAGGTGATAGAAGTTCTGACCAAACTGGTACTGTTAAATGGACTGCTCCAGGACAAGCTGAAGGTGGTACTGCTGTTCCAGATGAACAATTGAGATTCTGTTATACAGTTAAAGTTAATGTTACTGCTAATGATTTTGAGTATACTACAGATGGAAATACTCCAGAATTAGTTCTTGATGTTACAAAGAATAGTGTTGCAGTTGTTGAAGCAAAAGATATTACTGAGTATACTGGAACAATTGATATTCCAACTGTTAAGGACGGAACTGATTATACTCATAGATTAACTGATACTTCTAGTACTAGTCCAGTTGAAAAAACTGATACTTGGAATGTTAAAGTTACTTTAAAGAATTTAAGTTCTGATCAAAACGGAAATATGGGTAAGAGCTTAACAGGTACATTAGTATTTGCTGAAGCAACTACTTGTCCAGCTGAATAATCAGAAAATTTAGAGCCTCGGCTCTTTTTTT
>CAZPSA010000075.1:0-4339 GCA_964589375.1 uncultured Clostridium sp.
GAACAGTATGTAATGTAACTTTTGCGGTAAAAACATTAAATAGAATAGAAATAACTAAAAATCCAGATAATATGTACTATGCGCCAAATGAACAATTTAATTCCTCAGGCATGATAGTAAAGGGCTTTTTTGATGAAAATGGCGAAGAAGCATCAGTTGAGCTTAGTGGCTATACTTATTCTCCAAGTACAATTAATATCGACAATCCTAAAGTAACAATAACTTATATGGATGGTGATGTACCATTTACTGCTGAGTTGAATGTAAATATAAAACCGAAACTAAATGTTAATTTAAATGGCGGCTCTGGCGGACCAGCAAGCGGTTATTATGCGCCAAATGCTGTTATTACCCTAACGTCACCCACCAAATCTAATAATTCTTTTGGCGGCTGGACCCTAAATAGTACAGATGGCAGCTTATCTGGAAATAAATTAACTATGGGGTCATCTGATGCTACTATTACTGCTAACTGGATAGGAATTTATAATTATAATGCCACTGGTACAGTTCAAACTTATAGTGTGCCAGTAACTGGAAAATATAAATTAGAAGTTTGGGGAGCCCAAGGTGGGAATACAACTGCAAATAGTGGAGGCAATGGTGGATATTCAATTGGGTATAAAAATTTTACTGCTGGAGAAACCCTCTATGTATATGTTGGCGGCCAAGGGGGTGGTTCAACATCTGCGGGAACGTGCGGACCTGGTGGGTGGAATGGTGGAGCAGCTGCTTACTGTGTTGATGGTTTAAAAAGTCAAGGTGGCGGCGGCGGAGCTTCTGATATAAGGTATGGTGGAACCTCATTTGCCAACCGTATTATTGTGGCTGGCGGAGGAGGAGGAGGCTTTACTGGTCAACTTTCATATAACCGTTTTGATGGTGGTTCTGGCGGCGGGATATCTGGCACTGGCTCTAAGCCAGGCACGCAAACAAGTGGATACAGTGTCGGTAATGGGGGTAACTGTGCTTCTGAATGCTGCGGTTGTGGTGGCGGCGGCGGAGGCTACTATGGAGGATATTCTTCAACAGAAAAATCCGCTGGTGGTGGCTCTGGCTATGTTGGTGGAGTATCAAATGGTTCAATGCAAACCGGTGTTAGAAGTGGCAATGGCTATGCTAGAATAACTTTATGTGATGGGGTTATTTGTTAACCGATCTAAATACTTAAAAATCTCCTTTTTAAATTTTAAAAAATATGCAATAATATTACTAGTGATTATGTATGTTTAAAGAAGAACTAAAAATTGTTCCAGAAAAACCTGGCTCATATCAAATGTATGATAAAAACAACGTTGTAATATACGTTGGAAAAGCTAAGAACTTAAAACGCCGCTTAAGTTCTTATTTTCGTGGTACTCATACTGGCAAAACCCAAAAAATGATTTCAAACATTGTTTACTTTAAATACATAGTAACAAATACTGAATTAGAAGCATTTATATTAGAAATCAACTTAATAAAAAAATATGATCCTAAATACAATATTCTATTAAAAGATGATAAAAGCTATCCTTACATTGAATATACCAGAAAACCATATCCAACCTTAAAAGTAGTTAGATATTTAAAAATAAAAAAACAAAAAGATAAACATATATTTGGTCCCTTTGTTAACGCTTATGCTGCTAGAAGAATTGTAAACCTCATAAATCGTCTATATCCCTTGAAAAAATGTGAAGGATTACCAAAAAATGTTTGCTTATATTATCACATTCACGAGTGCTTAGGTTACTGTATCAAAGATATTAATGAAGAACAAATTAATAAAATGGAAAGTGAAATCATATCTTTTTTAAAGGGCAATGAAGATATTATTAAAAGTAAATTAAAAGAAAAAATTAATTACTACTCTGAAAACCTAAATTATGAAGTTGCCCTAGAATTAAAAAATGAATTAGACTACATGACAATCGTATTAGAAAAACAAAAAGTAGAACTATCTAGTAAAGAAAATAGTGATATTATAAATTATGTTTTAAAAAATGGCTATTTATCTATTGAAATACTATTTATTCGTAATGGTAAACTAATTGGTAATTACAATGAAATAGAAGTTGTAACAGATGATCATTTAAATGAATTAGAGTACTATTTAGCGTTATTTTATAACAAAAAAGAAATACCTAAGGAAATAATTGTTCCCTCTGAATTTGATACCAACGTTCTAAGTAAAGTTATCAATACCAAATTTAAAAAAGTTACTAAAGGTCAAAAATACAAATTACTTAAAATGGCCGAAGAAAATGCCTTAATAAGTTTAGATAATAAATTTAAAATAATTGAAAGTAAACTAGAAAAAAGTGAAGGGGCTAATGAAGAACTAGAAAAGCTTTTAAATATGACCATAAATAGAATAGATATTTTTGATAATTCTAATTTATTTGGCTCATTTGCAGTATCTGGCATGGTTGTTTTCGTAAATGGTAAACCTGATAAAAATAAGTATCGCAAATTTAAAGTTATGACCCCCAAAAATGATGACTATCATACTATGAAAGAAGTAATATATCGCCGATATTACCGAGCTCTTTTAGAAAAAACTTTACCAGATTTAATTTTGGTAGATGGGGGAATTAGTCAAATAAATGCCGCTAAAGATATCTTAAATGAACTAAATTTATCTATAAAAGTTTGCGGTCTAGTTAAAAATGATAAACATCGCACTAATGACTTATTAGATGGTGACACTTTAGAAATCTATGATATTGATAAGACTAGTAATTTATTTCATTATTTAACAAGAATGCAAGATGAGGTTCATCGCTTTACAATAAACTATCATAGACAGATTAGAAGTAAAGGTTCAATCCAAAGTGTTCTTGATAATATTGAAGGAATTGGTCCTAAACGAAGAAAAGAATTAATCAAAAAGTTTGGCAGTGTTAAAAAGATGAAAGAAGCTGAGCTTGAAGAATTTGTGGGAATTATTCCATTAGATGTTGCTACTAGATTAAAAAAATATTTAAATGATCGTGAATTATAAAAAAACAAAGGGGGAATTATGGAAAATTTAAATCAAAATTTTATTATTGGTTTTGAAGAAAAAGATGGCTATTTAGAAGTATACCTTGATAATGGAGAAATAACAGCCTTTACCTTAGATTTTAAGGATGATATTTTAAAAAGAATGACTATGCAAAAAGATCTATTTCCGGATTATTTTATGAATATTACTGCTAAAATTAAAATAGATAACTTTTTAAAAACTATGGGTCTTTTGTCTTCTGGTATATTAACAATCATTTCGATTGATACTTTCTTTTATGCAAGATTTTCTTCTATTATGGCTTTATTTTTAGCCGCCATGTTAACAAAATGTTATGAGTTTTCTTTTGAAGATAAAAAGAAGAATATTTTATATCGTAAATTTGCCTACTATTTTGAAAATAAAGATATTTTTGATTGTATTTCCTTAGAAAGTGAAAATTTATTTACAGGTTTAAATTCTAATACAATTAAGATAATAAAGGAACATATTAAAGAAAGCGGTAAATTTAACTTAAATATAATTAGAAAATTAGAATTTTTAGATTTAATTAAAATAGTAAGAAATTATCAATCTTTAGCATCAAAGCAGAAAACTCCTAGTTTATTATATAAGGAAGCTCAAAGTGGAAATAAGTAACTTTATAGTTTTTATCAAAGAAACTACTGACTATATTGTATTATACTATGCTAGTGGTAAAAGAGAGTTTTATTTAAATGATGAAGAAAGCCAAAATATTATTGTTTCTTTAATTACTAAACAGAACGCTTACTTAAATGATTATTCCTCTAAAATCGCCGAAGAATGTGAAAACCTTTATACGAAGAAAAGCATCAATATATTTCTAAGTATAATAACTATTTTAGCTTCAATTATAGCGATTGAACAATCCTTTTTATTTTCTGCCCTAATGTTAATTATCTCTTTATTAAACGCTAATCTTTATTCTTTAAGAAGTAAAACTTATCATCATATTTTTACCATCAAAAAAATATACTTAAAGTTAGAACATTTTTTCTTTTATCAAGGAATATATGAAAGTATTGATTTTAATAATAGTGCTATTTATAAAGGCATGAATAGTCAAATCAAAAGTTTAATTCTTAAAAATTTAAATCCTGATGGTAAGTTAGATTTAATTTCCGCCTTTAATTTACCATACGAACTTCTTTTGGATATTGAACAAAATTATTATGACATATTAAAATGCAGCCCAGTTTATATTACTAAAAATTAGTACCTTAAAATAGAATTAACTATAAGGATGAAATCTTTAAAGAAAAATTAAAGAAAAAAATTGTCAATAATTTAGGAAAATGTCTCAAAAAAATTTAAACATTAGCGGGAAAA
>CAZPSA010000076.1:0-3851 GCA_964589375.1 uncultured Clostridium sp.
ATTTTCCCGCTAATGTTTAAATTTTTTTGAGACATTTTCCTAAATTATTGACAATATCCTATAATACAAATTTTAAATATTACTAAATTTCAAAATTTCAACTACAATTCAGCTAAATACTCAAGTAATTTCATAAACATATTTACATACTTGCCATGAAGACCTTTACGTTTTAATTTCTTTATTTCTACTCTTTTACGCTTAATTTCAGCATTACTTATAAGGATACTATTAATAGTTTCTTTTAAACTAGTATTTATTTGTAAATCACTTAAAATAGAATCAATATCTTCATTAACAATTCGTTCTGCTGCAATTTCAATATCTTTTCCTTTACAATTCAAAGTTAACTGCTTACTTGTCGGAACATCGGCTATCTCCACAACAAAGTCATTTCCATCAACATAAGAATTTACTTTATTTTGTTTTTCCTCGCCAATAAACAAAATTACATCTGTTGGTTTTCTTGTATTTCTAAATCTAATAATATAATCTCTTATTGGAGGAACAACTTCATTCATACCTTCAATTGGTCTAATTATAACTGTAAAATTATTAGTTTGATAATTATATTCTATATCCGTAATTAAATAATATCCTTCTTCAAACTTAGAACTAATACCATCATCTTCATATAATTTATATGTATTACTTCTTCCTGGGAAAATAATAATCTCCATCTTTCGAGGATTATCAGTATTATTTAAATCATCATCATCTAATATAGCCTTAGGAATAATTGTTCCTCTTTTTGCAAACACAGGATAATCTTCGTCTTTATAGAAAGTTACGTATCTTTTTCCCCCAACAAATTTCTTGCCAGTTTTAAAATCATACCATATTCCATCAGGTAAAAATATTCTTTGGACTGTCCTATTCATAAGAATATCTTTTTTAGTAGTAATTGGCGCAATAAATAATTCTGTTCCAAAATAATACTCGTTTTTATATAAAGGCTCATCATATATTTCTGGATACTTATAATAAATAGGTTGAATTAAAGGTAATCCAGTTCGATAATATTTATAGCTTTCAGTATATATATAAGGAATTAGTTCATGTCTTAATTTTAAATAATCTTTTACAACTGAAAATGTTTTTACATCCCAAAGCCAAGGCTCACGTTTATAATAATGAGATGTATCACTAGAAAGTCTTAATATTGGCGAATAAACACCAAACTCAATAAAACGCATATATAACTCTGGATCTTCAATTCCTTCTTTATAACCACCTATATCATGGCTCCAAAAACTAATTCCCATATTAGAACTCTTAGAATTAAATTCCGGCAGCATATTAAGATTTTCCCAGCCAACAATCGTTTCTCCACTATAAAGAACTGGATATTTATGAGCGGCAACTAAACCATTTCGGCTTAAAATCATTCCTCTTTTTTCTCTAAATTGACGATAATCGTTAAAATGATAATATATTAAAGCTCTTAAAGTATAAAGATCTTTTACATTATTATAGTTTAACCAAAAAAAATCAGTTCCAATATCATATAAAGGATTAATTAGTTCTGTAAAATAGGCTTCTAACATAGTTTTATTAAAAACATTAAAAGGAATAACTCCATCTTTAGAGTAACCAACTTTTTCTTTAAAGCGTTTATAAGCTAGCTCTTCATTATGAATTCCTTTAGTAGGGTCAACTCCCAAGCCAATTCTAATTTTCTTATTATGTAGTTCATTTATAAGTTCTCTAGGATTTTCAAATAACTTATAATTAAATGTAAAACCATTAGAAGTATCCTTGTATTTAACATGCCAATCATCTCCTAAGAGAAAGACAGATAATGGTATTTCATTTTTATTAAATTCCCAGACTAACCTTAACATATCATCTGATGTATATGCTTTATTTTTATGCCACCAATTGCCTAAAGCATAACGAGGAATTAATGCAGGTTTACCTGTTAATTTAAAATAATCCCTTAGGCAAAAACCAAAATCCTTGCGATACATAAATAAATAAGTATCTATTCTTTTATCACTTCTTTTACCAAATGAACCGTCTTGATTAAATAAGAGTGATTTACTATCATCAATTGAAACAAAACCATCTGTTGAATATAAGCCATTTTGATACTTAGCATGACCTAGTTCATTATCCAAAGAATAGGTTGTTCCTTTAAAATTACGAGCTTCGGGACTATTAAAATACCAAAATTTATCAGTATTATTTAATGTTACTTTTAAATATTGATCTGGAGCTAGTTTGGTCCCATAAAAAGGCTTATCTTTTTCATATTCTAATTTAAAATATTTAGTAGTGATTGTTAAAAATCGTTCATCTTCTTTTTTACTAAATCTAGGGACTGTAAAATTTCGAAATGATACTAATTCCGTAGGTCGATCTTCAAATTCTCCCGTTGGGGAAAACTCTAAACGAATTAAAACTTCACTTAATATTGTAATTCGGTAATTTTTTCCTTTAAAAATTGCCTCTTTTGAAGAAATACTTTGATTATAGTTTTTTAGATGAAAATGTTCTCTTAAACTAGCCATATTAATTCCCCTCTTCTACTATATATATTAACACATAATTTAAGCGGCGGCAATTTGGTTTTTAATTTATTTTTAATTTAGTTTTAATTTAATTTTTTTTAATTTATACATAATGAAATGCACTAATTGACCGTAAAAGGGCTTGAGGCTGTGCCGTTACCAGTTGAAATAGTGGTGGTGCTTTTTAATGCGATTGCTGGTCTTAGGGCATGTGAATTGTATACAAAATCAGTAGCTTCTTCATAATTGGTTACTACAGGATAAGATACGAAGCCTCTAGGTAATCCTTCAAATTGACGAGCGGGAGTAATAGTCCAAAATGGTTCATTAGCATTATCAGTTAGATAGTTGGAATTGGAGTTTTCAGTATCGTATTTTAACCCACCATACCACAATTCATCAGCTGTTAATAAGCCTATTTTATAAGTTAATTCGCCATTGCCATTTATGGTGTCACTTACAGTAAATCTGGTTGTTTTTGCGGAATTTTTATCTAAAGGGCAAACTAAACTTAAATTATTACTTTGGTATCTTTCATATGTATGATAATAGCCTTTAGAAGAATTATAATTGATATCATTACACCAGATGGTATCCGCTAAATAGCTATCATATGGTGATAAATTATTTGTATACCACACCTCTAAATTATATAATATGTTACTTTTATTAGTATAATCGGTGCCATACGTAAAGTGGGCTCCATAATATTCACCATAACCAGCCAGAAGTTTTATTTTGATTTTATTTTCATGGATGTTAGTATCATAGGCATTGCTTAAATTTTTATTGTTTAGAAACGTGGTAATTGCCTTTTCTTTAATTTCCTCTTGAAACCATGTTATAGGTCCCCAATCATTATTAAATTTAGTTTTATAAGTATCACCACTGTATCTCGCGAAGGCTAAATCGTCTCCAGTTTCGGTACAATCTGTACTTGAGTAATTATAGAGTGTTAGTTTAATGGATCCATCACCCGTTACTCTGACTATTCGCCAGCACATATTCGCAAATGCGACATAGTTATTTTGGACATTGCCTCTAAAATAATAACTCGTTCCATAATCATCAGACGCTGATGCCATTACTGCTTCGGTACTTGATGATACAGCGGCACCAGGTATTGTTAATGGCTCTGTCGGGACTTTATAATTTGCTTTTATTCCAGCTAAGAGTGTTCCTTTTTTAGATTTATACCAGTTTTCTGGAGCCGGTTCTTTTATTGCTTCATCTATTCCAATTTTAAATGTAAAACGCTTTCTTAAATCAGCCGACTGATCAATATCTAAATTATTATAATAAACTTTAACTGTATATTCTTGAGTTGTATTTCCGGCA
>CAZPSA010000077.1:0-3638 GCA_964589375.1 uncultured Clostridium sp.
CATGTCAAGTTAATTTTTACCATCAAAAAAGTCTATGATATTAACCATAGACTTACTCTTTAAAATTAAATATATAATCTAATATTTTTACTTCATCGCCTCTTTTAGCCCCTAATTTTTCTAGTTCTTCTTCTACTCCCATTTTCTTTAATTTATGCGCAAATCTTAAGACACTTTCATCTTCAGTAAATCTTGTCATAAGTAATAATTCTTCAATATCTTTTCCTTCTACAATCCATAAATTATTTTCTTTATATATTTTAAATGGTTTAGTATTTTCATATTTATATATCATATGAGAATTATTTATTTCTTCATAATAATTATTATTATTTTCTTTTACTAGCTTATTTAAATCAATAAGTAAATTATTTATTCCTTCATTATAAATACTACTTATTGGATATATTTTTAAATCAGGATATTTTTCTTTAAATTTAGTTAAACTTTCTTGTGCTTTTGGCATATCCATTTTACTAGCTATTATAATATTAGGTCTTTTTAAAAGGCTTTCATCATATTTTTTTAATTCTTTAATAATTGTTTCATAGCTTTCAATTGGGTCATATTCTTCATCTGACATATCTATTACATGGGCTATTACTTTTGTTCTTTGAGCGTGTTTTAAAAATTTAATACCAAGTCCTACTCCTTCAGATGCTCCTTCTATAAGCCCAGGTAAATCAGCCATTACAAAAGTATCATCATAAACTTTTACTACTCCTAAATTTGGTGATAAGGTTGTAAAGTGATAGGCTGCTATTTTAGGATTAGCATTACTTATAACACTAAGTAAAGTACTTTTTCCTACTGATGGAAAGCCAACTAAGCCAACATCTGCTAAAACTTTTAGTTCACATTTAATTTCTATTTCTTCTCCGGGAGCCCCTAATTCACTCATTTTAGGAGCTGGATTATCATGAGTTGCAAAGGCTTTATTTCCTTTACCCCCTCTTCCTCCATGAGCTACAATAAATTCTTCCCCATCTTTTACTAAATCACAAATTAATTTACCACTATGTTTTTCACTTACAACTGTTCCTTCTGGTACTTTGATAATAATATCTGTGGCATTTGCCCCATTTTGATCACTACCTTTACCATTAACTCCTTTATCACCTTTAATTATCTTTTTAACTTTTAAATCAATTAATGTCTTTAATGATTTATCTACCTTAAAAATAATATTAGCTCCTCGGCCCCCATTACCCCCATTAGGGCCTCCCATTGCAATAAATTTCTCTCTTCTAAAAGAAGTACAACCATCTCCCCCTTTACCAGCAATTAATTTAACATATACCTCATCTACAAACATAATAATTCCCCATTTCTAAAGTATAATAGCATATTTATCTTTGAAAATAAATATGCTATATATTTAATTCTATAATAGTACACCCTAAATTTTCATTTGATATATAAAGTTTTTTAACTCTTTTATCTTTAGAAAATAATAGTTTTATTTTAGTTGATAGTATTTTTTTACCTAAACCATGAATTATTAGTATTTTATCATTTTTAAGTTTTATATTATCGTTTATAAAATCATTTACTGGAACATATATAGTTTCCCTAGTAAAGCCATGAACATCAATTGATGGCAAAATGCTTAAAAAAGGGCTACCTATTTTATTCATTTTTAGGTGCCTCTTCTTTATTTTCATTATTTGGCTTAGTTATTATTTCTTCTATTCCTGCTAACTTTAAGACTTCACTTTTATTAGGAATACTATCTAATCCTATTTTAGTTAAAGCCATTGCCCCAGCAATATTTGCTATTTTTGCTATTTTATCTATATCCATATTATTAATTAGTCCATATATATATGCCCCAAAGAAAGCTGCTCCCGAATTACTATCATCTTTTTTTTCTACTTTTAAAGCTGGTATCATTTTAACATCACGCTCTTTAGCATATAATACCCCATGTTCATTTAGCATAACAATATAATTAGCACTATTTAAATCTTTAATTTTTTGAAAAACATTAACTAAGGTTTTAGATTTATAATCCATAGGTATTTTCGTTAAAGCACTAGCAAAATTAGCAGACGCTACTACATATTTAGCTCTTTTACTTAAATCATAATATTTATTATTTACTTTATTAGCTAGTAATATTATTTTAGCATTTGGATAATTATTAGCTGCGGCAATTGATGCTCCCATATCAGTTCCATCAGTCACAATATAGTCAAATTCTTCATATTTATGTTTAGTTAAATATGAATTATTATCTACATATACTTCCGTAGAAGAACCATTACTTTTATTTAAAATGATATAATTCATATTTGTATGATGTTCATAATCTACTTCCATATATTTAGTATCTATTTGCCATGCTTCAAGCTCATTTTTAATTTTAAGACCTAATTCATCACCCGCAGTTGCTCCCGCATAGTATACTTGTACTCCCCACATTTTAAGCATTTTAGCTACATAAACACTAGTTCCACCAACTTCTCTTTGTTCTTCAGATATAGTTGTTTTCGTATTTTCCTTTATATATCCATCTAAAATTAATCTTACATTTATCTTGGGTTTTCCAATTACTAATACCTTCATAAATCCACCTCTTTATTATAATAAAAGTATATAATAATTTTACTTTATAGTCAATTTGGGAATTTATAAATCAAATAAACTAAGTTGACTAGACTCTGGTAAAGCATTTAATACATTCATTACTTTTAATTTTTCAATTAAAGTCTGTCCTACTTTACCTCTATTTTGTAAATCTTCAATACTAACAAATTTCCCATTTTCTCTTTCTCTCACAATTGTATTTGCCACCGTTTCTCCTAAACCATCTATTGCTATAAATGGTGGTCTTATTGAGTTTTCATCTGGTACTTTCCAAGTAGTAGCGTTACTATCATATAAGTCTATTGGTAAGAATTTTATTCCTCTAGCAGTTGCTTCTAAGCATACTTTTAAACATTCAAGTAGTCCTTGTTCTTTATTAGTAGCGTCATATCCTTTCGCCAATATTTCTTCAATTCTTTTCTTTATGCCATCATATCCTTTTACAATAGTTTCTATTTCAAAATCTGTTGCTTTACTAGTTAACCATGAAGCATAGAAATAAACTGGCATATGAACTTTAAACCAAGCAATTCTAAAGGCTGATATTACATAAGCCGCTGCATGCGCTTTTGGGAACATATATTTAATTTTATGGCATGATTCTATATACCAATCAGGAATATTATTATCAATCATAATTTGTTTAAAGTTTTCCCAATTTTCTTTTTCTTTTGGTTTACTTGCTTTTCCTTTCCGAACAAATTCCATTATTTTAAAAGCTTTAATTGGTGCGACACCTTGCTGAATTAAATAAACCATAATATCATCACGAAATCCAATTGTTTCTTTAAATGGTACTTTTATATTCCCATTTTCATCTGGTGTACATAAATCTCGGGCATTTCCTAACCATACATCAGTTCCATGTGATAACCCAGCAATTTTAATTAATTCTGCAAATGATTTTGGCTTTATTTCATCTACCATACCAATTGTAAAGTTAGTTCCAAATTCAGGAATACCTAAAGTTCCAGTTGGGCATAATATTTGCTCAGTAGTTACCCCTAAAGCATCTGTACTAGAAAAAATACTCATTGTATCTTTATCAT
>CAZPSA010000078.1:0-3443 GCA_964589375.1 uncultured Clostridium sp.
ATCGTAGATTTTCTAGGATAAACCTTTTATAGCATAACAACTGCAAAAGTCAGGTTATATCACATTTTATATTATTTTAAAATACATATACATAAATTTTATAATAATAGTTTTTCAATAGAAACATTTAAAACTTCTAATAATCTTTCAATTTTATTTAAATTAGGTAAACATATATCAGTTTCCCATTTATATATAGTTTATCTGCTAACTCCTATTAACTCAGCTAATTCTTCTCGACTAATTTTTTTACTTTTTCTAATTGCTTCTAAATTAGAGCTAAAATTAATTTTCATACAAATATTTTTTTATATACTCTTCTACAAGTCTTTGAAATTTTTTATCTTCATACTTGAAAAATATATTATATCTTCTTAAATAAAACTGACCAAAAGCAAAAGCGTCAAGTTCAATTGCTTGCAATGAATAGTCATTATATTCATTTGAATTTAAGTTAATATTAGCCGAAGATTTTGCTTGTGTTAGTTCTTCTTTCCATATTCTAGCAAGTTTATCATTCATTATATTAACGTAGTATATTTAAAATATGTGCCTCATTTCATGAGTAATACATTTAGCTGATTCAATAAAGTTATCTTCATATTTAATACTTATTACAATTTTAGGAATAGGTTTTAGTACTAATCTACTATCATCTATTTCTAAATTTTCGTATTCTATTGGTATTAAATCAATACCCAAGTAGTCTGCTACTTCTTCTGATAATTTTATTAATTTTTGTTTTATATCTATCATTGTTACTTCCTTCATTTAATATTTTATAAAACCATTATATCATAAACAAAAATGTTATTCCATTAAAAAATAAGAAGAGATTCATTATGAAATCTCTCCTTACTTATTTAAATTTTTATAAAATATAACTTTTTGTAGTGTTGAGGTCAAGACTTAAAACAATATGTGTTTTGTCTTTCCACTCTCTTGATCTATAACCATTTGAGTCTATTACATATGCTAAATACCTATATTTATAGGTTAATTTGGCTATTTTTATAGTGTTTTCATCCGAATTTAGTGCTTCAACTCCATAGTCAACACATGTGTCAGTACTATGTAACTCAATGTTTCGACGCACCTGAGTGATACGTAAATAACAAAATGTTATAACAAATAATAAGTGACCAAATTTAAACTATATTAATCTCGTAATTTGTTTGGTCATTATTTAACCTCATTTAAATTGAAACTATTAAATTCAAATTATTTTCATTACTTATTAAGCTTAACTAAAGCTGCATATGGAACAGTAATTTTTAATAGATTAGAATACTTCCATCCATTTATTAAACATTGCAAAACTGTAATGACTCCACCGTGAGTTATAATCAATTTTTTCTTTCCTTTATATTTATATAAAAGTTCAATAAAAGCATCTTTTATTCTAATATAAAAATCGTTCGGCGATTCTCCATTAGGATAAGCTTGATCCATACTTAATGTACTGTAATAAAGACCAGGATAGCTTTGATTAAATTCTTCTTTCGTTAAATTCTTTAAATCCCCATTATTGATTCCTATAAATTTCTCATCAAATATTACTGATTTCGATAATTTTGAAGCTACTATGTCTGCTGTTTCTATAGCTCTAACAAGGTCACTTGAAATTATTAAATCATAATCTTTATCCAAGTAAATACTCACATCAGTTATTTGCATAATACCAGTTGCAGTTAGATGATTATCACTCCAACCGCCAAGTTTATCTTGTTCATCTTCACCATGTCTTAATAAATCAATATGAAGTTCACTTAAATTAATTTTATTACTGAACTCTATATTTTTTATAACACCAAGAATAGCATCTTTACATTCTTCGTATTCTAATCCATTTGTGAATTTATTTTTCTTTACATAATTTTCAAATAACTCTTTAATACGAAAAAATGATAAAATGCTTTCAGCTTTAACATAAATATCACTAGTTAATTAAGTTTTTCTAACATAAAACGTATTAATAATTGCACTATTAAATATATCTATATTGTATTTTTCTTTAGAAAGTAAATATACATCAAATAAATCTTTTGATCTGGAATTTGTTTCTCCTTTTGATATTAATGTTTCAATCTTTTCTGCAAGTCTCGTTTCTTTAGAATATGCTAAAATATCAAAATTAGTTCTAGTTATATTAGATTTATAGTTATACAAAACAGGATTAGGAGTAACTATATCACCTTTAGCGATATCTATGTTGAAGATTTTTTGTATATTATAGTATTTAGACATAATTCGAACTGATTTTCCAGCATATTTCTTCTCTTTAGTTATTTCAGTCATATCTAACACTTCATATTTTATTTCATCATATAAATCCACTTCACAAATTTCTTTGAAAACATTTAACAATACTACATCATCTAAATTAGTACCTATATACTTCAAATCAATATCTAGGGTTGTTCTTTATTCTATTCCTACAATACTACCTAAAAGAAACCCACCCTTAAAGATAAAATTATTTTATATTTTGACTTTGATAAACGATTTAAAAAGTTTTCAAAAAAGAACATATCCCATAAAGTTTGATTTGCAACATTATGTGATTTAGCTAAATTATCTATATTATTTTTAATTTTTGCTAATCCCATAATAACACCTCAAAAATATTTTTTACATCATCATAAATATTTAACTTTTTAGCATAATCATATAATTTATTAATATTTAAATATTTATTTTTGTATTCTTTAATAGCAAAAGTCTTAACTTCTTCATCACAAAAATCTAGCATAAATATATTACATATACTTCTTTCTTTGTCATAACATGGTACTAAATTCCCCATTGGAGTTAAAACAAATTCTTTACCTAGTTCATATATCACTTTATTTCTTAATACTTTATAATCCAAGTTTTTCACATTAGAAACATTTTTACCATATAAAAAATTAACTTCAAAATTTTCAAATTGTTTTGGTGTTAATTCTTGTAAATATAAAGCAGTATTATTTGTATAAATTAGATCTTTATTTTTAAGATAGTTTATATAAATTTCATCTTCTATATACTCAGATAATATATATGCACCACTTGCAACTTTTTTTATTAATCCTTTTTTGCAAAGCCTAGTCAAATAAACAGTTGCTATATTATTATCTTTTAACACTTTAGTGAATATATATCCATTTTTATTTAAATTTATAATTTTTTCAAACATAAAAAATGTTCCTTTCTTGCTAACATTTTATCATATTGTTAGCAAAAAAGCAACATTAATACAATTTTGCAAAGTTATTGACATTATAAAACAATCTTTATGCAATATTATTGACACCGGAAAAATAAGACATTTTGCTATATTACAAGCGAGATGGTCTATAAAATTAAAAATTAGTCCTCTTTATCAGAAGACTAATAGATGTCAATTAATGGCAAAGTATGTCTATATTGATACAACTTCGCGCCCTACCAAAATTTGTTCG
>CAZPSA010000079.1:0-3192 GCA_964589375.1 uncultured Clostridium sp.
AACGAAATTGTAAGTATAATCGACAAACTAAATTAAAATGGGTACCTATTTGGGTTCCTAATACATATATGAAATGGCTAAAAGCCCTTATAAACAAAATATCCCAGCCTCTCGGCTGGGATTTCAGGGGGTTTTGGTTGATACACTCTAACATTAAGATCGTTAGAGATATCAGCATGACATTTCTATCATGCTATAACTATAATATAAAATTTATAAAATTTTGTCAATCGGTTTTACTCATCAAATATTAAAATTTACATTTATGTAAAAATTTTAACTTCTCAAAAAGCTAAACCAAAATCCCAATATCAATGCCAATTCCATTTTAAATCAATCGTAAATTCAAATTATTTCTTACTGAACTAAATTTACATCTTGCACTTTTTTAAGTTCCTCATAATAAAGCACTTGTGAAACTTTTACATAAGGTAAAACATAAATTAAAATTAATCCAAGCGTTGGAATTGCTAACAAATACCAACCTATAAAACTCAAATTAAAAACAAAATAGTCCATCTTATATCCATTCATCATCTTCTTGCTGCATTTAATACATTCCATTGCGTCTTCATTACCATCAATTAATAAATATTCACTCATTGAATAACTAATTGCGGCAATAATCCCAGGTATAATAAATAAAATGGTCCACAAAGCAGTAAACAACCCAATGAAGAAAGTAAGAACAAATATAGGCCAAAATTTCTTATAAAATGAAAACATATAATTTAAGTCAACATTTTCTTTTCTAACAAATTTCATAACATATGCAGTCGCCCCAATTGATAAAGGTAAAACTAAAATATCAACCAATGAAGAAATAGAATTTACAAGCGTACTAGCTTCCTCACCATTAATGCCAGTGTAATAACCACTAATCCCGCCAACTATAGCAGATAAACCACCCGCAATAATAAATGGTAAAAGTAAAGTCCAGATATTTCCTTTAATAATAGACTTTGCCTCTTCTTTAATTTTTTGTCTATTCATAAATACTCCTCTCTAAAATAATTATACCACTCAGCCATTTAAAAATATACCATTTAACAATCGTTTTTGCTCCGGAAACTTATCTATATTCGGCAAATTTTCACTTAAAAATTCCCTAGCATCTACATCACACTGCTTCAATATTTTAAAATCATGCGCCAAATCCGCCAGTTTAAAACTCATATCGCCACTTTGCTTCAAACCAAATAAATCGCCTGAGCCTCTAAGTTCAAAATCTTTCTCACTTATTTCAAAACCATCATTAGTACTTTCCATAATCTTAAGTCTCGGCACATCTAGATCACTAATTAAAATACACTTACAATCCAAATTATTACGTCCTATCCTACCTCGTAACTGATGCAACGTTGCTAGTCCAAACCTTTCTGCATTAAAAACCACCATCATAGTTGCATTCTTAACATCAACTCCAACCTCAATAACTGTAGTAGATATTAATATTTTTATTCTATTTTCCTTAAAATCTGCCATTATTTTTGCTTTTTCACCACTACTTTGCTTCCCATGTAAAACCCCAATTGGAACTTTTTCATTAAACGCAACCGCTATTTTAACGCGTAAAGACAAAACATTCTCCAAATTACTATTTCCCTCTTCATCAAAAATAAGTGGTGCCACTACATATATTTGATGGCCCTGTTTAATTTCCATCAGCATTTCGCCTAAAACAACTTTAATATCACTACTTTTATAAATTTGTGTCCTTACAATTTTTCTATTTGCCGGCTTAGTTTTAATCTGTGAAATATCCATATCACCATAAATAGTTAAAGCCAGTGTCCTCGGTATAGGTGTCGCACTTAAATATAAAACATCACACATATATCCTTTTTTTTGCAAATTTTTTCTTTGTGCCACCCCAAAGCGATGCTGTTCATCTGTTATAACCAAGCCTAAATTAGCAAATACTATCTCCTCATTCAATACCGAATGAGTTCCAATTAACACATCACATTGTCCCCTTTTACACAATTCGACAATTTCCATTCTTTCCTTCTTACTTGTTGAACTAGTTAAAAGCCTAATGACTAATTTTTCAGCTTTAAAAACTTCAATCATACTATTAAAATGCTGAAATGCAAGTATTTCAGTCGGAGCCATCAAAACTCCTTGATAACCAGCTAAATAATTCATATAAAGAGCCAAAAAAGACACAATTGTCTTACCACTTCCAACATCACCTAACAACAACCTATTCATTCTATTATTAGAAGTAAAATCCAAATAAATATCATCAACCGCCTGGTTCTGATCAGCAGTTAACTCATATGGTAAACAAGAAATAAACCTCTCAATTTCTAATCTATCAATATCTTTTTTATAACTAACATTAACATCTTTCTTTAAATATTTTAAATAATTCATCTTTAGACAAAATTCAAATAATTCCTCATAAGTTAAAAACAACTTTGCTTGTTTTAAATTATCACTACTAGTCGGAAAATGAATTTCCTTAATTGCTTCCATCTTACTCATAAATTTATATCTCTCAGCAATATACGATGGAATACTAGATGCAACATAAATATTTTCATCAATCGCATTTTTTAATATTTTCTTAAATGTTTGTTTCTTAAGCTTTTGATTTAAATGATATACACCTTCAATTTCGGTTTTTAATATAGGAACAAGTTTTATTTCACTAGCAACTAACAAATTACTTTTTTTATTATATTTTCCAATTACTGAAATCATCTTACCAACTATAATATTTTTCTTTATATACGCTCGATTAAAAATACAAACATTAACTAAATAACTACCAGTATTTAACCTAAACGAAAGTTTATTTAATTTTCTGGGTAAAAAAACCACTTGAATAGGACCTTCAACTACCCCATTAAGTAAAATATTATCATTTTCCTGGGCTTCATTTAATGAACTGGGTTTATAAACATTATACCTATATGGATAATATTCTAATAAATCATTGATTGTAAAAATACCCAATTCATTAAAATAAGATATACTTTTACTACCCACGCCCTTAATATCTTCTAGCATAAAAACCTCCGTTATTCATGAAATTAATTACTTTATTTATTTGAAATAAAACCAAATTCAACTCCTCTTTGTATTTTAAAAAAAACGTCAAAAAGTTTCTTAAAAATTTCCTAAAAAAGTGTGTCAATAATTTAGGAAAATGTCTCAAAAAAATTTAAACATTAGCGGGAAAAT
>CAZPSA010000080.1:0-3094 GCA_964589375.1 uncultured Clostridium sp.
ATTGAGACATTTTCGCAAGTTAATACTTAAGACATTATCACAAATTAATCATATTAATTATATGTTTCAAGTTAAAAATGTTTAATAAGTAAAATAATTATGCTATAATATTTTAGAATAGAGGAGTAACAAATGGGGAAAAAAAGAGATAAAAATAAAAAAAGTACTTTAAGATATGTCCTAGAACTACCTTTTTTAGGAATATTTTATGTTGTAGATTTTTGTTTTCAATTAATAAATTATTTTTTAATTGGCTTGTTTACCATTTTAAAACCAGTTGTTATTTTATTAAAATATGAGTCTTTAGGTTGTTATTATACTCTTAGTTTTTTACTTTTCCCTTTTTCATATGTTTTTAAAAAAATAGGGGATAGTATTTTTAAACTTTATGCTAAATCTAAAAAGAAAGATATTGTTATTGAAGATATAGCTCCAGAAGAAGCAGTTAACATGAGTACGGAAGAAACTAATGAAGAGCCTTTAGAAGAACAAAAGAGTAATAAGCTTACTGTTGAAGAATACTTAAAGAAAAAATATGAAGAATTTTATTTAGTTAAAAAAGCTAGGGAAAAAGAAGAACAACAGATGGCTCTTTTAATCGAAAGTATTCAAAAAAATAATAATCGAAGTGATAAACCAGTTGCGTTTAAATATGTTGCTAGAGATGAATCTGGAAAGAAAGTAACTAATATTTTTATTGCGATGTCTAAAATGGATGTTTATTCTTATCTACATAATGAAGGTTATAAAGTAATAAAGATTGAAACTTCTAAATGGATTAATACTCTTTATGGTCCTAGTTCATCTTATGTTTTTAAATTAAATACGAAAGATTTAATATTTTGGTTAACCCAGTTATCTACTTATTTAAAGGCCGGAATTCCTTTAACCGATGCCATGAGAATTCTTGGGAAACAAATGAGCAATAATCCTAAAAAGAAAAGATTATTTGACGCTATTATATATAATTTAACGTTAGGAGAATCTTTTTCTTCAGCTTTAACTAAACAAGGTAAGAGCTTTCCAGCTTTATTAATTAGTATGATAAAGACTGCGGAAGCAACGGGAGAATTAGAATCTACATTAGATGATATGGCAAATTATTATACAGATATTGAAAATACCCGAAAAGCAATGATTAGTGCTATGAGTTATCCGGCTATTGTTTTTCTTTTCTCAATCGCAGTAGTTGTCTTTATAATGTTATATGTTATTCCTCAGTTTGAACAGATTTATTCATCAAGTGGAGCAACTCTTAATGGATTTACTATTTTTATTATAAGTGTAAGTAATTATTTAAAAACAAATATAATGAAATTAGTATTAATAGTAGTATTAGTAATTTTAGGGATAGTAATATTATATAAAAATATTAAAGTTGTTAGAAAAGCATTACAAGAGTTTGCAATGAAAATCCCTGTTTTTGGAAAAATAATTATTTATAAAGAAATGAATATCTTTGCTAAAACATTTGCTTCACTTTTAAATAACAATGTATTTATAACGGATAGTATGAATTTATTATCTGAAGTTACCAACAATGAGATATATAAAGAAATAATGTTTGAAACAATTGAATATGTTGCTAGAGGCGATAAAATTTCTACGGCGTTTCATAAGCACTGGGCAGTTCCTGAAGTGGCATATTATATGATAGTTACAGGAGAATCTACAGGGGCACTAGGAGCTATGATGGATAAAGTTGCAGAATACTATCAAACAGAACATAAAACAATGATTAATAGTTTAAAATCATTTATTGAACCGGCAATGATTATTTTCCTTGCGGCAGTTGTTGGAATAATTGTTATATCTATTGTATTACCAATGTTTGGATTATATCAAAATATTCAGTAGGGGGCTTTATGATATATTTAGTATTTTTACTAGGATTGATATTAGGATCATTTTATAATGTTGTGGGATTAAGACTTCCTAAAGGGGAGTCTATAGTCTTTCCTGGAAGTCATTGTCCAAAGTGCAATCATAAGCTTTCTTGGTATGAAAATATTCCTGTTATTTCTTATTTGTTTTTAAAAGGAAAATGTAAAACTTGTCATAATAAAATAGATATTATTTATCCTTTAATTGAATTGCTAACAGGGATCTTATTTGCTATAAATTATTATCTTTACGGTTTAAGTGAAGAATTTCTTATTGGTTTAATTTTAATTAGTTTAATAATTATAGTTTTTGTAAGTGATACCAAATATATGATTATTTTAGATAGTCCAACCATAATAAGTTTAATATTAATATTTATAATAAAATGGGTATTTGAAGGTATTAATCAAGCTCTAATAAGTATGTTGTTTGGTCTATTTATGTTTGGTGTTATGTATCTTTTAATGCTAATTGGTAATTTAGTATTTAAAAAAGAATCTCTTGGGGGTGGGGATATCAAATTATCTTTTATTGCCGGAATGGTATTAGGCCCATATTTAGGTTTAATTTATTTGGTACTTGCTTCATTTTTAGCTTTTCCATATGCAATATATGTATTAATAAAGAATAAAGATGGGGTTTTACCATTTGGACCATTTCTTGCTACTAGTATGTTGATATTATTTTATAATCAAAACTTAGTAAGTGAAGTAATAAGTAAGTTGGTAAGTTTAAGTTAAAAACAAAAACGAAAAAAATGTACGCGTTTTTACTCGGCTAAATAAAAAATGTAGAATATATTATTACTTAGGGAAACTTAATGGTTTGAGTGCTCGCTCTATTCTCTAAAAGAGAGGAGCGTGATATTTATGAATAAAAGAGATTTTTATACAATATTATTGTTTATTATTATCTATTCATTGATCGCTTTACTTTTTATTAATAAATAGTAAGGAAAAATAAAAGCACTCAATATAATAAAAACGCATAGATTGATGTGCTAGTCAAACATTTAGGCGAGTACTCAAGCATGCAACAGTTAAGTATTCCCTTTTTTATTTTATTCAAGTTTCCTTGACAAATACATCATATCATATTTTATGGTTATACTTCAAGATTAAATTATGAGGTTAATATCATAGACTTTTTAAGATATAAAAATTAACTTGACACGGGGGAGACTGTCCGATAAATAAAAAAATTCTGGAAT
>CAZPSA010000081.1:0-2929 GCA_964589375.1 uncultured Clostridium sp.
CTTTGACATCACCCATACAATTCTATTTTCTATCTAATTATATAAGCTACCCCCCCCGTGTCAAGTTAATTTTCACTACTAAAAAAGTCTATGACGTTAACCTTAAGTTAATCTTGCATACAGTAAAAAAAATAAAATATTTTAAATCAAAATAAAAAGGCGCAAAATTAGCACCTTAAAATAATCAATTTTAAACAATTTTAAATAAATTTAAATCTTCACTTGTTAAGTCAGCAACATCACTATTAACATAGAGATGAGCAATCACTTCCCCTTTAGTAACAAAATCACCAGTCTTTTTAAGTAACTTAATTCCAACTCCATAATCAATTTCACTATCTTTATTTGTTCTACCAGCGCCAAGTTTTAAAGATAATTTACCACACTTCAACGCACTAATATGCTCAATTTTACCATCTTTAACACTTTTTATTGCATAAATCTTATCTGATACTTTGAGTTTTGCTAAATTACCACCTTGATAACTGATCCAATTTTTAAAAGCTGCTAAAGCTTTCTTATTCTTTAGAACCTCATTAGCCTCCATTTTTGCCTCAATTAAGGAAATATTTTTACTCATAGAAATTAAAATTGATGCAATTTCCACTGCTACATCTTGCAGTTTACATTGTTTGCCATTTAAAACTTCAATCGCTTCTAGTACTTCTAAAGCATTTCCAATTGCTGATGATAAAGGCTCATCCATTGGAGTTATCAAAGTTTTTACTGAAACATTAAAAGCTTCCCCTATTTTAACTAGCCAATTAGCTAACTTACTTGCATCAGCACGATTTTTAATTAAAGCTCCTTCACCACATTTTATATCTATTACAATATTTTTGGCCCCACAAGCAATCTTTTTACTCATAATTGAAGACGCTATCAAAGGTAATGACTCTGTAGTTCCAGTTACATCTCTAAGAGAGTAGATTATTTTATCCAAAGGAACTAAGTTATCAGTCTGAGATCCTACGGCAATATTAACTTTATTTAAACAATTTTGATAATCTTCTTTAGTTAAATCTATATGATAACCTGGTATACTTAATAGCTTATCAACTGTTCCACCTGTAATGCCTAGCCCTTTTCCACTCATTTTCGCCATTTTTACATTTAAAGCTGATAAAATTGGTGCAACAACTAAAGTAACTGTATCGCCAATTCCGCCAGTTGAATGCTTATCACAAATATTATCACCAAAATTATAAACTTCACCACTATTAATAAACAACTTAGTAAGATTTATTGTTTCTTCAAAATTCATACCATTAATAGTTATAGCCATTAATAAAGCACTCATTTGATAATCAGGTATTTCTTTTTTTAAATAACCATTAAAAGCAAACTCCATTTCTTCTAAAGTTAGCGTATTACCATTTTTCTTTTTTACTATAATATCAACAATATTCATTTTGTTTAACTCCTTTTTCTCTATTATAAAGATATCACAAATACTTCAATCATTCAAGGTTAACGAATATCAATAAAAAATTTCAAATAAAAAGTAGCAACTCCTTTTAATTAAGAAAATCACTACTAATTAATTCTATATTAGAAATATTAACTAATAAAATTTCATTTAACAATATCTATGCGTAAGTTGTACCAATTAATTTAACATAATAAACGTAAGTTATAATATCTACTGCCGAACTAGGCCATTGTAATAGCTGAATACCTACATACCTACTTTCTTGATAAGAAGACACATCACCACATAATAATAAATCATTACTTGTAAGCATTGGAAAGTTAGAGTATGTAGCAATAATATAAGAAGAAACCCAGCTACTTCTCGTTGGTGGTATACCAATATAAAAATAGCCGTTTGTAACATAACTCTGATTTGTTGCAGTATATTGCCAAGAACAAATTTGGGAAAAATCAGTTAAATCAATTGGTACTTCAGAAATAGCATCTAATCTATGAGCCGTACTTTTAGTTACAAAAGTATAATGGTGGCGAGTACTATCTTGCCTAGACTCATAATTCGTTCCGTAGGTGCATGCGCCATCACAATTAGTTGCTGAAAAAGCCACATTACCAACATCATCTAAATTAAAAAGATAAAAGTCATTTCTTTTATAACTAATATTTACAGATGAATTTGCCCCAGTAGATATTGGGGAACCATTTGAAATAGCCCCATTATTTTGTTTAACAGAGACAACACTAAAATTAGTTAATGGTGTTGCAGTTACAACTACATCATCACCGGCTTCAATATTCATGGTAGTTGTTAAATTACTATTTATCGTGTTAGTAGTATTCTTTGTCCTATTATTAACATATAAAGTACCACCTTTTGCATTTCTTATTGAAATAGTAACATTCCATACAGCTTTTATAATACTACTTTGGTTTTTAACAGTTAGTACATTATCATCAAGTGTTGCATCCCCACTTATTACTTTCCAGCCGGCAAAAATATAACCAGACTTTGTTGGAGAAACTAAATCAATAACATCATCCTCATAATATACTAAATCCAGTTCTTGGGTGGTAGAACCTCCATCTAAATTTAGAGTTATTGTCTTCCCTATACCCTTTTTATATGTAGCTTTAATACTGATATTTTCTTCTCCTATTGTTAAAGTATTCCCATTTAATGTAGCATCACCACTTACGATCTCCCAAGATATAAAAGTATAGCCATCTTTGACTGGAGATGGCAAAATAATTTTATCTCCGGTACGATATACCTCATTTAACTCTTGTAAAAGTTTACCTCCATCTAGACTAGCACTTATAGTGATCTTACCATCTTCAGTCTCAGGATAAGCATTTATGATGATTTTACTATTAAAGCTTTTATTTACGACACTATCATTAGTCCCGCTGCCATCTACCCATAAAGTCAATTTATATTCTTTGCTTGCTCCATTAGCTAGTCCATCTCTTCTAAAAAGATATGTTTTATTATCATTAT
>CAZPSA010000082.1:0-2886 GCA_964589375.1 uncultured Clostridium sp.
AAAATGTTATCAGAATTAGCTATTGATAACAAAGAGGCTTTTAGAGATTTAGTAGTTATTGCTAAGGATTGTTTGGATGGTAAGAGTTATACTCCAAAAAAAGTAGAAGTTAAGAAGGAAGAAGTAGTTTCAGAAGAAAAGGCAACTACAAAGAAGGCTACTACTAAAAAGAGTGATACTGAAAAAACTACTGCTAAGAAGAGTAGTACAAAGAGTACTGCGAAGAAAGATACTAAGGATGTAAAATAAAAGAATGTTTGAAAGACATTCTTTTTTATATATAGGTTGTGTTCAACTTTATGACTGAAATCTACAAAAATGTGATATAATTATGTTAGCCAAACTAAAATTTATAGAAAGGAAGTATCCTTAATCAGTTAGTCTCTCTATAAATTTTAAGTTTGGCGATTTAAAAATGATTGGGACTAACTGATTAAGGGTATTTTTTTGTAGTGAAATATGAATATAGAAGAATTAATAAAAGATTTAGGCCCTGTAACTATTATTGAATTTAAAAATTATTTAATTGAAAATTTAGTTGGGATTTGTTCAACCAAAAATTCTAATTCAAAGATAATATCAAATCATAAAGATAAAAATTTAGTTTGCAATAAGTGTGGATGTAAACTAAGCAAAAACGGAAAAACTAAAACTGGAATTCAAAAATATATTTGTTCTATTTGTAATAATACTTGCTCTGAAACTTCAAACACGATAATTTATCGTAGTAAACTTTCTTTTGAAGTTTGGAGTAATGTTATTGATAATCTATTAAATGGATTTAGTTTAAGAAGAATTGCTGAGGAAAATAATATTTCTGTTTATACTTCTTTTAGAATTAGACATAAAGTGTTATTAGCTCTTAAATCATTTGTAAAAAGTATTAAACTAAGTGGCAAAGCACAATCAGATGAAAAATATTTTTCTATAAATTTGAAAGGGACTAAGCCTAAAAATATGCCAAGATATTCTAAGAAAAGAACTTCTACAACTTCTCCGTATAGAGGAATTAGTCACCATAAAGTATGTGTAATTTCAACTGTTGATGAATATGATAATTTAGTGTTAGAAGTAACTGGATTAGGAAGATGTACTACTGATATGTTAAAGCAATGTATTGGTCCAAGATTAAATGAAGTTAAAGTAATGACAGCAGATAGTGCAAGTGCTTATCAAGAATTTTGCTCAAACTATAATATTAAACTTCAGGCAATTCCATCTGGTTTTCATCGTGAGGGTAATATTAATATTGCAGAAATTAATGGAATACATTCGCAATTAGAAACATGGCTTAGTAAATTTAGAGGTATATCTATAAGACATTTTCAAGAATATTTGGATTGGTTTGTTTATATTTTTACTATGAAGAAACGTTTTACTTTAAATAAACTAAAAACAGAATCATATTGTAATGTTATTTTAGATGATAATTACATTAAAGCAAAAGATATATTTTCAATTGAAATTCCTATTGACTTAAATATTGCCTATGTCGAATATCAAAATCAGTCATAAAGTTGAACACAACCTTAATAAAAAAATAAAAATTGGAAAGAATCCCACGCCAAAAGACTCCAAAAATGACTTTTTTAAAATTTTTTGGAGTTAAGAAATAATTTTATGAAACTAATTATTTTAATAAAGACGGATCAAAATTTATATGTTTTGTCTCAAGCGTGTAGATTAATCTAACAAGCTTTTTACAAACATGAGATAAAGCTACTCTATGAGGTTTACCTTCGGAACGTTTTTTAAGATAAAAGTTCTGTTATACTTTATGACTGATTATTAAGAAATATAATATTCTATGATATGACTGTAATTATGTATCATTAATCGATTATTCCATATACTATATAACTTATCAGTCATTATGTTTAACACAACCAAGATAAAAATCATAGAAAGTAGGATTAAATTTAAGTAAAGTTAGTGAAGTGTTCATTAATACATATCTTAAATGACCAGAACCATGTTTAACCATCTTACCATTAAATTCTAATGTACCAGATTCATTAATACTAGGTTCTAAACCAGCAAAAGCTAACATTTTAGCTGAGGAAGAAAAACAAGAAATATCTCCATATTCAGCAATAATGGAAGCTGCTGTAATTTCACCAATTCCAGGAATAGTAAGAATTGATGGATTAAGTTCTTTGATAATTGTAGAAATTTGTTTATCTATTGGAATAATTTTATCATTAAAGAAATTATATAGAGAAACATAAGTAGAAATAAGTAAGTCAGTATTATCATCATGATAACCAACTGTATTTTTAGCTAATTCTTTTAATTGAGCAAATTTAGCGTAAGTAAACTTACCACGAGAAACACATCTAATAGAATCATAATCTTTCATTAAAGCAATGTGAGACGCATTTTTATATTTATTTAAAATAAATAGCAAAGTGGATGAAATCATATTGTTAAAGAAAGGTTTTAACTCTGGAAAAGACTTATCTAACTCATTAGTTAAAAGGACAGCAAACTTGCTTCTTTCTTTAATTAATTGTTCTCTAGTTCTACAAAGTGACTTTAATGAATAAGTGTGATATAATAGTGATGAATTTGGTTTGTAAGGACCAGACATTAGATATTGAGCGATATTTAAGGCATCAGCTTTATCAGTCTTAGTTCTACGTAAGCTTCGAGTTTTTAAAAACTCTTTAATGAGTAAAGGATTAACTTTCATAAAAGAATATCCTTGATCAATTAAGTAGAGTTCCAAATTCATACTATAATGTCCGGTTGCTTCAAAAGCAATACGGATATTAGATTTATCATAGGGTTTCAACTTTTCCAATAGTTCTTGAAATCCTTTTTTGTTGTTATCAAAAGATGAATTTTCAACAATTACTTCGCCTGTATTTGAGATAATACAGAAAT
>CAZPSA010000083.1:0-2803 GCA_964589375.1 uncultured Clostridium sp.
ATAGTCAGGAATAACATAGTCAATACCAAGAAGTTCATCATCCGGAAACATTACACCAGAATCCACAATAACAATCTCAGAATCGTGCATAACAACATACATATTCTTCCCAACTTCCCCAAGTCCTCCAAGAGGAATAATTTTTGTATCCATCAAATTCTCCTTTCAAAATAATTTTCGTTAAAAAAATAAAACTAAATAAAATAAAAAATTTTAAAGAATAACCACTGCACTAAATTATACTACAAAATTCCGAAAAAAGCAAATACAAATTTTAATCTGTTAAATAAAATCCAAAGTTCCCGTATTTTCATATTTGGGAAGTTAGTCTTAAAAAGGTTTTTCTTGATGTGTTATAATTACTTTATCACCTGGAGGATATGGCAATGTTTTGGGGAAGACAACCAGAGCGTCAAGTGATGTTATACAAAAAAAGAAAGAATGCTCTGCTTCAACAACAGAGCTTTTTTTCTTTCTTTTTTTTTGGTAACCAAAAGCGTTAATTCCCCATTGCTAATCTACAGTATTTGCTTTTTTCTTAACTTTAATCTAAAATATTAATTCGTGGTTTATTTGTCAATTAAAGGAGTGAAAAAATTATGACAAATTATACACAAATAACTAAAGATGAAAGAGATTCAATTGAAGACTTATTAAAAAAAGGATATGATTTTACAGATATTGGTGCTGTAATAAAAAAAGACAGAACTGCAGTTTCTAAAGAAATAAGAAGAAATAGAATTATAAGAAGTAGTTTCTATTCTCTATTTAGTGAAAAAGGTATAGAGAAAGCAGTTAATAGTTGCGACAAATTAAAAAAGCCACCTTATGTATGCAACAATTGCCCTCTTAAAAACTCGTGTACTAAATATCACTTATACTATAATTCTAAAGCTGCTCAAAGTCATTCTGATGAGATTAAAAGTGAATCTAGAAAAGGAATTGATATAACTGAAGAAGAAATAAATATAATCAATAAAAATATAGTACCTTTAATTAAAGACAAAAAACAAAGTATAAATCAAGTATATACTAATCATCCTGATCTTCTTCCATTTACTAAAACAACATTTTACACTTATGTTAACAATGGTGTTATAAACTTAACAAATCTAGATTTACCTAGAAAAGTAAGATATAAAAAAAGAAAGAAAAAAGATGATAATAATTATAAAAAAGATTTATCAATTTTAATTAATAGAACTTATGAAGAATATATTATTAGATTAGATGAAGAAAAAGATAAGAAACTTAATATTTGGCAATTAGATACTGTAATAGGATTACAAACTGATAAAAAATGCTTATTAACTTTCCTATTTGTAGAAACTAATTTTATGATTATTAGATTACTTGATAAAAAAGATATTTCTAGTGTAGATAATGAGTTTACAAACTTCAAAAACATTCTAGGTACTGAACTATATAAAAAAGTAATTGATATAATATTAACTGATAATGGTATTGAGTTTTATGATCCTATTCATATTGAGTATGATCTTAATACTGGTGAAAAACTTTGTTCTGTTTACTATTGTCATCCTAATTCACCAGATGAAAAACCAGAGATAGAAAAGAATCACGAATATATTAGATATGTACTACCTAAAAAATCTTCTTTTGAACATTTAACAAAAGAAGATATTAAATCTCTAGAAGATAATATAAATAATATTCCTAGAGATATATTAGGTGGTAAAACACCATATGAACTTACCAAAGAAAAGTTCCCAGAACTTATCAAAAAGTTAAAATCAAATTATATTCAACCTGATGATGTAACTCTTAATAAAAGAGATATTATAAGAGGTGAAACTCGTGAATAAAAACCACATCCTATTTACTCATCCTATTGTTGGTGATATAACATTTGAAGATTTAATTCAAGACTTAAAACTCATTGTTACTGATTTATTATTCTTTCAGTCAATTATTTCTGACATGTTACAGGAACTATCCAATATGTCTGATGAAGATATATCTTCTTTACTCGATTATATTCCAATAGATAAACTAAATTGGATTCTATACCTATTAAATACATTTGATGAAAAGTAGAATATATTCTATCTTTTCATTGGCAAATAAGCCATAAACTTTATATTTTAAAAATCAATATTCGGGAAGTAAGTTTTAAAAAAACCTACATTCGAATACTTTTTTGCGTGATAGAAAATCTCTTCATCGACAATTATTTTAACACAATTTTTTAAAAAATGATAGAAAAAATGATTTTATAAGCAAAAAATGGGAAATTACTCATAAAATCATTAATAATTTATATACTCGGGAACTTTGAATTTAATTCAACAACAAATTTTAATCATTTAGGGTAAGTTCGAGCCTCAGGTCTCTCACTTTTTTTGAAGCCTCAGGTCTTCAAAAACAAATCACTAGCCTAAGGTCTAGTGATTTAAACATTTTTATCATAATAGTTAACTAATAATATTAATTATCCTATTAAAAAATATATTATTCTATATATTTAATCTATTTTCCTCAAAAGCCAATCTAAAGATAAATTATATTTAGTTACTATTTCATATGCAAATGATGTCAAAATTAGAGTTTTACCTGATTCATAAGCACTAATAGTAGAGTGTGTTGTATTTAATTGACGAGCAAGGACTTCTTGCGTGATGCCAAATTTATGTCTAATATATAGTATCCTTTTTCCTACCTTTTTTGGGTCAATAGACTTATTTATTATTTTATATTGTTTAACATTACTAATTTGTAAAATGTAATCTAAACTGACATTAAAATAATTAGAATAAATATTTAGTTTTTCCAATGGAATAAC
>CAZPSA010000084.1:0-2801 GCA_964589375.1 uncultured Clostridium sp.
GAACCAAATTATGAAACCGGCATAACCTGTTTATATAAAGATGGAACTGTGTCTGATGCAAGAGGCGTGTTTTCGTATAGTGCAGAAAAAGGCTGGGAAGTAGATGTCTTTGGCTTAAATCGAAGTTTGACAACTTGTAGAGTAGACTTTACTGAAGTATTAAAAGTAACATATGAAGTGTTAAATTCAAGGTATGATTGTGCTAATATTCAAGCGGGATCTAAACCAAGTAATCCGATAATTTCTTACACTGGTAATTGTTCAGTAATTCAAGATACAGAAAATGCAGATGGAACGCATACCTGGAGAATGAAATTACTTACAAGTGGTACTTTAAGTGTAGACGGATTAATTTATATAGATGCCTTCTTAGTTGGTGGCGGTAGCGGAGGCTTAGGAGGATGGACTATAAATGGTTCTGTTTTTGGTGGTCCAGGCGGAGGCGGTGGGTACACATTAACCCAGAAGAATATTAGATTAGATAATAAACAAAACTATAGTGTTACAATAGGAGCTGGTGGTGGCGGTGCAGGATCTAACGGAACTGCAACGGGACCAAAAGCCGGAGGTAATGGTGGGACAACAGCTGCTTTTTCACTACAAGCAACTGGTGGTAGTGGTTCAAATGGTGGATCCGGTGGCGGCGGTTATGCAAGTGAAGCTACCGGCGGAACAGGTGGTTCATATGGTAATAGTGGTGCTCATGGTGGGGGAAATTATTACTATAGTGGGAATGGTGGTACTGGCCAAGGAACCACAACCTGTGAATTTGATGAAGGCACAACAAGCGGTTGTACAAGAGGTGATGCATTTGCCTATTCCGGTGGCGGAGGCGGTGGCTGTGGCGCTGGTGCTGGTGGAGTTGGTGGAGCAAATGGAAACGGCAAATCTGCTGCGGCAAACACCGGCGGTGGTGGCGGTGGCGGAAGCTGTAATGGTTCTAGTGGAGCTGGAGGCTCTGGCGTTGTCGTAATCCGTGATGTTCGAACTTAATACTACACTAGGTCTATGGTTAATATGGTTAAGTTTAGAGATAAGATCCCGCGAGAGAGTTTTATCTCTTTTTAAATTTAAAGTCCCGTAAATTCAAGCAAAAAAGTGAAAAAATTGATAAAAATTAATAAAAGTGATATTATAAAACCGGATTTAAGTTAAATTAATGCATGCGAAAAGACGGGAGGTTTGAAAAAATTTTTTTGGTTAAGATTAACGTCCCGCTTGTGAATTAAAAATATATTTGTATTTTGGCTTAAATTTGTTTGAAATTTTTGAGATTATTTTTTTAATAATCTAATTGAAAGATCGATGTCATCATTATCGATTTTTTTAATGTTAAATTTTTTGATGTTATTTTCACCAATAAATAATAAAGCTGTATCATAAGGAGAATTATTATTCAATGAGATCCTAGGAGTAGAATTAATATGTGAAGCAATTAAATCGCAATCTTCTTGAGTTAAACCAGCAAAAGAAGTGCCTTTAGGCAAAATGTATCTTATATATTCATGGTTTTTTTCGATTGAACCTTTCTGCCAAGAACAAGAGGAGTCACAATAAAACAAAGAAGAAATTTTTTCGCCGGTGTTAAAATCTATTTCAATACTATCTGGATCAAAAAACTCAGAACCATTATCAGTAAGTATGACTTCGAATAATCTTTTAAATTCATCAATCCCAATAAGCGATTTAATGTAATTAAAAACTTCAGTGACATATTTAGATTGTTTATAAGGTAAAATATATATAAGCATAAAATTAAATTGTCTAAATAATAGAGTAAGGAAACATTTGCCACCTTTACCACCAGCTGTGCCAATAACAGTATCCATTTCAACGACAGAAGCATTTGGATTATGTTCTAAATAATCTTTAAAATCGGAAAAGAAGCGACCAATTTTAATTTTAGGATTACACTTTTCTCTAACAGTTAAGTTATGGTATTCTTTATTAATTTTAAATCTAACTTTTCTTTGTAAGTCAATGTTTCTAACATTAAGGATGCCTAAATCAATATATTTATAAAAAGTTGACTTAGAAAAAGGTAATAAGTTAGAATGAGAAATAAAAACGTGATTAACAGAGTGGTGTTTATGTACCATAAGAGGAGAAATAATATCATTTATAGAAACTATTTCTTCTTTAGTAATTTTTAAGTGACTTCTAGATTTAATTAAAGTTTTATGATATTCGTTATAAGCAATATCATGAGAGTAAGAATATCTGATTTTATGGCAATTATTAAATTTAGAACAACCATTACATACATATGGAGGTTTAGTCTCAAAACAGCAAGGTTTGTTATTACAATTAATAGAGGTTCTAAGAAACCTGTGTTTTTTTACTTCGTGAGCAACTGTAGTTCTGTCTTTGCTAATACGATTACCAATTTGAGTAAAATTATAATTATAGTTTAAAAATTCTTGAATTATACATCTATCTTCAAAAGATAAATGTTTGTATTTTTTAGCTTTCATTTTATAAGCTCCTTTCATATAAGCCAAAATACATAGTGATTATTATAAAATAATTAATTTTATTAGTATATAACAAATAAAGATAAACTTTATTTGAAACAATATTATAATTAGCGAATGTTAGTCAAGGGTATAACAAGTTCACGTACGTTCACCCTTGACTAACAATATATTTTCCCCCTAACAATTCCAAACTTAAATTCCCGGTTGCATCACAGCGGGACGTTAAATAAAAAATTAACTCGTCATAGACTTTTTTAGTAGTGAAAATCAACTTGACACGGGGGAGACTGTCCGATAAATAAAAAAATTCTGGAATTATCAAGA
>CAZPSA010000085.1:0-2793 GCA_964589375.1 uncultured Clostridium sp.
ATTGAGACATTTTCGCAAGTTAATACTTAAGACATTATCACAAATTAATCATATGTGAGTTTTTTTGGACATGGATTAACATTGACAGAATGCAAGAAAAATGTATAATAGATATACGCGAAGGGTTCGATTTATAGGAGGTTTTTATGAAATTATGTTCAGAACAAATTGCTAAGCTTAGGAAAGTATTGAAAAGCGAATTAAAAAATTATGATGTGGCCAAAAATGGATATGGGGTAGTAGAATTAGACCCAAGCATATTAGAACAAGTTATTTTTTGGCGCAAAGCAGATGGAATATTAGGTTTTGCAATTGATTTAGACTTAATCAAAAAACTTGATTTAACTGGTATCTCATTTGATAACGTTGATATTAGCTGCAAAGATTTTTCAGGCTCTAAAGGAGCTAGAATAAATCCACAAACAGTCAAAGATAAAAATCTTAGTTTTACAACATTAGAAGGTGTTACAATAATTGGCCCCTTTGATGGTTGCAATATAAATGCAACAAATTTTACTGGCAGCCAAGGAGCAAAAATCAATCCACAAACAGTTCGGGGGAAGAACTTTGAACATACTCAATTAACTGATGCCGAAATAATCGGCCCGTTTGATGATTGTAGTATTATATCTACAAATTTCTCAGGAAGTAAAGGTACAATAATTACCCCTCTATCATATTACCAAGAATTAGAAAAAAAAATGAAAGTTTTACCAAAAAAATAAATTATAATATCGATAAAAAAAGACTTGTTTACCACAAACGAGTTTTTTTATTCAAAAACATATCTAAATATAATTATGAATGGTTAATTTTAAACCCACACAAGTCGTGTGGGTTTTGATATTTGTAAGTATATTTAAGATATAATCTAACCATACTAGAAAATAATGATAAGTGGGTGAAGAAGTGAAAATTGATGCCACGAAATACACAACAGAAGAAATCTTAAAAATAATTAGAGAGTGGACAGGACTAACCCAAAAAGAATTTGGCAAATCAATTAATAGAAGTGAAAGAAGCATTCAGTCTTTGGAATCTGGAGCTAGACACTGTACATTAGAAACCCTTCTTCAAATCGCAAAAGTACATAATATAAGTATTTATGTTTCTAAGTCAAATAAATGAAAGGTAATGAAAATGAGTGGTATTTTAAAAAGAATTAAAGAGAATAAAAGTTTAATGTATATATTATGTATAAGTATACTATTTTTGTTGTGCGTAACTTTAAATATTACTTTTAGTTTTTTAACAAATAGTTTTACTAGTAGCGGAGCCAATGTAATTGTGGGTGATTTAAAATATCGTATGGTTATAAATGAAGTAGAACTAGAAGAAAGTGTTGGAACAAAAATTCCTACAAATACGATAATAGGTGACCGAATTATTCTGCTTAAGGCTGGAAAAACCGAACAATTTAATACTAACTTGATGTCTTTAAATGAGGCGGATACTAAATATGAAATAATATATAAAGTATGTACAAATGTAAATTGTACAAGCTTTATTGATACACCAAGTGATATTGAGATAGCATTTCATATAGATACACCATATGTAAGCGGGGAGTTAAAAGCGGGTAAATCAAAATCATTAACATTAGTATCCGACAATAAGTCTAATACAGATTATTATGTTCAAATCGGATTAAATGTTGGGTATTCTCATAATACGCTGGCTCTTACTAATCAAATAACTAATGATTTTTCACCTTTAGGTTTAGAAGGTTTTGTTTCAATAATAGGATATGTAAATGGCGTTGAAGTAGATGCTTTTCCTACAGAACCAAACTATGAAACAGGAATAACTTGTACATATAAAGATGGAACAGTGTCTGATGCCAGAGGAGTGTTTACTTATAGTGCCTCTAAAGGTTGGGAAGTAGATGTTTTCGGCTTAAATCGAAGTTTAACTACTTGTAGGGTAGATTTTACCGAAGTATTAAAAGTAACATATGAAGTATTAAGTAATAGATATGACTGTGCAAACTTAGCCGCGGGTTCTAAACCAAGTAATCCGGTAATTAGTTATAGTGGCAATTGTTCGGTAATTCAAGATACAGCTAATTCAGATGGAACTCACACTTGGAGAATGAAGTTATTATCAAATGGCACACTTACTGTAAATGGTTTAATTTATATAGATGCCTTCTTAGTTGGCGGCGGAGGAGGCGGCAGAGGTGGTCGAGTCCATAATAATATGTATTTCTCTGGTGGTGGTGGCGGAGGAGGCTATACCTTAACACACAAAAATATTCGGTTAGATAATAAAACCGGATCGTACTCAATAGTTATTGGCAGCGGCGGAGCTGGTGGCGGTTATTCTGATGATGGTAGTGCCGGTGGGGTTACTACTGCTTTTGGTGTAAGCGCTGCAGGTGGCGGCGGAGGAATTTATGGTGGCGGATCCGGCGGTTCTGGAGGAGGAAGAGGGAATGAATCTGCCGCATGTTCAACCGGTGCTAAATACGGCAATAGTGCCGGTGGCCAAGGCCAAGGAACTACTACTTGTGAATTCGGCGAAGGAACCCTATCGGGCTGCACTAGAGGAGATACCTTTGCTTACTCAACTGCCGGTTGTAATGCGCCTGCGATAGCAAACTCTGGTAATGGTGGCCAAGGTGGTAGTGCTAGCGGCGGTAATGGTTCTGCTGGATATTCAGGAATAGTCGTAATCCGAGATGTAAGATCTTAAAAAATAAATAGGTGATTAGTATGGAAAACAATAAAAAAAGTTTGATACTTGCAATAGTTTTATTACTAGTAGTAGTTATTGCGGGTGTATCTTACGCTT
>CAZPSA010000086.1:0-2726 GCA_964589375.1 uncultured Clostridium sp.
GTTCCTTGTTGTGGCATTGGTACACCTACCATATATTTAATATCTTCACCGCAATTTTTAACTTCTCTTATTATTCCTAAACAACCTCTCCACTTGTGATTTTCATTAAATTGTATTACATCATCTTTATTCATTGGCATCACCTTTTTGAATTAAATCTATTTGTGTATTTTTTATATTGTTTAATTGAATAAGAACATCATTTATTACACTTTTCCATTCGTTAATAGCCTGTTCTTTTGCTCCATCTCCTCTTGGTGGTAAATAATTAAAAGCGTTTATGTAATCTATCATTTCATTTACTGATTCATAAAATTTTCTTACAGGTCTTTTCATTCCTAAATGTTTCCTACTCATTAGATTCACCACTTTCATTTAAAAACTTAATTATTCCATTAATTAATTCTGCTAATTTATCTCCACAGTCATTATTCATTCTTAATTTATCTTGAATATAAGAACCATCTTTAATAGAATTAGGTACAAATCCATAACTTGTATGATCTATAATACTAACAAATAAATAATCACTTTTTATCCCTCTTTGAAATATTCCTAGTTTATTATCTAATCCTAATTTAAATATAATATCTAAATGTGTACTATCTCCATCAGTCCAACCTATACCAATAGTTTGATTAAGCAATAACATTTTTGAGATAAATTTATATGTTTTTTCACCATTTATAACCTCTTGGCATTCATTAAAATCCATATTTATTCCTCCATTCTTTCTACTTGTTGTATGAGTTTAACTAACTTAATACAAAATTGGTATAAGTCAATCTTACCCATCGTTATCAACTCTTGTTTATTTTCTTTTTTATCATTAAATACATCTTCTAGCATTTGTCTTGTTAGAAGTTCAATAGTTTCATCTAACATTTTCTATTCTTTCTTTTGAAATATCAAAATACTTTTTATCTATTTCAATTCCAATAAATTTTCTATTTAATTGCTTACAAGCAACTCCAACACCACCAATACCCATAAATGCGTCTAAAACTATTTCGTTTTCATTACTAGAATTTTCAATAAGTATTTTCATTAATTCCACAGGTTTTTCAGTATCGTGCAAATTTTTTCCATCATTATCTTTTAATTTTTTTATAGGTATTTTTAAAATATCAGGTGTACCACATTTATTTATTGGTCTATCTCCACCTTTTCTAAATAAAATAATATATTCATAACACCCCATATAATATCTTCCACATATTTTATTTCCTTTTTCCCAAATTAAACATTTAACAAAATTAAATCCACTTTCAATTCCAAAATTTAACATTTCTCTTAAATTAACATTATTACACATCACATAGCATAGAGTTTTATCTTTTAAAATTCTATAAAATTCTTGTAGATAATCCTTGCAACTTATATTATTATAATTAAATATATATCCTTTTTTTGCTTTTTCATTTTTCCAATATCCGCCCATAGTTCCACTACTTCCACGAGAAGTAGTTCTATATGGAGGATCGGTAATTATTAAATCTAATGAATTATTAGGTATTTTTTTCATTATTTCCAAACAATCGCCAAATTCTAATTTTATCATTTTAGCACCTAAAATTTTATTTTGCTTTTATATTCTAATTCATTAATATACTTTAATAATTCAATACCAAAACTTATTAATTCACTAGGTCTATAACTTTCTAAATAAAATCCCTCTATTGTTTTTCCCATTTTGTTAGGCATTTTTTCATCACTTTCAAATAATGTTATTTTTAAAATATCTTCACTATCTACGCCTAAATAATACTTATCAGGAATTTCTACAACTTCGTGTATTAATTCTAGTGCCTCTTCCGGTGATAAATTTAAAGTCAATGCTTTCCTTTTTTTATAAAAATTTTCATTTAGTTCATCAAACAATTTATCCATTGCTTTATCAGTTTTAATAATGTTTATCATATTAATTGTTATAATTGCTATACATACTAAATTTATAATTAAACTTATTGTACTTACATTCATTTTATTTCCTCCTCTATTGTTTTTATTATCCAGTTAATAGCTTTCATATAATTTTATTCATTAATTATTTGTGTAGTTATTGCTGAATAAATTGTATTTATTTTTTTCTTTTCCTTTTGATAAAGATTGTTAAGTATTTTTAAATCTTTATCTCTTTCTTTTAATCTTTGATTTAAAATTTTGTTATTATCTTCTGCAAGTTGTAATCTAATTTTTAATTTATTAATTTCTTCTTCACTCATTTTTTTCACCTGCTTTTTTAATCTTCTTTTAATTCGTTCGTGTTATCAATATTTTTCATATTTTTTATATTAGGATTTTTCCAGTGTCCATCTTTTATACAATCATTTATATTGTCTTTTTGAGTTCCCCAATATAAATTTTCAACACAATTTGTTCCACCGTTACAAACAGGAACTTTATGTAATACACAAGGATAATTATTAGGGTTGGGTATAAATGTTTCAGCAACTATTCTATGAACATTACCCATTTTTTTTACACCATCTTTCGCTAATCTAAAAACTTGATAACCAAAAGAATTTTTTGATGTTTTTAATATTTTGCCTTTAATAAAAACCATACCCCATCGTTCTTTAACATAATGATCTAAACTTCTAACTCTACCATAATTACTTATTTGATAATAACCCTCATAACCTTTTATATCTTTCCATATTTCAGTAGTTTTTTGACTTATCTTTCCCATTCCTAATCCTTATAATCTAATACATCTTTCCAAT
>CAZPSA010000087.1:0-2684 GCA_964589375.1 uncultured Clostridium sp.
ATTTTGACAAACTAAAACCCCATAAATGTGGGGTTAAAATGTTAAATGGTCGAGAAGACAGGATTCGAACCTGCGACCCCTACGTCCCAAGCGTAGTGCACTACCAAGCTGTGCTACTTCTCGAATATGGTACGCCCAAAGGGAGTCGAACCCCCAACCTTTAGATCCGTAGTCTAACGCTCTATCCAATTGAGCTATGGGCGCATTTCTTTTTAACTACAAGATAAATTATAACACAAAATTTTAAAAAAACAACAACTATTTAATTTGAATTTAATCTAAATGCTAATTTTTTTTAAAATTATCTAACTTTTTAACAAATTTTGAATATTTGGCGTTTTATTTCTTTTAGTTTCTAAATATAAATGCTATACTTAATATGGTGATACTAGATGGACAACATAAAACTTATTAAAATTATTTTCGATAATGGAGAAGAAATGTTCTTTGAAAAAAATGCCTTAAATGACTTTTATGTTACTAATCTAGATAATAAGGGGGAAGAAACGCCTTATGAACAAACAATTATTAACAATAAATTATATGCAAATTTCTTTTTAATAAATCTTAAAAAACTAATTATACCTTCAGAAAATATTAAAAGAATTAAAGGAAAAAAAGATATTAATGAAATTGATATTATATTTAATAACAAAAAATTTATAAAATTTGAAGTGCCATCTACCATCAAGCCTTTTGATAATAATTCAATAAATGACTATGAATATATTTTTGAAGATGACAATAAATTAGGTATATTGTTATCTAAATATAGTATAAAATATAAAGATAATTTATTTGCTTAAAAGTCACACAGATTGTGTGGTTTTTATTTTATATCTAAATAAGAAAAGAGCTAATTTTTGGCCTAATAATCATTTTTTTGAAGTATGCATCAATAATATCAAGTGTTTGGTAAATATAAGTATATTTTCCTATATAAGTAATACTCACTAAATAAGCATCTTTGCCATTATATATTATTTGTTCGTTTATATCATTAAAATTAAATTGATAAAAGGTACTTCACCATGCAAATTACATATTATTGATACTAATTACTTTATTCTATCAATTATCTATAAAATAAACGTTCTTTTTAACATTTGCACGATTGTTATATCTTAAGAAAAATATTCTAAATTTATCTTTCTATTTTCTTAAAAAATAAATAATAAATAATAATACCATTTATTATAAAATCATAAAGTCTTAGCTTATCAAATAATACTATCGTAGATATTATTGATACTAAAATGATACCAATACTTATAACTTTAGCTAATATTCCTTTTTCCTTTGCTTGCCAAGTAATATAAGCAAGAAGTGGAGAAAAAAGGGCAAATAAAAACCACCCCATAATGAAGATATTACTATAAACACCATTTGTAACAAATGCTACGAAATAATAAGCTATAAGCATTCCAATACAAAATGGAAATATATTTAACATTGCTTGTTTTTTCGTTTTACTATAGATGGAAATTAATACGCCAAATAAGATCCAAATAGCCGTTTCAGAAAAAATATTGCCTAAATTTTGGGTATAAATATCAAGTAGTCTACTTATTACACCAAGTATTAAGCCGATTAAAAACATACTTATAGGATTTAAAATATATTTCTTCATGTTATCACTTTCTTAAAAAAACTATTTGTCTTTCAGTTATATTTTACCATAAAACAAAGTCAATTTTTCCTATAAATAGCAGTTATTTTGCTTTTTGGCTTCGGAACTTTTATTTTATCTTATCAAATATTATTTTTATATATTCTATTGTAACTTGCTGTAATAATCTTAATCCATTTTTTAAACTTCATTTATAGCATATTCTTCTTTAATTCTTTATGGAAATATACCATTTCAATTGACTAATAAAATTAGACTAAACATACACAAAAGCTAATAATCTGTGAATATTTAGTCTAAAATTTAGCATTATTAAAACTCGAACCATTGTAGCTCGAGTTTAGTTTTAAACTGGTGGCTTCAGCGGGAATTGAACCAGCGACACAAGGATTTTCAGTCCTCTGCTCTACCGACTGAGCTATGAAGCCAAATGGCGGTTCGTACGGGATTTGAACCCGTGATCTTCTGCGTGACAGGCAGACGTCATAGGCCTCTAGACTAACGAACCATGGTTGCGGGAGCAGGATTTGAACCTACGACCTCAAGGTTATGAGCCTTGCGAGCTACCGAACTGCTCTATCCCGCGATAACTAATGGCGGAGAAAAAGGGATTCGAACCCCTGCGCCGTTGCCGACCTCCTGGTTTTCAAGACCAGTCCCTTCAACCAGACTTGGGTATTTCTCCGTTTCCTTTATAGGAACAAACTGATTATAACATACTTTTAAAAATTTAGTCAACAAAAAGGCATTTCTTTTTTACTTTTTTTGCTAAATATAGCTTTATAAACCAAATTTTACACATTTTTTCCACAAAAAATGAAAAAAAGTATTGATTAAGAATAAAAAAATTGATATACTCAAGTAGTCTTAATTATTTAAGACACAAGTGCCCGCCCGAGTGGCGGAATAGGTAGACGCACAGGACTTAAAATCCTGCGAGCATAATAACTCGTGCCGGTTCAAGTCCGGCCTCGGGCACCAAAAAATTATTTTTATTAAATGGGCGATTAGCTCAGTTGGTTAGAGCACCTGCCTTACAAGCAGGGGGTCGTAG
>CAZPSA010000088.1:0-2567 GCA_964589375.1 uncultured Clostridium sp.
AATTACATTTTCTTTTAAGCCATGTAATTTATCTGTACTTCCTTTAACTGCTGCTTCAGTTAAAATTCTTGTTGTTTCTTGGAAAGATGCTGAAGATAAGAATGAGTCAGTTTGCAATGAAGCTTTGGTAATTCCTAATAATATTGGTTGACCAATAGCTGGTTTTTTACCTTGAATTATAACGTCTTTATTTCCTTCTGTAAATTCACCTAATGATACAGTTGTACTTGGAACAAAGTTTGTATCACCTGCTTCTACAATACGAATTTGTGAAATCATTCTTTTGGCTATTAGTTCTACGTGTTTATCACTGATATCAACACCTTGAGATCTGTATACTTTTTGTACTTCTTTTAAAATATATTGTTGTACCGTATTCGGATCTGTAACTGCTAATAATTCTTTTGGTGAAACACTTCCTTCTGTTAATTGAGCTCCCCCGAGTTTTGCAGTTGCTTAATTTCTTAATGCTATTCAATGCCTTTTAATATAAGGTTTTTATTTTGTCAAGTTTTTTATATTTTATTGTTGTGTATCGTTATGTATTGTGGTATAATTATATTAACAGTACAGGAGTTGATGATTTATGTTTTTAAGAAAAAGTATAAGTAATGGTAAAATTTATTTATCTTTTGTTCAAGGTTATAGAGATGAAAATGGTAAAGTTAAACAGAAAACAATCGAAAAATTAGGTTACCTTGATGATTTAAAGAAAATCCATTCTGATCCAATCGCTCATTTTAAAGAAATTGCTAAACAAAAAAGTAGCAAAGAAATTACAGAACTAGTTATTAAAAATATTAATACTAAAATAATCGATAAAAATACTATTCGAAAAAATCTAGGTTACTCTATATTAAAAAATATATATAACGAATTAGATATTTCTACACTTCTTAATTCTAAACAAAAAAATTTAAAGATAAATTATAAATTAAATGATGTTTTTTCATTACTAGTATTCTCAAGAATTTTATACCCAGCTTCAAAAAAGGAAACTTACGAAAATAGAAATATTTATTTTGACAAATATAATTTTTCTGAAGATGATATGTATCGTGCATTAACTTATTTGAAAGACTATAAAGAAGAAATCGAATTATTACTTTGGAATAATACAAAGGAAAAATATAAAAGAGATAGTAGTAAAACATTTTATGATTGTACAAACTACTACTTTGAAATCGAATATAATGATGAAGATGAGTATGAACTTAATGATGACAATAGTATAAAATTAGATAAAGACGGAAATAAAATTATAAAGAAAAAAAGTTACAGAAAAAGAGGACCAGAGAAAAATAAAAGACCAGACCCTATCATTGAAATGGGACTTTTAATGGATGCCTCCGGTATACCAATTGCCTATAATTTATTTCCAGGAAATGAGTCAGAAAAGTTATCTCTTACTCCAGAAATAAAAAGACTTAAAAATAAGTTTAAGTTTGAAAGGACAGTAGTTGTTGCAGATAGAGGATTAAATTGTTCTGACAACATAATTGATATAGCAGGAACATCTTTAGAAATGAGTAAAAATAAAAATGGATATGTATATGGACAATCAGTAAGAGGTGCTGATGCTGAATTCAAAGAATGGGTATTAAAAAAAGATGAATATAAAACAGATATTATAAAGGATGAAATTGAAAATGAAGAAATTAAATTTATACACAAGTCAAGAATATATCCTAAAAAGATGTATATTACAAGAGATGATAAAGGGCTTACTAAAAGTGGAAATAAAAAGAAACAATGGATTGAAGTAGTTCAAAAACAAATGGTATATTTTTCACAAAAATATGCTGATAAACAAAAACACGATAGAGATATGATGATAGAAAAAGCAAAAGACTTAATAAATAATCCACACAAATATAATAAGGCAACTTCGTATGGAGCAGCAAATTATGTTAAAAATTTAAAGTTTATTAAATCAACTGGTGAAATAGCAGATACAACAAATTTGATATTTAATGAAGAAAAAATAAATGAAGAAGAAAAATATGATGGGTACTACTCAATAGTAACATCTGAAGAACATTTATCAGATATAGAAATCAGAAATATTTATAGAGGATTAGCAAGAATTGAAAATACATTTAAGGTAACAAAATCAACATTGGAATCAAGACCTGTATATGTATGGACACCAGAACATATAGAAGCACACTTTCTTACTTGTTTTGTTTCACTAGTAATTTTAAGATTATTAGAAGAAAAATTAGAAAGAAAATTTTCTACTGATAAAATAGTTAACTCACTTAAAAACTATACAAGTTCAAATATAGAACACGATATTTACTTGCAAAATAATTATGATGATATAATTGAAAATATTGATAAAATATATAACTTAAATTTAAATAAAAAGTATAGAACTTTAACAGAAATTAAAAAAATTTTAAATTTATAAAAACAGGACTTGATACACAACAATCAAAAAGCGAGCAAACACTTATATTATATAGGATTGCTCGTTTTAACTGCAAAACTCAAGATTATAATACCACCTTCTAATTATTATTAGTATAACATATTATTAACTAAAAAAACAATTATTTTTAATT
>CAZPSA010000089.1:0-2511 GCA_964589375.1 uncultured Clostridium sp.
TTGACATCACCTATATAATTCTATTTTCTATCTAATTATATAAACGACCCCCCCGTGTCAAGTTAATTTTTACTATCAAAAAAGTCTACAATATTAACCCTAAGTTAATTTTTGAGTATAACCACAAAATATGATATGATGTATTTGTCAATGAACCTTGCATAAAATAAAAAAGAGAGTACTTAACGTTCGCGCGTTTCAGTACTCGCCTAAATGTTTGACTAGCCCATCAATCTAACAAAGGTATAGATTGATGGGCTTTTTATTTTAAACTCTACTTATATTTTTGCAAGAATTAAGGCAATTAAACAAAAATTATCAATATTAAAGTTAAGTTTTTCCTAAATAATAATATATTCCACATTTTATATTTAGCCAAACAAAATGTACACATTTTTTCGTTAATCTTGTATTTATTTATTAAACCCAATTTAAATTTGCTATTTCTATAATTATTGAAGATTGTATTTTGTTTTATCAACACTATAATTAGTAGTTATTTCACTTGCACTTAAGGCTCTATTATATATTCGAACAGAATATATTTTTCCGGCATAATAAGAACCAGCAGCGGCAGAACCATTCGGATTTGTCCCTATCATCATTATTGTGTTATTACTTGGGCTACCGATTGAGCCAGAAATATTAGTAGTAGTCGTAAGAGTGCCATTAATGTATAACTTTAATTTACTTCCGTCGAAAGAACCTGCAACATGATAAATTGTGTTTGCGGTAGCTTTTACCGAATATTTTGCATTATAATACGCTGATGAAATATACGCTTGCGAAGAAAATATTCCGTTAGCATTTAAATTTAGCCCATATCCACCGGTCTCCCAGTTTGCTATTATAACCATTTCGCCAGAGTTTGCAACATTTGCTGGCGCTGTTACGACTTCAACAGTATAATTACTATAGTTTAATGCTTTAATTGCGGCATAATCATCAGTCCCATCAAATAATAGATAATTGCTTCCCCAAGTAGCTCCCGTAATTTTAGCATTATTACCATTTCCAGATAAATCTGTCCAGGTTGTAGTATTAGAATTATGGCCAGATCCCGAATTATTTCCAGCGTCATATCGTAGCATTAATGATTTACTCGTTATTTCAGTCCAACTAGCATTTATTATTACATCTGAATTATTAAAACTTAAAACATTATTATTAATAGTTCCATTGCCACTAATAATCCGCCAACCATTAAATACAGCGCCATCTTTGGTTGGTTCATTTAAGGTTACAGTTTCACCTCCAGAGTAATATTCTTTAAATGTTTGATTACTTTTTCCACCATTTAATCCGACCTTTAATGTATAAATATCATTATTTTTTATGGTGATTTTTACATTACCATTACCATTATTGCCGAATTTTGTACTATTTCCATCAGCCATAATAGTCCCAACTTGAGTACCTTTTTCATTTGTCCACTTATAACCATTTCCATCAACAATTACTGTATTAGTAAAATATTTGCCACTATAATGAATACTACATGAGTTATCACTAGTTCCAGTTGTACACCCAGTTTTAGCAACCGTACTACTACTTGATGTTATCGCAACGCAGCCAGTATGCCCAGAAATATATGATGATCCTCCAGCTCCTATATTTGAATAATCTTTTCCATTGTCTTTTGATATTCCGCCATAGTAGCCTCCTCCTCCGCCTGCTACGGGATAATTATTACGCACAAGAATACCATTTTGGCCAATGCCAAAGGCATTACCAGTTGTTTGATTTGATTGATTAAAAAGGGTTGGCGTATAATTCATAAAAGTTACATTATCATTTGCTAAACCGCCACCTGATAGTCCAGTAAAACTATCAGAAGAACCTCCGCCGCCAGCCGCAACCATTATTCTTGAATTCAATGAAGATGCGTTATTCCAGGTTCCACCAACTAGTCTAATATCACTAGCGCCGCCGCCCGCTCCATTAGCTTCATTATCTGCGTTGTCATGAGAACCAGAACCACCACCATTATATCCCCCACTTGCAGTACCTTTATCTACTCCATTTGAGCCCTTTCCTCCAACATATATATAAATTTTATCGTTTTTATTTAGAGTTATTTCTCCAGCAGTATACGATCCCATTCCCCCAGCACATTTTCCAACACCATCATCATAACAATATTGTTGCTTTGTAATATCCCGCGTGCCACCATCTAAAATACTGCTACCACCTTGGGCTCCCCATGCTTCAATCTTATATACTCCAGTTACTGGAGCTGTAAACGACTGTTCATTGCCAGTATAAGAAAACAAGAACTCAGGTGAAATCCATATTGCTTTTACTACGTTGCTTTCTTTTCCGATGGTTAAGGTATTATCATCTATGATGCCATCTCCGCTAGTTACTTCCCAGCCGGCAAAGAAATATCCATCTTTAGTTGGTTCAGAAAGGATTATTTTATCTTCTTCATAATATAATGAATTAAATACTTGATCAGAACTGCCACCATCTAAATCTAGAGTTACGGTTATTCCTACTTTGTAGGTGGCT
>CAZPSA010000090.1:0-2497 GCA_964589375.1 uncultured Clostridium sp.
AGTACAAAACGCACGTATTTTGCACAAGAGCCATTCTTATATTACCATTAACATAATATAAAATCTAAAGAAGATATACCTAATGCTGTTTCATATTTTTTTGATTCATGTATTGAGTTTTTAAAAGATTATGTTGGTGAAGAAAACATTATTTTAGCACAAATTCACTATGATGAAGACACTCCACATCTTCAAGCATATTTTCTACCAGTTGTTGATACGGTTAAAAGAAAATGCTATGAGAAAGATAATGATGGAAATATTGTAAAGGAAGAAGTAATGAAAAAAGATGGTACTTCTACTATTGTTCCTAAACTACTTCGTGATAATAATGGGAAAATTATATATGAAGAAGTAAAAGGCAACTTTCTTAATTGTGATCAATTTTGGAAAAATAAAGGTGGTAAATCATCATATCATCAAATGCAAAATGAATTTAATAAATATATAACAGAAAAAGGATTTAATCTTTATCGTGGTGATATTGGTACTAATAAAGAGAATCAATCTAAATTAGAATATGATATTGCTGAAAAAAGAGCTGAATTAGAAGAATTAAATAAGGTAAAAGAAAATACTTTAAAGATTATAGAGAATTCTAAAGAAGCATTAAAAAATATAGAATCAGATAGTTTAAATAAAGAACTATTAAATCCAATAAAAAGAAAGTTAACTGGTTATAGAGAAAAAGATATTAATAACATTATTGATTACACTAAAAAATTAGAAAAGAAAGTAATTCTATTGGATGTTGATAATTCTAATAAAGATTTAAAGATTAATGAACTAACTGAAAAAAATGAAACATTTATGAATAATAGTGAACTAATTAAAAAGAATCAAGTAATAAAAGAACAAGATGAAAAAATTAATAATTTAAATAAATTAATAACTGTTTTAAATAAAAACATTACCGAATTGAAAAACAAATTAGAAACAGAGGTAAATAAATGGAAAGATTTATTTGAAAAACTATGTGATGCAATTGATAAAGTATTAGGTAGAACTCCTACTAATAATGCTAAAGATTATGAAAAATTAGCAGACTCTATCAATTATGGATATTATAGAAAAAACAATAAAAAAGATAAATCAAATGATTTAGGAAGATAAACTATTATAAGCACTCTTTTATTGTTTCAACTATAAAAAATCATGTTAAAATAATATTAAGAGTGCGTGATAGTTTTGATAGCAAAAGGAGGAATGATAAATGGCTACAAGACTATTAGAGCAATATAAATGGACTAAAGATGGTCGTAAATGGGTATTTTATACTTGGATACCCAAATTAAATGGAAAAAGAAAAAAATACACATCAAAAGCATATAAAACTAAAAATGAGGCACTCGCAGCTGAAAGAGAATTTTCTCTACAAATTGGAAATATTCCTGAAGATAAGAATATGACATTTAAAGAGTTATATACAGCATATTATAATTATCAAGAAGATAAAGTTAAACCTACTACACTTAAAACTTATAAAGATAGAATTAAGTATATGCAGTTATTAGATAATATTAAATTAAAAGATTTAAATGTTAAACATTATGAATTATGGAGAAAAGAAATTTCAAAACTTGATATTAAAACAAGCACTAAAAATGATATACAAAAATTTATTAAAATAGTTCTTAATTGGGGTAGTAAAATGTATGACTTTGATTTTAGAAGTTTTTATAACAAAATTACTAAATTTGTAAATCATAATGAACTAAAGAAAGAAATGGATTTTTACACATTAGAAGAATTTAAACAATTTATTAGTTGTGAAAATGATTTAAAATTTAAATGTCTATTTGAAACACTTTACTATTGTGGACTTCGTAGAGGTGAAGCAAGAGCATTAACATGGAATGATATTAACTTTGAAGAAAAAGAATTAAAAGTTAATAAAAATATTGTTCAAATAGGCAGTGATAATTCAAGAACATACACTGTAACAACTCCAAAGACTAAATCTAGCATAAGAACTATACCAATAGCAGAAGTCCTCTTAAATGACCTCAAAACACTATTTGAGAAAGAGAAAAAGAATTATGGTTTTAAGAAAAGTTGGTATATCTTTGGCAGTGATGTCCCTATAACTAATTCAAGACTTAGAGATAGGAAAATTCAAATATGTAAAAAAGCAGAAATCAAAGAAATAAGGATTCACGATTTTAGACATTCGTGTGCATCCTTACTAATTAATAACGGTGCTAATATAACAATAGTTGCGAAGTATTTAGGTCATACTAAAATAGATGAAACACTAAATACTTACTCTCATATGTATAAAAATAAACTAAATGATGTTGTAGATACAATAAATAAACTAATATAAACTTTGTTAAATATTTAAAAAAACTACCAAAGTGGGTAGTTATATGGGTAGTTGAAAACTATAACATTTAAACAAAACCCTTATAAAACAAAGTATCCCAGCCTCTCGGCTGGGATTTCAGGGGGCAAAAATATATTGCACATAAAATAAATTATTGCTAGTTAAAAGCCT
>CAZPSA010000091.1:0-2367 GCA_964589375.1 uncultured Clostridium sp.
AAGAACAAATGTAAAATAAATTATTATATAAAGGTTAAAATACTAGCCTTTTTTTAATTTGTAAACTTTTTGAATTTTTTTGAAAATTAGCACTCATATATTGACAAGTGCTAAGCATAATATTATAATGATGTTAGCACTAAAAAAGAAGAGTGCTAGCTGAAGGAAGTGATGATGTGAACGATCGTCAGAAACAATTATTAAAGCTTATTGTTGAAAATTATATTAAAACAGTAAAACCAGTTGGGTCTAAATCATTAGTAAAAAAACTAAAATGTTCTAGTGCTACTATAAGAAATGATATGGCTTATTTAGAAGGACTTGGTTTCTTAGAGAAAACTCATACATCAAGTGGCCGAATACCTAGCGAAGAAGGCTATAAGTTTTATGTAGACAATTTAATGAAACCTAAGGAAATAACTGGTGATGATGTTTTAAAACTTCAAACTATTTTAAATAATAAAGAATTAACCTTAAGTGATACAATTGTTAAATGTATGGAAATAATTAGTGATATTACTAGTTATACGAGCATAGTACTTGGAAAAGAAAGTATAAATAATACATTAAAACAAGTAAGTATTATTCCTTTAGATGAAAGAAAGATCGTAGCAGTTGTAGTTACTAACACGGGTCATGTTGAAAATAAGCAATGTATTATTCCGGCAAATATAAGTTTAGATGAATTAGTAAAGACTTGTGAGTTAATTAATAAATCTTTAATTGGAACTAAGTTATCAGAAATAAGCGCTAAACTTGAGTACGAAATAAAACCGATAATTGCTAAGCGAGTAAAGCAGTATGAAAGTGTTATGAATTTCTTTTATGAAGCATTTAATGATTTTGTGATTAAGAAAAGTGATGTTTTCTTTGGTGGTAAAACTAATATTTTAAAACAACCAGAATATGATGAACCAGATAAAATAAAAAATATGATTAGTAAATTAGAAAATATAGATCTAATAAAAAAAATAGAAACATCAGACGAAAAAATTAATATCTATATTGGCGAAGAAAACGAATTTGATCCAAATGTAACGGTTATTAAAACAAGCTATAGTGTTGATGGAGAAGAAGGAACAATCGCGATTATCGGGCCAAAAAGAATGGAATATGAAAAAGTTGTAACTCTTCTTAATTATTTAAAAAATTACTTAGAAAGGTAAATAGCATGGAGAAAGAAGAAAAAAAGAAAAGTAAGAAAGAAAATGGTTTTGACCAAAAAAACAATGATGAATTATTATTGATTAAAGCAGAACTACAAAATGAAAAAGAAAAAACATTACGAATTCAAGCAGAAATGATGAATTTTAAAAAACGGAAAGAAGATGAAACAGCTAGTTTACTTAAATATGCAAATGAAGATATAGCTAGTGAACTTTTACCGGTTATAGACAACTTTGAAAGAGCAATAAAAATGGATGATAATAATGATTTGTCAGATGAAGTTAGTAGATTTTTGGAAGGCTTTAAAATGATTTATGGAAATTTAATTAATATTTTAAATAAATATGAAATTAAAGAAATTAAGGCTGATGGTATTGAGTTTGATCCAAATTATCATCAAGCGGTATTAACGGAAAAAGACGAAAATTTACCAGCCGGAGTTGTATTGGAAGTTTTACAAAAGGGCTATATGTATAAAGATAAAGTTATTAGACCAGCAATGGTTAAAGTTAACGAATAATTTACTTTAAAATAAAAAGAAGAAAGGAATGATTTAAATGAGTAAAATTATTGGTATAGATTTAGGTACAACAAATTCATGTGTAGCAGTACTAGAAGGAGGAGAACCTAAAGTTATTGTTAATCCGGAAGGAGATCGTACAACGCCTAGTGTTGTAGCGTTTAAAAAGGGAGAGGAGCTTGTTGGGGTAACTGCTAAAAGACAAGCCGTAACTAATCCTGATAATACAATTAGTTCTATTAAAAGATTAATGGGAACTAATGAAAAAGTTGAAGCTGAAGGAAAAAAATATACTCCCGAAGAAATTTCAGCAAAGATTTTGATGAAATTAAAGAAAGATGCCGAGAATTATTTGGGCGAACCAGTTACAAGAGCTGTAATTACAGTTCCTGCTTACTTTAATGATGCGCAAAGACAAGCAACTAAGAATGCTGGTAAGATTGCGGGATTAGAAGTTGAAAGAATTATAAACGAGCCTACTGCCGCTTCACTTGCCTATGGTTTAGATAAACAAGATAAACAAGAAACAGTTTTAGTTTATGACTTAGGTGGGGGAACTTTTGATGTCTCTATACTAGAACTTGGTGATGGTGTATTTGAAGTTAAATCAACTAGTGGTAATAATCAACTAGGTGGTGATGATTTTGATAAATGTGTTATGGATTATTTAGTTTCTGAAT
>CAZPSA010000092.1:0-2365 GCA_964589375.1 uncultured Clostridium sp.
AAAATAGGTGATAGAAAAGGCAACTTAATAGAGGTTGCTTTTTTTGATGATGTAAAAGAAATTCAAGAAGAAGAAACAACAATTTACGAATATTCCGTCTTTACATTAAAAACTATTTATAGAAATGATTTAGAGAGTTATATAAATGATAATTATGAAGATTATTTGGCACTAGCAAAAGAAACTGATTATAAAATAGAATCTACTAAAATTCGTGAAAAGAGAAATGAGTTATTAGCTGATAGTGATAAATTTTTATTACTTGATAGGTTGGGTATTACTTTACCTAGTGAAATAACAGCAACTACACTTTTAACTTCGGTTAAAGATTTTTTTGATAATTTAAGTGAAGTATTAAATGGAGAATGGGCTAAATATAGACAAGAATTAAGAGATTTAACTAAACAAGAGGGTTTTCCTTATGATGTTAAATTTCCTAAAAAGCCCGAAGAATAAGATAAAGGAGAATAAAAATGTTGGAATACATATCAGTTGGCTTAGGATTCACGATTCTAGGAGGTATTATAGGTGTTGCTACTTATTTAATGAATAGTAAAAAAAATACCAAACAAGAAACCAAAGAAGAAGTGTCTAGTATTACTAAAATAGATACAAAGTTAGATATTATAGGAAAGAATGTTGATGAGATAAGATTAGATAATAAAGATATATCAAAATCTTTACATTCGTTAGCCGAAAGAGTATCAGCGGTAGAACAATCAACTAAATCAGCTCATCATAGAATTGATAGTTTAGAAGAATTGCACAGGAAATAGGAGGACTTATGAAAAATGCTTTTATAAATTTATTAAAAGTAAAGACGATATTGTCTTTATTATTTAGTAGCACTACTTGTTATTTAGCTATAAGTGGAAAAATAGAAATGGAAACATTTATGGCTTTAACGATGGCTATTATAACTTATTATTTTACTAAGAAAGACACTGAATAAAAGGTGTCTTTTTTAAATAGAATGGAGGAATTAATTATGGAAGAAAAAGAAGTAGTTGTTGAAGAAACAACAAACGAAGAATTGGAAGTACAATCTACTTTCAATGAAGATGGAATGGATATTTTAGTAGAGGACGGTGAGATTGAAAATGAATATAAGAACGACTAAACCAAGTGCTGGTAATAAATTCTTTATTACAAAATCAAAAGGTGGATATTCTACTTGTATTCAAGGAAAACCTACCGATAGTCAATGTAATGTTTTAGCTAATTGTGTTGGATATGCGTGTGGTAGATTTAATGAAATAATTGGATCGATGAAATATCCATCATTAAATTGTAATGCTGAAAATTTTATTGAAAGAGCTAAAAATACTTATGGATTAGAAATATCACCAATACCAACTTTGGGAGGTATTATGGTATGGCAAAAAGGCTCTACTTTATCAGGAAATGATGGGGCAGGTCATGTCGCTGTTGTAGAAAAAATTATAGATAATAATACTATTTATACAAGTGAATCCGGATATGGTAGTAGTGCTTTTTGGAATAGTACAAGAAAAAATACTAATGGTAGATGGGGCTTAGGTTCAGGATACACATTTAGAGGTTGTATAGTTAATCCAGCAATAGGAAAGATTACAGCTCCAGCTGAAACTAATACATCTAATTCTAATGATATTGTATATACCGTAGTAAAGGGTGATACACTAAGTGGTATTGCTAGTAAGTATGGTACTACATATCAAAAATTAGCTGAATATAACGGAATAAGTAATCCTAATTTAATTTTAGTAGGGCAAAAAATAAAAATACCTAATTCAAATAATTCTTCTTCAAGTATAACTTATGTTGTAAAAAGCGGTGATACATTAAGTGGTATTGCTAGTAAGTATGGTATGAATTGGAAAGATTTATATAACAAGAATAAATCAGTAATTGGAAACAACCCTAACTTAATTAAACCGGGACAAGTTTTAGTGATTAAATAGAAATTTAAAAGAGGCTAGCCTTAATCGGTTAGCTTCTTTTTTTTTGCTCTAATTTAGAAATATAATCTTTACCAAAATTACTTATAAATTCTTTTTTTGTATGATTTTTTAAATATTCTTTTTCAAACATAACTTTATAGAATAAATTAAACATTATGTCGTTATGAAATCTATTATGGCAATCTCGACAAAAAGGACAAACCATACCGAGTTCAATAGACTTTTGGCGATAACTACCACTAAAAACCTCGTTCTTTTCTATGGCTATTTTAGAGCCACATACACAGCATTTAGTTAAATCAGGATAAATTATACTAAATCTTTCTTTTTCTTTCTTAGCTTGCTTGTTTGTGCGGGATTTTATAGGTTTATATTGTTTGTATTCTTTACTATCACATTCCCGACAACAGGAAGATGTTATT
>CAZPSA010000093.1:0-2341 GCA_964589375.1 uncultured Clostridium sp.
TTTTTATACACAACTCCTTTTCTTATTAAATTCTTTAAAGCATTATATTAATATTTTTTCTTTATAACTTTTCCTATAATAAATAATATAATACTTGGTAATATAAACTCTAATACTCTAAAAATTATAAACATATAAAATGGTACTGAATTATTTATATTATCATATTTAAAATAATCTACTCCTAATCTAATTAGAAAACCAATAATTAATAATATACTAACCAAGTATAAAATTTTATAAATATTTTCTTTTTTCATAGTGTCTCCTTTAAATTATTATTTTATTTTTTTAAATGTTTTTCTACTTAAGAAAGCTCATGCTAATTATATCATGTATATAATTTTTTATAAAGAAATAGGTAAAAAATGTTTACAAATTTAACACATAAATTAATATTTTATATTTTTAAATATAATCTAGTTGTAACAATGCTTATCAAATGTTATAATATAGAAAAGGAGGATTAAATATGAAAAAAGAAGTAAAAGAAGCAAAAACTTCAAAGAAGAAAACCAAAATTGTAATAATAATTTCATCTATATTATTAATATTATTAGGTTTATTCTTATTCTGGTTCTTTAATAGAACATATGATGTTACATTTAAAGTAAATAGTACTGAAGTAAATACTATTAAAGTTAAATACAATAAAACAATAAATGAAAAAGACATCAAAACTAAAGAAGAACTAGGACAAAACTTTATAGGGTGGTATGAGGTTATAAGTACTGAAAATGATGAAGAAGTACTTGCAAAAGATAGTTTTGATTTTTCTACTAAAATTAAAAAGAATACATCATTAAAAGCATTATATGAAGAAGAAAAAGAAGAAGTAAAAGTTGAAACTATAACAATTACATTTGATTCTAAAGGAGGAAGTAAAGTTAGTAGTATTACTATTAATAAGGGTGAAGAACTTACTCTTCCAAAAAATCCAACAAGAAGTGGATATACTTTTGTATCATGGGAGTTAAAAAATGGCACACCAATTTATAATAAAGCCAAATTAGATGAAGATACTACTTTATATGCTAACTGGAAGAAAAATGAAGAGCCTAAAAAAGAAGAACCTAAAAAGGAAGAAAAAATTAGTTTATCATTATCAAGAAATGTAATTCATAGAAATGGTAGTAAAACTTCTAAAGCAATTGCTAAAGTAGAAAATGCTAGTGGAGATGTAACATATTCAATTGATAGCAATGCATGTGTATTAATTGATGCAAAAACCGGTGCATTAACCGCTAAAGACATTATTAGTGGTAGTGGCACTAAAGTAAAATTTTGGCTTCAAACATGTGCTACAGATGGTAATGTTGTTACTGTTACTGCAACACTTCCAAGTGGTAAAAGTGCTAGTGCTAAATTAACAATTGAAAAAGATTTAGTATTATATGCTTCAAATTCTAGTATTAAAAGAAGTGAAACAATTAAAGAAAATGGAAAAACTTTACCAGCATATGAAGACAGATTTTATGTTGATGCAAACCAAACAGTAACTTGGTCTGCTAAAGCAGATGATCCATATGGAACTTGTAAAGCTGTTAATGTAACAACTAAATCTGCAAGTTATGCAGGAAATTTAGGTGGACAATGTGCTGATGGAAATGCTAGAACTACATTAATAAGTGCTACTTCAGCAGCAAATCAAAAAATAACAATTAAATATTATCAAAATATAGCTTAAAAAAATTGGCAATTAATTTTGCCAATTTTTTATTTGTTTATTTTTAGTATGCTATAAATTATTTACTAAAAACTCTATAACATCACTTTCATCTTCTTTTATAATTTTCATATCTTCTTCTGTTAAATCTGTAAAATACTTATTTAATTTTTTATTTATAGAAATAGAATTTAATGGATAACCTTTATTTACTTTATCAGAAGAAGTTTCTACTATATAAAAATCTTCTTTACTAAAAGTATAAGTAAACTCTTCATTATTTTTAATAATTGCTATACCATAAACCCATCTAGAAGTAAGTTTCCCATCTTTTCCATAAATTCGTGCTAAATTAGAATAATAATCTATCATTTCTTCATCAGTTAAAGTTTTCCCACCTACTCTTCTAACCATTAAACCAGGCTGTAAATCTTCTGGAAGACCTTCAATATATAAACTATCATCCATAGCAAAAATTGGTATATCAACTATTTTTGAATATGCTCTTGCTTTTATTAAAGCATTATCTATACATGTTTTACCTTCTTCTTTTACATCAACTTTTTTATCTAAATCATTAAGAGAGACTATTTCAATACCTTTTTTCAATAACTTATCTTTAAACCTATTAACTTTACTTCCATTTGAAGTTGCAAATAATACTTTTTTCATTAT
>CAZPSA010000094.1:0-2296 GCA_964589375.1 uncultured Clostridium sp.
GCTTTCTAATTATGAAAATAAACTAGCTGATGTAATATGGTGTAATGACAAAAGCACATCTGAAAATTATACTGGGATTGGCACAGCAGTTACACGATACTCAATGTATGATACAGGGTATAAAAATCCTACGCTAATATGTTCGAATGATAATAACATGGGGAAATTATCTAAATTAACGGTTAATGACACATTGCATGGAAATGGAAAGTTGAAATATAAGATAGGTTTATTAACTTTAGAAGAAATCTTATATGCTGGGCTAAAAGAGTGGACAACAAATTCTAATTCTAATTATCTAAAATCCAATGTTGGTTCTAGTACTTGTTGGTGGCTTTTAAATCCAAGTGATTTTACGGGTACACTAGCTGCTGTGTGGTATACGCGAGGTGATGGTAATGTAGATGGACGCGATGTTAGTTATTCATCTTTCGCCCTACGCCCAAGCATAGCCTTAAAAAGTACCACTACAATTTCAAGTGGTTCAGGAACAGCATCAAGTCCTTTTGTAATAAGTTAATGTTAAAGTTATAAGCTAGAAGTCTAATTACACAATAGGTTGGCAAAATGATATTTTAGGGTTCTTTGTCAAATAGTGTTGGTGAAGGACTTTGATAAAAAGTAAGAGGGTGATGAAAATCACTCTTTTATAATGCCTTTAATTAAAAATATTCTAGAAATGAAATGTTCATATTTTCTATATCCAAAGGCAATTCTTTTTAGTGTTTTTATTAAATTATTTGTTCCTTCAATTATCCCATTATTAATTTCATATTTAAAAGAGTTTTCAATATATTTTATATTTTCGTTATAAAGTTTAAGAGCTTGTTTCATTTTATCTGAAATATTATTATTTTGATTTTGAATAATTTTCTTAAATTTATTAATATCTTTATCTTTTAATGAATTAATGATTCCTTGATAACATTCATAAGTAGCTTTTAAAGTAAGATCTGTATTAATTAAATATGTAACTATTTCTTTTTGTGATATATATTTTTTAAAGTGATTTGAATATTTTTTTTCTTCTTTTAATTCATTTTCATTTTTCAATAACAGTTTCCAATAATCTTTGAGTTTATTATAATTTGGATTAGATTTATGACAGAAACTAATTCTTGTCTTATTTAAAGCAACATATACTTGAGTAACAATATGAAATCTATCAATAACAATATCTGCATTTTTAAATAACTTTTCTGCAAGTTTTATATATCCAGAAAAGAAATCAGTAGATATAAGTTTAACTTTATTTCTTTCATTTCTAGAATATCTTCTAAAATATATTTCTAAATCGCGAGACTTCCTTGAATTTTGTATATCAAATATATTACCAGATTTATTATCAACAATAATAAATGCCATTTTCCCTTTAGTGTCACGGGTAGCTTTAAATTCATCCCAGTTCATATATTTAGGTAGTTTAGAATGCCTTAAAACTGTATGAGTAGAAATTTCATCTATAACTCTATCAATTTTAGAAACTGAAACATCCATTCTCTCAGAAATATCTTTTTCAGATTGTTTTTGCATAAGTTCCAATCTTATTTGAAGTTCAGTATTATTAGAAATATTTTTATTTCTATCAACCAGATTAGTTTCAGCAATAAAAGTATTATTACAATTTTTACAGAAAAATCTTTGTTTATGGAGTAAAAGTCTAGTTTTACAATTAGAAACTTTAGGTATTTTAACAATACAATTCTTTCTAAAACCCCATTTAATAATGTCATTAGAAGATTCATTAATACAACCACAGCAAGGACAAAAATTAGGATTATAAGTAAGAATAGCTTCAATAATTTGAAAATTTTTACCATTAATAATTTTATTAGTAAGTTTATCAGTTAAAATATGTATATTTTTATCTTTAATATTTAATAAGTTTAATATATAATTATTTGTAGACATGGAATCAACCTTTCTTTGTATAGTTTCGTCACTTACATTGTATCAAAGGTCCATGTCTTTTTGTAAATAAAAATAGTGTGATGAATATTTCACCAACACTATTTATAATACAACCTATTTTAGAACTGCGTAATGCAGTTTTTATTTGGGATAGATTATTGTGAATATCATTGGATTATTTAACCTGCGTTGTAGTTCTAAATATATGTAGTTGATTAACTTAGGGTTAATATCGTAGACTTTTTAAGATGTAAAAATTAACTTGACACGGGGGGGGTCATTTATATAATTAGATAGAAAATAGAATTATATAGGTGATGCGTTATGAAGAATAAGAATGCCAAGATAATATTAATTTCCATCTTAGGAACACTTTTGGGTTTAA
>CAZPSA010000095.1:0-2251 GCA_964589375.1 uncultured Clostridium sp.
ATTGGAAAGATGTATTAGATTATAAGGATTAGGAATGGGAAAGATAAGTCAAAAAGATATTGTGTTAAATCATTTAAAGAAATATGGAAGTATTTCTACGATGGAATGTTATTCAACTTATAGAATAACCGATTTACAACACGCAATATATCTTTTAAGAAAAGAAAATTACACAATTACTGATGAATGGGTTAAAAGTAAAAATAGTCTAGGTTGGGCTAATAAATATAAAAAATACACCTTAGTTGATAACACGAACGAATTAAAAGAAGATTAAAAAAGCAGGTGAAAAAAATGAGTGAAGAAGAAATTAATAAATTAAAAATTAGATTACAACTTGCAGAAGATAATAACAAAATTTTAAATCAAAGATTAAAAGAAAGAGATAAAGATTTAAAAATACTTAACAATCTTTATCAAAAGGAAAAGAAAAAAATAAATACAATTTATTCAGCAATAACTACACAAATAATTAATGAACAAAATTATATGAAAGCTATTAACTGGATAATAAAAACAATAGAGGAGGAAACAAAATGAGTGTAAGTACAATAAGTTTAATTATAAATTTAGTATGTATAGCAATTATAATAATCAATATGATAAACATTATTAAAACTGATAAAGCAATGGATAAAATGTTTGATAAACTTAACGAAAATTTTTATAAAAAAATGAAAGCATTGACTTTAAATTTATCACCGGAAGAAGCACTAGAATTGATACACGAAGTTGTAGAAATTCCTGATAAGTATTATTTAGGCGTAGATAGTGAAGATATTTTAAAAATAACATTATTTAAAATTGATGAAAAAATGCCTAATAAAATGGGAAAAGCAATAGAGGGATTTTATTTAGAAAGTTATAGACCTAGTGAGTTAATAAGTTTTGGAATTGAATTATTAAATTATATTAATGAATTAGAATATAAAAATAAAATAAAATTTTAGGTGTTGAAAATGAAAGTAGATATTTTTAACACGAATAAAAAATATAATATCATTTATGCTGATCCACCTTGGAGATATAAAGTTTGGTCGAGAGCAACAGGATTAGGAAGAAGTGCAGAATCACACTATAATACTATGAAAAAAGAAGATATACAATCTTTACCAATCCAAAACATTTGTGAAAAAGATTGTGTGTTATTGTTATGGGTCACAGCGCCTTGCCTATTAGAGGGAATAGAATTGATAAAAAAATGGGGTTTTGAATATAAAACATTTGGCTTTACTTGGATTAAACAAAATAAAAAAAGTGATAGTTTATTTTGGGGTATGGGATATTATACTAGAGCTAATACTGAAATATGTTTGTTAGCAACAAAAGGTAAACCATTACCTAGATTAAGTAAATCAGTTCATCAAGTTGTTATATCAAAAGTAAGAGAACATAGCAGAAAACCTGATGAAGTTAGGGATAGAATTGTAGATTTATTTGGTGATATTCCACGAATAGAATTATTTGCAAGACAACAATTTGATGGCTGGGATTGTTGGGGAAATGAAGTTTAAAAATGTTAGAGGAAACTGTTGAACTTCTAACAAGACAAATGTTAGAAGATGTATTTAATGATAAAAAAGAAAATAAACAAGAGTTGATAACAATGAGTAAGACTGATTTATACCGATTTTGTATTAAGTTAGTTAAACTCATACAACAAGTAGAAAGAATGGAGGAGTAGTAATGCCACAACAAATTAAAACTTGTAGAAGAAAAACACTTGATGATGAATTTTTTACAATGTATAAGGACGCAGTTAGAGAACTACACAAATATGATTTAAGAAATAAAAAAATAATTTGTCCTTGTGATGATAAAAATAGCAATATTTATAAATATTTAAAAGATTGTTATTATGATGTGAAATGTGATTGTAAAGAATGGCGTAATATTGATTATTCCAAATATGATCTTGTAATTACTAATCCACCTTTCAGTCAAGCAAGAGAATTTATAAGATATTTAGTAGAACAACAAAAAGATTTCATATTAATTGTAAGTGATGTTCTTAGATATAGTATAGCAAAAGGTAAAACTAATTTTGGAATTGACTTATATAAAGGCTGGGACGCTCAAAAATTTTATAGACCTGATGGAACTATAAAAGCTGTCCACTGTGGCTGGATAGCAACTATTCAAGATGACTGGAAAGAAAACAAACAATTAAATAATTGTAAAGGAGATGGTAAAAGTGGACTTTAATGAATATCAAGAAGTTATAAATGGTGAAAAAACATATAAATTTATC
>CAZPSA010000096.1:0-1838 GCA_964589375.1 uncultured Clostridium sp.
TCCATTCTCATATACCTCCAAAAATTCATTTAATTTTTTTATTAAAACCTCTCTCGGTTTTCTTTTAATTTCTACTACTTGTCCTATATCTTTTTTAGGTAGCCAAATAGCATATAATTTATCAAACTTCTTACCCATAGCCATTTCGTAATAACTTAATTGATAACTTAGATATTCTTCGTCTAATTCAGCGGTAGTTTTAATATCACATAAACTTAATGCTCCGTTTACATTTGCTACCATATCAAATCTACCAGCATATTTTTTTTCATATTGAATCATCATTTCTTGTTCTAAAACCTCTATATTATGTCTAGTTTTTAATTTTAAGTATTGTCTTAAACTTGCTTCTTGAATATAACTTAATTCTTTAGCTTGAATAACGACATCAAACGCTTCCTTTAAAGACATTGTTTTAATGTTAGCTTCATACATCTCTATTGATTCGTGTATCGTAGTTCCATATTCGGCTTTTTTATTCAATATCTTTCTATTTACACCCTTGTATTTATCAGGGAAAATATAATGTAGTATTTCACTAACACTTGGAGTAATAACACCATCAACTAAATAAATATGAGGTTCTTCTAAAAATGTAATATTATTCGACATCTATTGTTATTGAACTTGATACACTTGAATCTTTTGAATATTCTTCATAAATTTCAGGACATTCTTTTTTAAATCTAGTAGAATCAAATCTTTTAGTTGTATATCCGGCTTTAATTTTTGCTGAAAATCCATCTAAAATTAATTTATCTTTTCCTACTAACTCCATAGCACTTTTTAATTGAGCCTTAAAATCTTTCTCAATTAAATCCATTTCTAATTGAACTTTTTTAAAATTTCTATATCTTTCTATAAAATCATTATCTACTACTATTTCATTATCTTTTACAATTACTAATTTATTTTCTTCCATTTCTAATTCCTCCTAATCTAAATAATTATCATCATCTTGTGGTACAACTGATGGTTCTTCCACTTTTGTATTTTCTTTTCTTTTTATTAGACTACTAGCTTCTAATAATGTTAGTTCAGCTATTTTAACTTTACCTATTTTTTTCATTAATGGTATTAATTCTTCCACTGTATATAATTTTTTTATAATTTCCATTTGATTTTCTTGAATAGGTAAATCTCCTCCTTTTTGTTTTGTTTCGGTTTTTACCGGTGTAGTTTTGGTTGTTGTTTTTGTTTCCTTTGTTGTTTTATCTGTTGCTTTTGTTTTTTCTTCAACAACTTCATCATCAATTCTTTGTGTAAACTCATCTGCTTCACTATCACTATAAATACCGGCATAAGCAATTTTGCTATTTTTAAGTATTACTCTATCCATACATCTTTTTAAAGCCATAGCGTAAGGATAATCATTTTTACAATTATCTTTACTTACCTCTCCAACTTCATAAATTCCTTGTTCCGGACAATTATAAGTAAATACTAACGAATTATTAAACCCGTCTTTATCAATAGTCATACATTCAGGTTTAAATCTTAAATTTTCATCAAGTACATCATTGATTTTTAAACAACCATCGTGGCTTATAATAAGTCCACTATACATTGCTTTTGTTTTATTAGAATATGTATTAACTAAAATCCAAAAATCGCTTGTTTCAAGTACATCTTTGTATTTATCACTCTCTAATAATTCAATAGCTTTATTTCTAGCTTCTTTATATTTTGGTGTTATAAATTCTACTGGTAATGTCTTACCATTTATATTTTCAGTTTTCTTTTCACCGAAGTAGTATGTCTTTTTTTCTTCGGCTTTCTTCGTTTTGGCTGTTGCCATATTTTAATCTCCTCCTTTAATTTTTGTATTTCATTCTTTT
>CAZPSA010000097.1:0-1758 GCA_964589375.1 uncultured Clostridium sp.
CAAAGTAAAATTACCAATACCGGCTAAAGAGGGGCACTCATTTAAAGCGTGGGAAATAGTAAGTGGCGATGGCACAATAAATGACGGAATATTAACAGTTGGAAGGGAAGATATCACAATCAAAGCTACCTATAAAGTAGGAATAACCATAACTCTAGATTTAGATGGTGGCAGTTCTGATCAAGTATTTAATTCATTATATTATGAAGAAGATAAAATAACCCTTGAAGAGCCAACCAAAGATGGATATTTCTTTACCGGCTGGGAAGTAACTAGCGGAGATGGCATTATAAATGATAATACCTTAACCATCGGAAAAGAAAGCAACGTAGTAAAAGCAATATGGGAAGCAAATTTCGAAACACTATATACGGCTTTAAGCTTTATAAAAAGCAGTGGGACGCAATATATCAATACAAAGTATAAAATATCAACTAATAATAAAATATACATAAAGTTTACGCCAGAAGATTTAACTTATTATCAAGCAATTTTTGGCGCTAGAGATAGTAATTTTCTTAATGCCATAAATGTTTTTAATATTAGAGCAGATGCAACTTCAACAACGACAAAACTAACTGATATATATTTAAAACCAAACGAAATAAATGAAATAATGATTGAAAATAAAAAAATAACAATATCATCGAATAATAAAGTAATTCAAACTGTAAATATTTCTTCGGATATTACAACTAACTATGACACATTTTTAATGAATATTAATAGTGGTGGCAATGTTGTTAGTGGTTGGCCAGGGGCAAGAGGAAAATTATACAACTTTAAAATATATGAAGGTGATGAATTAGTTCGCGATTACATTCCTGTAAAACGAAAAAGTGATGGAGTTATTGGGATGTATGATCAGGCAAATAAAGAATTTTATATTAATTCTGGAACTGGTAATTTTATGACATTACCAGATGAATATGAAGAATTAAGTTATATACAGTCAAACGGAAATCAATACATAGATACGAAAGTAAAAATAACTACAAATAATAACGTATACATTAGTCTAGTTCCAAGTAATGTAACTGACTATCAGGGCATATTTGGTGCTAGAGATGCTTATTTAAAAAATTCAATAAATATGTTTAACATTAGATTTGATTTGAACACTGATAATACAATAAATTTAAATAAAGATGTAATTAATGAAGCTAGTATATATAATAAAACATTAAAGATAAGATCAAACAGTTCCATGCTTCATACAATTACTATAAGCGCTAATATAACAACTAATTATAATACGTATATTATGAATGTAAATACTGCCGGAGTTCCCTACCAAACCGGAGGAAGTATTAAAGTATATAGTTTTAAAATTTTTTCTGGTAATACTTTATTAAGAGATATGATGCCAGTAAAAAGAAAAAAAGATAATGTTGTTGGAATGTATGATATAGCTAATAATGAATTTTATACTAATTCTGGAACTGGTAATTTTATAGGTGCCTAGATTATATACAATTGTCTTTTAATTAGATTACAAAATATTATCGAAAGAGACAAGTTAAGGTTTTCTCCATTTTCGGCTTTAATTTATATCTCTTTTTTTATTAATTATTTTACTTTGTTTTGGATTTTTAATTATATTAAGCCAAAAAAAGCTGGGAGCTCATCTATTTTATTTTTTAAACCATTAACTGTAGGTTAATATTATAGACTTTTTAAGATATAAAAATTAACTTGACACGGGGGGGGTCATTTATATAATTAGATAGAAAATAGAATTATATAGGTGATGTCTAG
>CAZPSA010000098.1:0-1757 GCA_964589375.1 uncultured Clostridium sp.
CTTAGGCATGCCGCCAGCGTTCATCCTGAGCCAGGATCAAACTCTCAATAAAAATTAATTATTTATAAGTTTAATCTGACTACTTGAAATTGACATTTTACTTAGTTTTCAAAGATCATATTTGCGCTTTTTTTGTCGCGCATTTGTAATATATCAAATCTTAAATCTTAAGTCAACACTTTTTTTAACTTTTTTGCATTTTTTTAAAATTTGATAATTTTTATGCTCTTCAAGGCTATTTCCTTGCTTCGCATACATAGTATTATATGACTTAATTTCTAAAATATCTAGTCTTTTTTTGCATTTTTTTGCAAAAAAATAGATATTTCTCATAAAATAGGTGAAAAATACCTTTAAAACTATTGTTTTTTGACCAAATTTAGGTAGATATCGTAATATTTTTCTACTGTTTTGGAATTAAATGGTCCGACTTCTGCTCTTTTCATGTTTATAAGTTCTGTTAATTCGCTTTGAAGTACAAAATCCAAGTCCTCAGAATATTTCATTATTTTTTTGTGATATTTATATTCATTACGGTCTAAAATTCGAAAATCTCCATCTGGAAAGACTTTTAAGTCTAAATCATAATCAATATATTTGATAATCCCATCATCTATTAAAAAGGGACTAGCCATATCAGCTTTATAATATAACCCATTGCTTTTTAACTGTGCTGTGATGTGAAACCATCTTTTTTTGTGAAAAAATATTATAGCTGTTTCCTTAGTTTTATGGGTTCTCCCATCAGATTCAGTTATTTTAACTTTATTATTTCCACAAATTAAACAATCATTTGTTTCGGCAAGTATTACTACTTCATCCCAAGTTCTATGGATTTTACCATTATGTTTGTAGCAGTGTACTTTTAACTTACTACCACTTAGTAAATTTTCCATATTAACCTTCCTCGAATTAATTATATAATAATTTATTAAAAATTTCAATTAACGTATGGTTAATACTTATTTCATTTCACAATATCATTGTTTTGCAATTTAAATGTTCCATATTATTTATTTTATTATATCAACAATTAATCAGGTATCTTTAGCTTGTATATCTTAAAATTTTAATGAAATAGGAAAGAATAAAAATTAAATCTAATTTTCATAAATCATTTTACAAAAGTTTAATATTTGTTTGTTTATTTTCCCTTTAAACTAGATTATTTAAAAAACTATATTTTTTTAAACTTTATTTTCCGTTCTTTATACATATTATTTTAAAATTTATAATTTTCATATCAACTAACAGTACCGCTAATTATAAAAAGTCAAAATCCCCTTTTTCTTCCTTATATATATATAATTAACTTTGGGATATGCAAAAACTATTTTTTTATTATAAAATTATCAATTTTATGGTTCCATATATTTTATAAACATTATTTAAATTTAGATAACAAAATTATTCAAGGCATGATAATTTTCCTGTGGAAATATATTTTAATGTTGCACCGCCACCAGTAGATACATATGTAAATCCCGCAACATTTAATACCTTCGCGCTTGTACCAGCATCGCCACCACCAATTATAGTAGTACAATTAACCTCGCTAACTTTTCTTAATATATTGTATGTGCCATTTGCAAACCTTTTATCTTCATACTTGCCAATAGTACCATTTAAGAAAATTGTTTGAGCTTTATTTATATACTTATTATACAAGTCTATTGTTTCAGGCCCAATATCAAATATAATTTCATCATTTGTAATAGAATTAATATTTTTATTTAAAACAACATCATTATTTAAAA
>CAZPSA010000099.1:0-1727 GCA_964589375.1 uncultured Clostridium sp.
TTTTAATATTTAATATAATTGGAAGTACAATAGGTCTTCTTCCTGTTTCTTCTTTAATAAAGTAAGAAATATCTTTAGTTAATTCAGCCTTTATATCATTATACGTAGCTTTTTGATCCTTTAATTTCTTTATAGCAATACTTAAAGCTAACTTTTCAATTTTTTTAATTAACTCCTCATTTTCAGCAATTAAAACAAATCCTCTTGTAGTAACTAGTGGCTTAGCAACAACCTTCCTTGCATCAAAATTAATATTTAATATAACCACTAAAATACCATCATTAGCCATTATTTTTCTATCATTTAATACTGCTCCACTAATATCACCAATTCTATTACCATCTACATAGGTTTCACTTACTTCAATAGAACCTACTTTTGAAACAACTTGATTATCAATTTCTAAAATATCACCATTATCTAAAACAAAAGTATTTTCCTTATCCATACCACAGTCCATCGCTAATTTGGCATGTCTTTTTAACATTCTATATTCACCATGTATTGGCATCAAATATTTTGGTTTCATTAGTCTAATCATTAATTTTAACTCTTCAGTCATCGCATGTCCTGATGCATGTATATCATGATCTGTTGAACTAGTATATACTTTTACACCCCTTAAATATAACTTATTTATTGTATTTGCTATAGCATTAGCATTACCAGGTATAGCAGAAGAACTAAAAATAACTACATCATCAGGTCTTAAACTAATTTGCTTATGAATACCATCAGCAATACGAGAAAGCGCTGCTAGAGGCTCACCTTGAGTACCGGTACAAAGTAAAGCAACCTCACTAGGTTTTAAACTATTTGCAACATCTGGAGAAACAATAATGCCTTTAGCATCAATATATCCTCCTTCCATAGAAATATTTATATTATTTTCCATACTTCTACCAAAAATACATATCTTTCTATTAAACTTTTTACAAGTCTCAATAATATGCTTTAAACGATAAATATTCGAAGCAAAAGTAGCTATAATTAATCTATTATTAGAGTGCTTAGTAAATACCTCATTCAAAGCCTCATCTACTTTAGATTCTGATAAAGAAAAACCTTCATCTAACACATTTGTACTTTCACTCATAAGAAGTGTTACTCCTTCTTTTCCAATATCACTCATCTTTGCTAAATCAGCCATTGGTCCAATTGGTGTTAAATCGAATTTAAAATCTCCCGTTTCCACAATATTACCATTTGGAGTTTTAATATAAATACCATGTGAATCTGGTACAGAGTGGGTTGTCCTAAAAAATGATATTTCAAAATTCTTATATTTTAATTTATCATTACTTTGATATACTTTTAAACCCTTATACTGAATATTTCTTTCTTCTAATTTCTTTTTTATTAAAGCATACGCTTGATTTGGTGCGAAAATTGTCGGTATATTAATATTTTGAAGTAAAAATGGTATTGCCCCGATGTGATCTTCATGACCGTGAGTAATTACAAGTGTTTTAATTTTTCTTTCATTTTTCTTTAAAAAATCAAAATCAGGTAATACATAATCTATACCTCTTAAATCTTCTTCAGGAAAAGTAACTCCTGCATCAATAATAATTATTTCTTCGTTATGCATTAAAGCATACATATTTTTACCAACTTCGCCTAAACCACCAAGCGCAAAGACATAAGTCTTGCCCTCTTTAAACATAATTTTAATCTCCTTTCTAAATTTTATAAAAGAATGGACTGCATTAAGTATACTATAAATT
>CAZPSA010000100.1:0-1638 GCA_964589375.1 uncultured Clostridium sp.
GTCATACTTGCCATATTTCTAATCATCTCCCTTTCTGTATAAAATAATAGCATTTTTTTAATGTTTGTCAACATTTTTTCCATCTGTCAGCTACATAATTACTACATAATAATATATTATGAAATATTTTTAATAAAATACTATCAATATACTCACTTTAATATAGTTGATAATTTTTTTATAGTAAATGTATATTTTTTGATTTTAGTAATATAATATTACAGGATAAAATCGCGATTATTGATTTCGTGATTTTTTTTATATCAAAATTTATTAATATGTATTATAATTATATATAGAAAAGGATAAGAGGTAGTATGGCAAGAAAATCAAAATTATTAGAAAAATTAGGAGAAGAAATGAAAAATATTAAAATAGATGATGTAAATGAATTAGATATTGAGGTTTTAAATGAAATTACTATTAGTATGAAAGATTTAACTGATTATCGTGGAGATATAAGTTACCAGCCTTTAGAAAATATAATATTAATAGTCTTTATAGCACTTATGGCTAATTGCAATGAATGGACAGAAATATATCAGTTTGGAGTAATACATAAAGATTGGTTTAATAGATTTTTAGATTTAAAATACGGAATACCTTCTATATCGACTATAAGAAAAACTATGGCTGTTATTGATCCAAACGAATTAGAAGAAGTATGTGTAAAAATTATAATAAAGAAAGTTACTGAAATAGCAGCATTATTTGAGGACAATCAAAAGTCACAAACTGAAGAAAATAAAGAGAAAGATATCATATCTTATGATGGTAAAGTATGCAATGGTTCTAGTAGAAAAAGCAGTAAAACAGGTGAACAAAAGCCTGTAAATGCAATGAGTGCTTTCAATGTTACTAAAGATATATGCTTAGCTACAAAGTTTATTGATGAAAAAACGAATGAAATACCAACCGGACCAGAATTAATAAAATTGTTAGATTTAACAAATACTATATCTACTTTTGATGCTTTAAACACACAAGAAAAAACAATAAAAGCAATAGTTGAAAAAGGTGGAAACTATGTAGCAGCAGTAAAAGAAAATCAAAAATCTCTTTATAAAGATATTAAAGATTTCTTTAATGATGAAACATTATACAAAGAAGCAAGCAATGAAGGTTATTATAAAGAAACAGAAAAAAGTCATAGTCAAATAGAAAATAGAACATATATAATGACTTCAAAAATAGATTGGTTACCAAATAAGGATAAATGGAAAAATATAAAATCAATTGGTATTGTAAAAAGAGAATATGAAAAAGATGGTAAAAAAGTAGATGATATACGCTATTATATAACAGATCTAGAATCATCAGAAATTAAAGATTTTAAAAATGCAGTTCGTGGTGAATGGGGAATTGAGAACAATTTACATTGGCACCTAGATTATACATTTAAAGAAGATGCTAATCTTACAATGAACAAAAATGCTCAAGCCAATTTAAATATATTAAGAAAATTATGTTTAAATATATTAAAACTAGCTAAACCAATCTATAATAAAAGTTTAAAAATGATTAGATTCATATTAGGACAAGACTTTGAAAACGAAATTGGCAGAGTACTTTGTTGTTTAAATATTGATGAATTGAAAAAGATTACTGAAAATAATCAGTAATCGCGATTTTATCCTG
>CAZPSA010000101.1:0-1502 GCA_964589375.1 uncultured Clostridium sp.
TACAATGCTTGGAGCAATTTTTGCTACTACTTTATTACAGTCATTTATGTATCCTGCAATTTATAAGTTAGGTGTAGAAAAGGCACGAGTAGGAATATTTATAGTTGTCTTTGGAATTGCGATTATTGCTGGTATTATAGCAAAATTTATAGATTTTAAACCATTGCTTCAAACATTAGATAACCTAGGGAATTATTGGATAATTATACTTCCAATAGCTATGGTAGTAATATTATACATATCCTATAAAATATCAGAAGGAATATACAAGAAAAAAGAATATTAAGCAAGGTAAAAGTTATGTATGATAAAAATTTTGAAGTAAAAAAGTCTATTGATAGATTAAAAGAAGTATATAAACTTTTAGAAAAGTCTTCTACTAGAGATGAAGCGGTAGAGTATCTTGTGAAAAAACAAATTTATCAGAAGAAGATTGTTCTAATGCTTATGAGATATTAGTAAAAATTGATTTTTCTAAAAATATAGAGTAACAAATTACAATTTGTATGGTAGATTTTGCTACATTTTAGATACGTTCTGTTAGTAAAACGGAGTATAAATAAGTCTAGCTAAGTGCATTAAAGTGGAGTAGAATAAATTTATGTGGAAGCGGTAAGAAGCATAAGCAATGCTGTGGAAAGTAGCATAAAATAAGGGGAATAATTTACAAACTTAAAGAATACTAGCAATTTGCTGGTATTTTTTATTGCTTTGGTGTAACATAAGCAAAAAAAGTTTTGTTAGTGGATGTAGACTTATAAGGAGATTTAACAGCTTATATGAGTTACACTAATTTAGAAGAAATACCGGTTGCATCAGCAGATGTAATGAATATTATTATTAGAGATGACAATATTAGTATTGCTCTCGTAGAAGTAGAACTTGTTAAAGTAATAAGTAGAAAAAGAGTTATGAGAAATTTATTAAATAAATATGATTATATACTAATAGATTGCATGAGGAGTTTAGAAATGATAACCATATTTACAAAGGACTAACTAGATAGTGGTAAAGACAATCATGTCTCTGCCACAGATTATGCGAGATGATGCTTTGTTTTCAACCTAAGACCGAAGAGATAAATAAGATTATATTTATAAAGACTATAACTAAACTAATGGTTTATCTAAATAAACTAAATGCCGGTGGAGTTTACAAAAACATCTGTAATAAAATTGAATTAACAATTAAGGAAGGAATTTTATATGTCAAACAAAAACCTTGGAGCAAAGATTAGTTAGTTTCTAGTCTTTTTTTAAATTGACAATATATAGGTTCCTATATATAATATATATATAAGAAGCATAAAGAAAGGATAGATAAAATGGACAATAAAAAGATTGCGATATTAATTAAAAAATTAGCACTAGAATTTGATAAAATCGCTAATCCCAGTCTTGCCCCTTATAATTTAACTCCTACCCAATTTAAAATATTAAAATATTTATATGATCATGAAAATGTGATAGGAATGGATATTCAAAATGCATTTTCTATGACTA